>DIET01000023.1 GCA_002418765.1 Peptococcaceae bacterium UBA5767 | reverse complement strand
TACGGCAGGAGGCCCTGATGTTGGCGGCTGAGTATTTTTTGCAATTGGAACACTTTGACAGAGCTCAGATCATAGATAATCATCTGGTAGGGCTTGAATAAAGGACTGGATATGAGAGCGGGGGCATTTTTGCCCCCCTCAATACAGTAGAATGGAGAATAATATGTTGGTAAAAATGAATGTAGATGCTTTTGTAGCTGAACTGGCTTCTTCAAGCCCTGCTCCAGGCGGTGGCACCATTGCTGCGGTTACTGGATCGTTTGCCGCAGGACTGGGGAATATGGTTTGTGGCTTGACCATTGGGAATAGCAAATATCCAGAGGCCCAGCCTTTTTTGCCGGCCGTACAAAAAAAGTTACAGGACTTGCAGAATGAATTTTTAAGATTGGCGGATGAAGATACGGACGCTTTTAACCAAGTGATGGCAGCTTTTCGTCTTCCCAAAACAACAGAAGAAGAGATTGATGCTCGTAAGGAAGCCATTGCCAAGGCCAATATTATAGCCGCACAGGTACCGATGCGAACGGCTGAAGCGGCTGTGACCGTTTTGGAGCTGCTTCCGGAGGTCATTACGTACGGAAATGCGAATGCTTTAAGTGACTGTGGTGTAGCTACTGAGTGCGCACGTACTGCCTGCAAGGGAGCTTTGATGAATGTCGCTATTAATTTACCTTCCATTAAGGATGCAGAAGTTCATGCTGATTTGAGTCAAAAGAAAGAGCTGATTAAAGAAAAAATGAATGCAGCTTATCAAAATGTTGTTGGTGTTTTGGCGTTGAAATTTGAGTACTAACATGAATCTGCAGAATGAATATGAGGAGTGCTTATGGAATACACAGGACTAATACAAACCATATTAGGAGGAGTGGGTGTCGGATCCGTCTATGCTCTATTGGGGCTGGCCTTTGCTCTGGTTTTTGGTAAACTGAAAATTTGTTCATACATGCATGGGGATTTGGCCATTTTAGCGGCGTATTTGGGCTATTTTATCTTTACTTCAATCGGTTTGGATCCATTTCTTTCATTAATCGTCTTGATCCCCATTTTCTTTTTCATTGGTTATTATATCCAGGTCATTTTCATGAAACCATTTATGAGTATGGAAATTTGGCAGGGAAGATACCAGGCACAGATTATGGTCACTTGGGGGCTTGGTATGTGTATCATGGCCATTGAGTTTATCATTTGGTCAGGCACTTATCGTATGATCTCTGTTCCTTACCGCAATGCAACCTTAAATTTTAGTAACCTGACGGTTCCGGTTGTACATCTACTGTCTTTGGGAGCGTTGCTGCTTATCTATCTGGTGCTAAGTCTTGTGTTGCAAAAAACGGATTTGGGTATTTCTTTTCGGGCTTGCTCTGTCGATCGGATCACGGCCATGCTGACAGGAATCAATTATCAGAAAATCTGCGCAATATCTTTCGGTATCAGTTCAGCCATTGCCGTAGTGGCAGGAACGTTTTACGCGCTGACCCATCAGATCACGCCAGCGGTAGGGTTGGAACTCACCTTCAAAGGTTGGGTAGCCGTTATCATTGGAGGAATGGGAAGTTTAGGTGGAGTTATTTTGGCCGGCCTTTTGGTTGGTTTGGTGGAATCGTTGACCAGTTTTTTCTGGATTCCAGCATTGAAAGAAGCTGTTCTTTTTGTAGGGTTGCTGCTACTGCTGATTTTCAGACCTGGTGGACTGTTCAAGGCAAAATAACGAAAGAGGTGCAAAATGAATCTTAAAAAATGGGTGGTCAGTGGCGTTATTGCCTTCATACTATACATGCTGTTTCTTCGATTGACGGATGCAGGATTTATTGCCAACTTTATAGCCTACATCAGTTTATTCGTTATCGCCGGCCAGGGTTGGAATCTTTTGGGTGGATATATTGGTGAAATATCGTTTGGCCATGCAGTTTTCTTTGGCATTGGCGCATACACAGTCGGTTTGCCCGTGGGATACAAACTGGATATCAACCTTTTATTGTTGGTGCTCTTGGGAGCATTGATGGCTGGAATATTTGCTTTGATTATTTCTTATCCTTTGCTTAGAGTGCAGGGTTTTCCCTTTTTGGTAGGTACGTATGGTTTGGGTGTAGTGATTAGAAGTATCGTAGTGGTCACACCTGCTTTATTTGCCACGAGAGGTATTTTTATATCTACCTATAGCAAGAACTTTACGTATCCTTTGATCATTGGTTTTGCCATTGCCGTCGTAATCTTTGTACAGTGGTTGGTCAATCAGGATCTTGGACTGCGCTTCAAAGCAGTTCGTGATGTGCCAACAGCAGCGAGAATGATAGGAATCAATATCTATAAAACCAAAGCCAGTGCTTTTGTGATCGGGGCTATGCTGACTGGTCTGGCTGGAGGTTTGTTTGCTTTGTATGGTGGATTTGTCAATCCCTCAGCCTGCTTTGGAGACAATACCAGCATCTTTATTCTCCTGGGACCCTATATTGGTGGAATAGGCAGTGTTCTGGGTGCTCTGTTTGGAAGTACGATTGTCATAATTTTGCAGGAAGTAGCCAGATCGGTCATTACTGTCAATGGTGGACATTACTTGATGGTAGGTGCTTTGTTGGTGGTGGTGATGATGTTGAGTAAAGAGGGTATTTATCCTGGTATCGTCAAGCTGGTGAAGAAAATAAAAAATGCATACCAGAAGAGACAAGGTGAATAGACATGCTTGAAAGTGAGGGATATGAGTAATGGCCATACTGGAAGTACGCGATTTAAAAAAGAGTTTTGGCGGCTTGGAAGTTTTCGCCGGAGTCAATATTTCGATTGAAAAAGATCAGATTTATGGCATTATTGGGACCAATGGCGCTGGAAAAACGACATTGTTTAATATTATTTGTGGTGTCCTTAGGGCTGATCAGGGTTCAGTGTTGTTCAATGGAGAAGATATCTCGAAAAAACCTACTCATAAGATTGCAGAATTGGGAATTGGCCGGTGCTTTCAGACAGTTATGCCTTTTAAGAGCATGACTCCATTGGAAAATGTGCGGGTAGCCAGGGCTACGGCGGGCAAAAAGAATAAAGAGCGTGAAAAGTTCAGTATCGATGAAATCATGGAAATTACCAACCTTACGGATAAGATGCATATCAAGACCCAGGAATTGTCTTTGCCGGACAAAAAAAACGTTGAGATTGCTAGAGCATTGGCATGCAATCCGGAAATCATTTTGTTTGATGAGGTATCCTGTGGGTTGTCTGGGGAAGAAATCTACTCGCGAATGGAATTGATGAAGAAACTTTCCAAAATGGGCATCACGGTGGTTGTGGTGGAGCATATCATGCTTTTCATCAAGGAAATTTGCGATCAGGTATCTGTGTTGCATTCTGGAAAAGTGATATGCAGTGGAACACCACAAGAAGTAGCACGAGATGCAGGTGTCATTGAAGCCTATCTGGGAGGTAAGAGCAATGAAAATATTGGAAGTTAATCAATTAAAGACAGGCTATGACCCAGAGGTAGATGTGTTGCGCGGACTAAGCTTTTCTATCGAGGAAGAAGAATGTGTGGCTATGGTAGGTGCCAATGGTGCAGGTAAAAGCACATTGATGAAAACCATCTCTGGAATTCTAAAACCGAAAAGTGGTGAAATTTTTTATCGAGGACAACGCATTGATGGCATGTTGCCTCATGAAATTGTGAATCTGGGTATTGTGCAGGTTCCTGAAGAAGGTGGCACGTTTCCCAACCTGACCATAGAAGAAAACCTGATGATTTCATGCCGTAGGAAAAAGGCCAAAATGGAGAGACAAAAGAATCTGGAATTGGTATATCAATCCTTTCCACAGCTGTTAGCCAAAAAAGGGCAATTGGCTGGTTCTCTTAGTGGGGGACAAAGAAAAATGCTTTCCATCGGGAAAGCCATCATGGAGAGTCCGGAGATGCTTCTATTGGATGATATCTCAATGGGACTGGCGCCTAAAGTGGTGGAAGATCTTTACCGGATGCTCAAGGACTTGACTCTGAAAATGGATATTCCGGTATTGATTGTGGAACAGATTGTTGAAATTGCTTTGGATTTTGCCCAAAGGGGTTACGTAATGACACAAGGTGAGATTGTGTTGGAGGGTAGCTCGGCGGCTTTGTTGGATACAGAAGCGGTTCAAAAGATTTACATTGGAACCTAGGTTCCACGAAAGGAGAAGGAAATGATCAAGAAGCGATTTTTTGTCACTCTCGTAACTCTCTTATTGCTGGCCAGCATGTTGCTGGTGGGTTGCTCGACCCCTGCGGAGGAGCCGGCTCCATCAGAGGATGGGGAAGAAGCTCCCGTAGAATCAACAGATCCTGTTGTGATTGGTTCGACATTTACGCTAAGTGGTCCTGTAGCCCATGCAGGACAAGCAGCTTTTGAAGGTGCTGAGTTGGCTGTGAAGTACGTCAATGAAGAACTCGGAGGAATCAATGGCCGTGAAGTTGTTTTGAAATATTATGATGATGAATTTGATGAAGCCAAAATTCCCATGCTTTATGAAAAACTAATCACCCAAGATAAAGTAGACTTTTTACTCTCACCGTATACATCACCGTTTTTGGCTGCTGCTCCCATTGTGGATAAAAATGACCAAATCATGTTCTGTATAGCCGCAGACAGCTATGTTGCCAACGAAGCATTTGGCCAGAGTATTGTCAATATCCAGATGGATGATCAGTGGAGAGGTGGCATGTGGTGGCATGACGTGGCTGAGTTTTTTGCCAGCTTTGATGAATGGGATACCAAAGGTTTGGAAAAACCTAAAACAGTTGCTATTTTAAATTTGGAAATTTCTTATGGACATGAGATTGCAGATTCCGTAGTTCCTTATCTGGAAGAAAATGGTTTCGAAATTGTTTATCATGAATATTTCGAGCCCATGGCAGGCGATTGGACTCCCATTGTATCTAGGTTGAAAGAAATCCAACCGGATATTCTCTTTGCTCCGTTCTACTTTGAAGATAGCGTTCAATTGATTGAAAAAGCCAAAGAGATGGACTATTCTGCTCCCTATATGATTATCGAAGGCATGAGCTGGGATCCTATTTCTTGGACCAATCCTGAATTTGGTGGACTAGATCCTTCTATTGCCAAAAGAGGTTTCTTTGGCTATGCTGTATACAAAAGCAAATACGAATCGGAGAGCAAGGATTACTTGGCAGCCTATGTGAAAGAGAAGTACAATAGTATTCCTGGCAATGATTTGATTTGTGGATTCATGGCCGTTGAACTTGCCGCCAAAGCAGCCAATGCTGCAGGCAGTGTAGACAAACAGGCTATGATCGATGCTATGACCAGTAATACATTTAGTTTGGCAGGTTACGATTACACCATGAATTCAAGCGGAGGCAATGCAGCCGATTTCAGTTGGGGCGTGGGGCAATATATTCCTGAAGATATCAATGCAGCCGATACATCTGGAGATGACTGGTACTGCGTATGGCCAAAACAATATGCAGATCATGAGCCGGCATATCCTTTTGCAGGCTGGTAAGTTCTGATTTAAAAATTTTGGTAGTCCAGACTGGAAAGCCAGTTTGGACTACACTTTTTTTACCATGAGCCAATGATGGCTACGCAAGAATCATATACGGATGGAAGGTGACAGCATTGACTGCCAAACAGCATGAATTTAAGCAGTTTGCGAAAAAGTATTTGGCCAAATTATTAACGGGTTTGGTGATTACAGATGGTTCGGGCCGGATTATTTTTATGGATCAGACTTGTGAATCCCTGTATGGGATTCATGATACGAAGTATCAGGGCAAACACATTTCTTATTTGGAAGAACAAGGTACATTTAATCCCTCTGTAGGGATGAAAGTACTGAGTACGCAAAAAAAGGAGACACTCGTTCAGCCAGACCAATTTGGAGATAAACTGTTGGTGACTGGTGTTCCTTTGTTTGATGAGCACCAGAAACTAGAATATGTTATCACCTATTCTTCCTGGAATGTGTCCAATTACCAGGAATTGCGAAATCAATATGAAGCTATCAAGGAAAAAAATGCGTTGATTTCCAAAGAGCTCGCAGAATTGAGAAGCAAAGATATGCGCTTTGAGTTGGTGGCCAACAGTGAGAAAATGATGAAAGTCATGCGCGTGGTGAAAAAAATGGCTTCTGCGGAAATTGGGGTTATCATCACGGGGGAAGCTGGTGCTGGCAAGAGTATGATCGCCAAAGAAATCCATCGCCGAAGTAATCGGGCCCAGGGACCATTCATACAAGTCAGTTGCAGTGCCTTTAAGAACAATGTATTGCAGGATGAACTATTTGGTTATTTTGATAAAAATGGAGAAAAGCCAGAAAAGGTTGGTCTTTGTGAAATGGCCAATGAGGGGAGTTTGCTCATTGAAGACATAGAACTGTTGAACAGTGACAACCAGAAGAAACTCTTGCATTTGATAAAAAACAGATATTATTTCAAGCCTGGAAGTGAAAAAATCATTGACCTGGATGTTCGTATTTTGGCTACCACGGGAAAGGATCTGACCCAGTTGGTCAAGGAGGGAAAATTTGATAAGGAATTGTTCTATCGACTGAATATTGCCTGTATCCATTGTCCGAGTTTGCGGGAACGAAGAGAGGATATTATTCCATTTATCAAACTTTTTCTTGAAAAATCCAACATGAAGTACGGCCGCAATCTTGAATTTAGTGAGCAGGCGAACTCGCTTTTGGCTTGTTACGATTGGCCCGGGAATGTTTGTGAACTTAAATATCTTATACAGAAACTGGTGCTTACAGTAGATGATCATATCATCCAGGGACATCATTTGCCTTCCCAGATTTCACCATATTCCAGTGCGCATTTTGAGTCAACCATAGATCTCAAAGAATATTTGGAATTCTATGAAAAAAGAATCACTATGGAGGCGTATGAGCAGTTCAGGACTACGGTGGGTGTGGCCAAATATTTGGGGATTAGTCAAGCGACTGCTGTCCGTAAATTGCAAAAATATATTGAGAATTATGATGTCTAAATGGCTTCATAATTTGTTTATCTATTCTTATAAAATGTTGGTCGGGGGGATTTATTGTTGAAAGACTTTTTGGGTATTTTTTTGATGTGTTTTGTTATGTTGATCATTATTATGACTTTTTTGGGAGAGTTCTTAATGAATAACACATGGGGAATTATTATTGTTATCTCCACTATAGTTACGGTGTTCGTTAGGGTAATATTATCATTGGCTTCTAAACTTGATACATTAGAGTCTAAGATTGATAAATTGTCTGCTAAGACAGATGCTGAATGATATTTACAGTTGCACCTCGAAATGATAAATGTATTGAAAATATAAGAGAAAATCAAATAATAAAACAATAGGACATGATTATTTGAAGTCCAATTTTTTTATCATATAAACAACACTAAAATCTAGCAGAGCCTTTTCATTAAGCTAAGTAGTTTCTATATGATTTCCAGAAGATCGATTCCTTCAAGTAGGCTAGGAATGATTTGTTTTTTCCGGGAGATGAGCTTGGGTACGAAGAGACCCTGATAAATCTGCGGTAATTTGAATGCTTCCGTAAGGATGGCTTCGTGAGCAGTATCATAATAGAGGTAGGAGCCTTCCTTGATGATGTCAGTGATGATGACCAGGACCAGCCCTAAATTTCTTTGTATTCTGGCCGTGTGCATCATGCTGAAGATTTCATCTTTTCGATCTTGAATGGTTTTGATGTCCAATGTTAAGAATTGTGATATCCCTAGTGTCATGGACTTATAATCGAATTCTTTATAGTCATTATAAAAAATATCTTCCTTGGGCATATCGGCAATGGAAGTGCCAGCCTGGAACATTTCTTTGGCATAACCAGCTAGGTCTAGTGACAGCATATTTGCCAATACTTGGGCATTTTTTTTATCGCGCTTTGTGGTGGTGGGGGACTTGAAAAACAAAGTATCCGACAGAATGGCAGACAGCAGAAGGCCAGCAATATGGTCTGGTACATTTGTATCTTTTTCCTTGAACATGTCGTAGATGATGGTGGAAGTGGAACCCACTGTTTCATTTCTGAAATTGATGGGCAGCATGGTGGCGATACTCCCGATTTTATGATGGTCTATGATCTCCAGAACTTGGGCCTCTTGAATACCTTCGACGCTTTGATGGAACTCGTTGTGGTCTACCAATATGACTTTTTTTCGGTTGGGCCTTAGGATGTCTCGGCGGCTTAGGATTCCCTGGTAATGGTGGTGTTCGTCTACGATAGGAAATTTTGAGTGTTTTGATTTTTCCAGAATTTCTCTGACGTCTTCTAGGTAGCGAGAGCAGACGATTTTGACCAGATTTTCTGTTTTCATTATGCTCTCAATGCGGTTGGCCAAGGCCATCAAACGGGTTGTCTGGTAGGTGTCATGATGAGTAATGATGATGTTGATCTTTTTTTTCAAGGCTTCTTCTCGAAACGTAGGGGGAAGATTTTTGCCTCCAGTCACAATGATCAGTTCTACACCTACATCAAGTGCATGCTGGATGATCTCGTGGCGGTCTCCTACAATAACAATGGACTGCGCATGCAGGATTTTTTCATTGATTATTGTTTGGGTATGATATGCAGTAACGGTTATCAATCCATTGATTTCTTCTTTGGAACGTACGCATTCTCTGCCTTCAATCGTGTAGAGCATGTTGTCATAGTTTGTGACAATTTTCATGGGATCACCCTCTGTGCCGGTAATCATATGCATGGCTACATCATACATGGTCATAACACCCAGTAGTTGTTTGTGATCATCAACGATGGGCAAGGTGCGCACATTGGTTTCTTGCATATGCCGATAGGCATGAGCAATCGAATGGTCTTTGCGCATGGCCTGTGGTTTTTCATAATCCAAATCGCTGACTTGGGCTTTGACATCCTGCAGTAGGGGAGGAATGGGAACCTGAAAACGATTATAGACAAATATCGTTTCTTTGTTGACATCGCCTAGGCGATAGGGTAAAGTCCGACCACCCAATTTGTTTTTTAGATAACTCAGGGCCGTGGCCGATACGACACTGTCTGTATCAGGATTTTTATGACCGAATACATGCGTAGGTTGTTTGTCCATATTATAATCCTCGTCTTCCAGTAATATGCATGTTTATTGTACTAGAAATATTGGCAAAGGGCTATGTTGCACGTGAAAAAAGAAAACCAGCTTTTCAGTGTCTGTATCTTATCTATTCTTAGAGATGTGATAGAATGGGAATAGCAAATTTAAATACTTGGAGGGTAGGGCATGTTGGACTTTCAATATCAAAACGCAACCCAGATTGTTTTTGGTGAAAAATCTCAGAAGGCCGTAGGAAAAATGATGAGAGGCTTGGGAAACAAAGTGTTGCTTCATTATGGCGGCGGTAGCATAAAGGTATCTGGTTTGTACCAAGAGATTGTGGCTTTGTTAGAAAAAGAAGGTCTTGAAGTCATCCCTTTTGGAGGTGTGGTGCCAAATCCTAGATTGAGCTTGGTGGAAGAAGGCATTGACCTGTGTAATAAGGAGGGAATAGATTGTATTCTGGCTGTAGGTGGAGGGTCAGTAATCGATTCTGCTAAGGCCATCGGTATTGGCGTCAAATCCAGTTATCCTGTTTGGGATTTCTTTACCTACAAAAAAACACCACGGGAGATGCTTCCCTTGGGTGTGGTTTTGACTATACCGGCTGCTGGCAGTGAAACAAGTATGTTCAGTGTCATCACCAAGGAGGATGGTTGGATCAAGCGAGGGGTGGGCGCTTCCTGTATGCGACCGGTGTTTGCCTGTATGAACCCCAGACATACCATGACGCTGCCAAATTATCAGACGGCGTGTGGTGCATCCGATATGCTGGCACATGTGATGGAACGATATTTTTCTCACACCAAGGACATTACCTTGGGAGACAGTTTGTGCGAAGCCACCATGAAATCCATTATTGATTTATCACTTAAGGTGATCCATCATCCTCAAGAATATGGACCACGGGCGGAACTAATGTGGGCAGGTACGATGGCTCACAATGGAATTCTAGATCTTGGAAGAGCTACAGACTGGGCTTCGCATGGCATTGAGCATGAATTGAGTGCCATTTATGACATAGCCCATGGTGCCGGCTTATCCATCATTTTCCCTGCCTGGATGCGTTACGTGGCACAATACCCGGCCAATCACGCCAAACTGTTTGATTTTGCCACCAAGGTGCTGGGCATCGAACCCAATTTAGATGATTTGCCCCAGACCATAGAGCGCGGAGTCAAGGCTTTGGAAACTTTTTATCAAGCCATTGATTTGCCGATTCGTTTGCGGGAAGTGGATGTTTTGGAAAGAGATATCCCTTTGATGGCGCAAAAAGCAACCCAGGAAGATACGATTACCTTGGGAGGATTTCAGATTCTTAGAGCCAAGGATGTCGAATCCATCTATCGCCTTGCGTGGTAACCGAATGAAAAGGAGCAGCCATGTTTGCCATTACCGATTTTCTTCAGTTTGTGGAAACAGCGTTCGTGATTTCCATGGTCAGCTTTGTGAGCTTTTTATACATAAAAACACGCGATGAGCTGGTAAAAAAAAATCTTATGGTGCTTACCCCCATTGCATTCTTGTTGGGTATTCTCTATATCTATGATTATTTCAGCACGCATTATGTACTTATGATGCCCAACAGAACGTTTGATCTGGAATATACCTATGCTCTGTTTTCAATGTTGGTTGTGGCGGCTGTGACTGTGATCGTTGGCATGCTGACCCGTTTTGGCATACAACTTTTCCCTATCAACAGCTATATTAAAAAAATTACTTACCGGGCTGTTTTGAGCTTTATTGTGGTCATCTTTGTTATGACCATTATTATCTTTATGTTCTTGTTTGGAAATGATTTGGTGGGAGCCATCGGGGCGGCCATCAATTATTACTATCCATTGACTTCTTTGGGCGTTTTTATTATTGCGGCTATTTTGGTCTTTCAATACCGGAGTATCGTGAATCCCTACCATAAAAGGGATGCCAGAATATACTTGATTGCTTTTTTGCCCCAAATTGCGTTTACTTTATTTGATGTATTGCTCTTAAGAAACTACTACTTGCAGCTGACTCATCTTTCTTACACCACGTTTGCCATTTTGTCATTTTATAATATGAGTTCGCATGTTTTTCTGAATTATGAGCAAGATGTGATGCAAGGCGTGACAAAATCAGCAGGGATATCTAATCTGGGGTTGACAGAGCGTGAGATTGAAGTAATGGATTATTTGGTGCAGGGGTTGATCAACAAAGAGGTAGCTTTGGAGCTGAATATTTCGGAGAATACAGTGAAAACCCACATCAAGAGCATTTATCGCAAATTAGAGGTGAGCAATAGACTGCAAATGATCCATGTTCTGAAGAATCAGGAGAAAGCAAATCACCCAAGAAGGTGATGGAAGGGTGAGAGAAATTTCACCTTTTTTTTTTGTAATTCACTCGCAGGTAGGATGGTGTATTTTTTGGTTTTCTTTTACGCTAAGGGTATCTTAGGAAGTGAAGGAGGATCAAGATGTCAGTAAAGATTATTGCAGATACGTCATGTGATTTGGAGCAGGGAAGCAGTATGCTCGCGAATGTGAGCTTGACTCCTTTTGTGATTACCATAGGCAAGGAGACATTTCGTGATACTGAAAAAACCAGAGAGGAATTGCTTGCGTTAATGGAAGCCTGTGCGGAACCGGCCAGATCGGCCTGCCCTTCCCCTCATGATTTTATGACATTGTTTGCTGGTGAGGAAGAGGCTGTTTTTGTGATTACCATTTCTTCAGCTTTAAGTGGTACCTTCAGTAGCGCCGTGACTGCCAAAGAGCAATATCAAAAGGAGCATCCGGATAAAGAGATCTATGTTATTGATTCCTTGAGTGCTTCTGCGGGGGAAAGTGCGGTAACGCATTTTGTGGTGCATTTGACACAAGCTTCCGCGGGGGTATCCTACGCAGTGATGGCTAGGATGGCTCAGGATTATGCCAATGCATTGACGACTGTTTTTGTTTTGGAAGATCTTTCCAATCTCATGAAAAATGGACGCTTAAGCAAGGCCAAAGGATTGGTTGCCAGTTTATTGAATATTAAGCCGATTTTGGGGACAGATGGCCAAGGTGAAATTGTTTTGGTGAAAAATGCTAGAGGAAGCAAGAAAGCCATGAAGGAGTTGTTCACAACCATTCAGGAGAAATCACATGACCTGAACGTGGAAGAAATCGATATTTATATATCTCACTGCAATGCTCTTGAGCGTGCGGAGGCTTTGCGGGATATGATTGAGGGCACCATTCCTTTTAGAAGTATACATATTTTGGAAACCAATGGTCTGAGTACTGTCTATACGGCCAATCAGGGTGTAGTCGTGGCTTTTTGAGTATGCCTTGCAACTTTTCTTTGCTTTCCCTATAATGAAATAGAATTTGCAGGGGAAGGATAAACTATGTTTGGAACCATTGTCAATGTTATCGCTATCATTGTGGGTACGTTGTTGGGACTCATCTTTAAAAAAGGTATCCCTGATCGTGCCAAGGAAACCATATTTCATGCCATCGGGTTGGTGGTAATTTTGATTGGTCTTAAAATGGCATTTCAGGCCAAGAATGAATTGGTACTCATCATATCACTTATTGTGGGCGGAGTGATTGGAGAGTCGATTGGTATAGACAGCCATCTAAATCGCTTGGGAGAAAAGCTCTATCAGCTTGCCGGTAGCAAGGAAAGTACCTTTATTGAAGGGTTTGTCACGGCTAGTTTGATTTATTCCATTGGGGCTATGGCAACGCTTGGACCATTGGAATCCGGTTTAACTGGAAATCATCAGATTCTTTATGTCAAGTCAACGTTGGATGGTGTAACCTCTGTGCTTTTGGGTTCAACTTTTGGGATTGGCGTGGCCTTTGCCGCTCTACCGGTATTGGCTTATCAAGGGACGGTGACACTGTTTGCTGGAGTGCTGGAAGGAATTCTGACCTCGGAAGTGGTGACTTATCTTAGTGCGACAGGTGGTCTTCTTATCGCAGCAATCGGTATTAATATTTTGTTCAAAAAAGAGATTAAGGTAGCCAACCTGCTACCCGCTATTGTGGTTTCTGTTTTGGTGACCATGTTTGTTTTCCGTTTTTTTCCTGCTTTGCTTTAAGAGCAGGGAGATGCCAATACAGAAAGAGACTGTGCCTTTTGGTACAGTCTCTTTCTGTTGAGGGATCCAATCAAAACATTGACCTTGTCTGACCAAAGGAATATAATAAACTAAAGCTGGATTGCCAGCAAAGAGAGAAAGGAGATTGCCATGGATTCAAGTAAGATGACACAAAAGGTAATCGAAGCCATCAACAAGGCTCAATCGACAGCCCGGGAATATGGTCACCAGGAGGTTGGCACAGATCATTTGCTGTTTGCTTTGCTGCAACAGGAAGAAGGACTCTTGGCTCGTTTCTTGCAAGGGATGGACATTGAGGAAAAAGAAGTACGTGAGCGGGTAGAATCGTTGCTTGAGAAAAGGCCCAAGGTCTCAGGACCCGGTGCAGAAGCTGGCAAAGTTTATATAAGTTCTGAACTTGATGTTGTGCTGAATCAAGCAGAAAAAGAGGCAAAAAATTTAAAGGACGATTATATGAGTGTGGAACATATCATACTTGGTCTGATTGAAAAGGCCAAAGGTGATGTGGGTAGTTTGTTAAAGGAATGGGGCATTGACCGAAATCGTTTTTTGCATAGTATGAGTAAAATCAGAGGCACACAAAGGGTGACTTCTGATAATCCAGAGGCAACCTATGAAGCGTTGCATAAGTATGGTCATGATTTGGTGCAAGAAGCCAGAGATGACAAGCTTGACCCTGTGATTGGGCGTGATGAGGAAATTCGCCATGTGATTCGAATTTTGTCGCGTAAGACCAAAAACAATCCAGTGCTCATTGGTGAACCTGGCGTAGGGAAGACAGCCATTGCAGAAGGTTTGGCGCACCGAATTGTTCGAGGTGATGTGCCGGATAATTTAAAGGATAAGAAAATCTTTTCTCTGGATATGGGGGCTTTGATTGCAGGGGCCAAATTTAGAGGGGAATTTGAAGAGCGGTTGAAAGCGGTTCTCAAGGAGGTCAAGGAATCCAGAGGAGAGACAATCCTTTTCATTGATGAAATCCATAATATTGTGGGGGCAGGTAAAACGGAAGGAAGCATGGATGCTGGCAATATGCTTAAACCCATGTTGGCCAGAGGAGAACTCAATTGTATTGGAGCTACCACATTAGATGAATATCGCAAATACATTGAAAAGGATAAGGCGTTAGAAAGACGCTTTCAACCTGTATTGGTTGATGAACCGGATGTTACGGACACCATCAGCATTCTTCGGGGTTTGAAGGATCGTTTTGAGGTGTATCACGGGGTAAAAATTTATGACAGTGCGTTGGTCAATGCAGCGGTATTGAGTCACCGTTATATTACCGATCGCTTTTTGCCCGACAAGGCGATTGACTTGGTGGATGAAGCCTGTGCTCTGATCAAGACGGAAATGAATTCCATGCCCAGTGAGGTTGATGATGTAAGAAGACGCATCATGCAACTTGAGATTGAGGAAGCTGCGCTGAAGAAAGAAAAAGATTTCAATTCCAAGAGAAGGCTAGAAGAACTGCAGAAGGAATTGGCTGATTTACGGGAAGAACAGCGGGAGCTTCTGGCGACCTGGGAAAGGGAAAAATCTTCTCTGGATGAGGTAAAGACACTTCGTAAAGAATTGAAGGAAGTCAATTTGGAGATTGAAAAGGCCCAGAGAGATTATGATCTCAACAAAGCGGCTGAGCTTAAATATGGGAGGCTTCCCGAATTGGAGCGGTTGTTTTTGGAAGCCGAATCCAAGGAAAAAGAACAAGGAGAATTGCTAAAAGAAGCAGTGGATGAAGAAGAAATTGCACAAATTATTTCCCGGTGGACGGGGATTCCTCTTAGTAGGTTGATGGAAGGGGAAAAAGAGAAGCTTCTTCGTTTGGCAGAGGAATTGCACAAGCGTGTCATCGGGCAGGATGAAGCCGTTGAGTTGGTGGCGGATGCAATATTGCGGGCGCGGGCTGGTATCAAGGATCCCAGCAAACCCATTGGTTCCTTTATTTTCATGGGACCTACTGGTGTGGGAAAAACGGAATTGGCCAAGGCCTTGGCGGAAAGTTTGTTTGATAGTGAAGACAACATCATTCGTATTGATATGTCTGAATATATGGAGAAACATACAGTTTCCAGGCTTTTAGGTGCCCCTCCGGGATACATAGGGTATGACGAGGGAGGGCAGTTGACGGAAGCTGTCCGCAGAAAACCATACAGTGTGATTTTATTTGATGAAATTGAAAAAGCCCACCCGGATGTTTTCAATGTTTTGTTGCAGATTTTGGATGATGGTCGGGTTACGGATAGCCATGGGCGAACAGTGGATTGCAAGAATACCATCATTATTATGACCAGCAACATTGGTTCCCATTTCTTATTGGACAATGTACTGGAAGATGAGATCCCTGAGGAGATCAAGGAATCAATCGAGGAAGCTATGCGACAGAAATTCAGACCGGAATTCTTAAATCGGTTGGATGAAATTATTCTGTTTAAACCGCTCAGCAAATCTCAGATCAGAGAGATTGTCAAACTGCTTATTGCCAATTTGGAAAAGAGACTTTCTGATCGACGTATTACTTTGCGGTACGATGAAGAACTTTTGGACTTCTTGGGAGAAAAAGGCTATGACCGCATATATGGGGCCAGACCACTGAAGCGCTATATTCAGCGTCATCTGGAAACGCTAATCGCCAAAGCCATTATTTCTGGAGAGGTAACGGAGGATTCTGAGGTCAATCTTTTTATCACAGGAGATGTTTTGCAGGTGCGTAGTCTCTAAACAAGGTTGGATGTCTAGGAAAGATTATTGATGATGGCAAAGTGCCACCTCTAACTGGATAGTCAGAGGTGGCACTTTGCTTTTCTCGTATGGTTGTGGTTGCATAGGATCAATTTTGTCTCGGCGTCAAGGTTACATCCAGCTGGATTGTTTGTTCTTCTCGCCACAGTGTCAGTGTTACGATGTCTTCAACCTGATAAGTTTGGATGACTTCAATGAGGCCCTGGATGGAATCGATTCGGACATCGTTGACATGGGTAATGATATCCTGGCTGGATAAGCCAGCTTGGAAAGCCCCAGAATCAGGCAATATTTCTTCGATGACTACGCCTTGGGGCCAGCCATTTAGTCTCTGTTCTTGATCTTGCACGTCTCGTCCCCGGATACCCAGATTAGGTCGAATGATTTCTCCTTTGTTGATGAGTTCTTCAATGATGGGTTTGGCTTCGTTGATCGGGATCGAAAAACTCATGCCTTCCACCTGGGCATCGGCAAATTTCAGCACATTGATACCAATCACCTCTCCTTGGCTATTGACCAAGGCGCCGCCACTGTTGCCAGGGTTGATAGCGGCATCTGTTTGGATGAGATTCATGGTTTTATCGCCAAGGTAAACCTCTCGGTTTATGCCGCTGATGATGCCGGAAGTGACTGAACCAGCGAAGCTTAGGCCAACGGGGCTTCCAATGGCGACAACCAGTTCGCCAACTTCCAACGTGGATGAATCACCTATGGTGGCAGCCGGAAGTCCGGTCTTGTCAATCTTGATGATGGCCAGGTCGCTTAAAGCATCTTGCCCTATGAGCGTAGCTGAAAACTCTGTATGGTCTTGTAGAATGACCCGAAGGGCATTGGCTCCATTTACGACATGTTGATTGGTGACGATATAACCATCTTCACTGATGATGATCCCTGAACCCGTGCTGGTGGTTTGATAACGGGTTCCAAAGAGATTGGTGATTTCACCGGTGCTTTCGATGGCCACAATGCTGGGCAGAGATTTTTTGGCAATGGCTACAACAGGTGAGATGGCATTGGTCGTTTCATTTGCCGTAGAAGAAGTAGGCGGTTGTTGATCGAGAACAAAAGTATCGGAGGATGCAGGTTGATTTCCCATCAGCGTGGAATAGGCATCCAGGGTGCGGTCATATATATTTGTTTGGCCGTCTACCACAATACCAGCTACAAAGGCAAGGATGAGAAGCAGTGCTATCCATTGTACAGTCCGGTGACGTTTGCGGTCAGCTTTTTTGTTTTCTTGTTTTTGTTTGTATTCCAAAAAGGCCTTGTATTCTTCGGAAAATGCAGTGTCCGTGGTGTCGCTATCGACCTGCGGTTCGGCAGAAGTTTCCAAGCCAGGGGCGTTGTTTTCCATGTATGGATCCATAGGATTTTCCTCCTTTTTTGTGAGCACCATGTTTTGGAGCTTCACTTTTTGTGGTGTTGTGAGGGGCTATTTCATTTGAAGATTTTCTTCATGAACAGACGGAACCAATGTTGCACGCTCTCTTTTTTCGCCCAATCAATGCAATGGTTTTACCCGCACCCCCAGGATTGTCAGGCGAAGAGTGATGGCTTACGTGAAGGGAAAGAATTTTGCAATGCTCTTGCCCTCTTTACAGTATCATCATAAAACAGGTTTGTGAAATTTTGGTGACAAATTTTTGAAAATTGGTGAAAAGAGTAGCCAAGGCCGTGCAAGTTATTTCGTTTCTGCTATAATGATGTCTAGAAACAGACACAAACACGAAGGAGAGTCTATTTATGGAAAACAAAAAACCTATTGTTACCATGGAGATGGAAAATGGTGAGATCATTACCATTGAACTGTATCCTGAAATTGCCCCTAATACGGTAAGAAACTTTGTCTATTTGATTCGTGAGAAATTTTATGATGGCCTGGGCTTTCATCGAGTGATTCCTGGATTTATGGTCCAGGGCGGATGCCCCAATTCTACAGGAACGGGTGGACCGGGTTATCAGATACCGGGAGAATTTTCCAGCAATGGTTTTGCCAATGATTTAAAGCATGACATAGGCATCTTGTCTATGGCCAGAACCAGGTTGCCTGATTCCGCAGGAAGCCAGTTCTTTATTATGGTTGCAAAATCGCCGCATCTTGATGGTGAGTATGCTGCTTTTGGCCAGGTTATTGAGAACATGGAAGAAGTAAGTCGCATTGTTTCTGTGAAACGAAATGGCAATGATTGTCCTTTGGAACCGCAAGTGATGAAGACTGTTACTGTGGAGACCTTCGGTATTGATTATCCTAAGCCTGAAGTGAGTTATGAGTATTAGAAATCGTCATTCACCAAACGAGCCTCTGATCATGTTTACAACACGATGAGAGGCTCGTTTTCTTCTTAGCATAATGAAAATGGTAGGATTACCATTGGCGAATGGTTTTGATAATGTGTTCAATCATTTCGATGCGATTCAGTGGTGTGATGAGATAAATGCCTGCCACTTGATGGCGCAGCGACTCAATGGTCTTAAGGGCAAGATTTATCCCGATTTGTTCGGCTTCATTTTTGTTTTGTGATTCATGAAAATGCGCCAGTATAGATTCTGGAATATGGACTCCCGGGATTTCATTATTCAGAAACCGGGCATTCTTATAATTGACTATGGGCATGATGCCGGCCAATATTTTATAGTGTTTACCAAGCTGGTTGGTGTGCAGGTAATCCACAACGGCTTGTTCATAAATGGGCTGGGTCATGAAGAAATCAGCTCCCAATTCTCGTTTTCTGGACATACGTTCCACAGCGCGGTCCGGGTTTGACACATTCAGATTTAGAGCAGCTCCAATGTAAAAGGGGTTATCTCCGAAGACCGATTGATTCATGGAATGAACCAACTCTATCAGCTTGAAGGAATTCAAGTTGAAGATGGAAGAAATCTCGGAACGCTCAGCCTGAGGAATGGGATCACCGGTGACCAGAAGAATATTGTTCAGGTCTTCAATGTAGGCACCGAGTAGGTCCGATTTTAGTGCGATGGTGTTTCGGTCTCGGCAACATAGATGCGGTAAGGCGCAGATACCCACTTCTCTCTTGATCTTGGCTGAAAGAGCGATGGGGTTGGTTCTGGCTCTTCCCAGAGGTGAATCAGAAAAAGTGACAATATCGGCTCCAGCACGCTTCATCTTTTTTGCCATTTTTTTTACGTCATCAATATTGGCGTCACTAGGTGGTGGTAGTTCCACAGCGATGATAAATTTTCCGGCTTGCATTTTTTCGGCAAATGGATTACTTCGTTTTTTGGCCATGACTTCTGGTTTGACAGCTTCTCCGGGTTTGCGCTCGATGGGCCATGGCTCATTATCAATAGCTTGTCGTAATAAGCGGATATGGTCTGGGGTGGTCCCACAGCATCCACCCAGCACCTGAATACCCAAACGGCGCATATCCATCATAATTTCCGTGAAGTATTCCGGGTTTTGGGAATAGATGATATGGTCATCGATGACTTCGGGATAACTGGCGTTGGGAACCACAGAGAAGTAGCCATTAGGCAAAACCAAGTGTTGCAGATTGTGGTAAAGATGGGTCGGACCAGTTCCACAGTTGAACCCAACCACATCGATATTTATATCATCACTAAGTGAATCAATGATGGTTTGGGCAGAATAGTCGCGAACAGTATAGCCATTGCTGTTCAGTACAAAACTGGTCATGACAAAAGCGTCGGGGGACTTTTTTTTGATATAGGCCGCCAAATCTTTGATATAGGCGGTGGTGGAAAAAGTCTCAAAATTAAACAGGTCACAGCCCATCTCCAGAAAACAGTCGATGATAAAGAAATACTCTTCGAGTGCCTGGTGGTGAGAAATTTCTTCTCCCCCCACCATCTCCGGCAAGGGACCAATATCTGCTGCCACCCATTTGCCATAGGGGGAGGCTTCATTTTTGGCCAGAAGATAGGCTGTTTGCAACTGTTTCTTTAGTTCCTTGCGATGGATACCCAGTTTGTAGGTATTGGACGAGAAGGTGTTGGTATTGAGTACATCAGCACCCGCTTCGAGGTATTCGCGGTAGATGGCTTTAACCTCATTGGGATTGTCCAGTACGGCCATATCTACCACCGGAAGCTTTTTATCATTTCTTAAATTATAGTAGGTGCCCATGGCTCCATCAAGAAGCAAGGTGCCTTTTTGAGCCAATTTTTCGCGTATGTTCATTCTTTTTCTCTTTCTTTGAATTCTTTCTTGGAAACGAGTACAATATAGAAGTAAACTTGTTTGTGAATCGCTCTCATTATAGAGGAAATCATTCTGCTTGGAAAGGAGCAAACCCTGATGAAAAGTAAAAAACCAATCCTGTTGATCGGTGTTTTGGTTGTTATGTTTATGGTTTTACAACTCATGGCTATGTTTTATATTCGAGGAACATGGTTTAATGTTCTCGGATACCTTAATCTTTATTCTACACCTATTGTGGTCAAAATTGCTTTGTTTTTGGCCAGTTCTTTACTATATTTTCTTTTTCTACGCTATGCTTTAACACATGCGATAGGTGTTTATGAGAAAGCCAAAAAGGATTATATCGATATTCGCAATCCGTTTGAGGTGCCTTTTTTACAGCGCGTTGAGCAGATGCAGATGCTCAATTTATCAAGACTACGCAAACCCATTATCTGGGGCAGCCTGGTTTTCTCGATGGTTTTGGGGCTCGCCTTTTCACAACAAGGGTGGATGAGCGTACTGGAATTCATGCAGGCAGAATCATTTGGTATCGCGGAACCGATTTTCAACATTGATGTGGGGTTTTATTTGTTCAGAATCCCCTTGATCACTTTTGTGCTGGATAAGCTTTCAGGCGTTATTTTGCCTACCTTCTTTTTGAGCAGTATATTCTATTTTTCGACAGGGCTGATTACCTTCAATCCCAGGACCAACCCCAAGCTTTCCATGTATGTGGGTATTCGCAAATGGCTTGGCAGTTTGTTGAGTCTTAGCTTTTTGGTTTTGGCCGCAAGGAACTTTATGAGTATTTTTGCTACACTTTACTCACAACGGGGTTATGTATTTGGAGGCGGATTCACAGATATTCATGCTGCGATTCCTTTGGCATTTATCTTGACTGGCATTGCCCTTGTGGCAGCGTTGGCGGGGTTGTTGTACAGAAGTAAGCAAAACTACCGCTTTCTCCTATATCCGTTGGCTCTTTATGTGGCGGTGTTTCTTTTGGGCAACGTGGCCATTGCTGTGGTACAGTATTCCGTGAGCAACAATGAATTTGCTTTGGAAGAGGCCTATATCGAACAGGAAATCTTTTTTACTAGAGAAGCCTATGATCTCAACGATGTCATCAACAAGCAGTATACTGGCGATGTGAAGCTTGGTTATGAGGATATGATGGAAAATACGTATACTTTAGACAATGTGCGTCTTAACGACCCTGAGCCGCTTCGGGAAGTTATTTCGCAACAGCAAGGACTACGTTATTACTATCGATTCAATGATATTGATGTGGATCGTTATATGATCGATGGCAGGTTAAGGGAGGTTTTGATTTCGGCTCGGGAAATATCTCAGCCAGCTTTGACTGAAAAAGCAGGAACCTTCATCAATCTTACCATGCGCTATACACATGGATTTGGCGTAGTGGGAACCTTTGCCAATGTCATGGACAGCAATGGCTATGCGGAACTGGTTTTGAAGGATATCCCACCGCAGACCGAGTATCCCAGTTTGCAGACGATCGATCCTCGGTTTTATTTTGGTGAGTTAACATTGGATGAGGAATATGGTTATGTGATTGCAGGTAGTAAAACGATGGAGTTCGATTATCCGCAAGGTGATAACAATATGGAAAATACCTATGACGGACGTGGTGGAATCAGTTTTACACCTTTTAACAAACTGATGCTTAGTTTTTATTTTGACACGCTTCGTTTTTATGTGACAGGTGAGATTGATGGCAACAGCAAGCTTTTGATGATTCGCAACATCAAGGAGAGAGTAGAGACCCTGGCACCGTTTTTGGCTTATGATCAAGACCCGTATTTGGTGGTGCGCAATGATGGAAGCATGATTTGGATGCTGGATGCCTATACCCATAAAACGGGATTTCCTTATGCCGCGCCTTACGGTTCCATCAATTATATAAGAAACGCTGTTAAAGTCACCATTGATCCTTATCATGGAGAAGTGGATTTTTATATCTTTGATGAGAAAGATCCAGTAATCAAAACGTACAGCAAAATCTTCCCCGGTGTGTTTCAGCCCAAATCAAATATGCCAGAGGACTTGAGGGCTCATGTTCGTTATCCGGAAGATTATTTCAATATACAAAGCAATATGTTGCTAAATTATCATGTGGAGGATTCCTCGGTATTTTACAATAAGGAAGACACTTGGAGTATTGCCAAGAAAGCGTTAGAGGGAGGGTTGACTGAAAACATCCAACCATATTATGCTGTCATGGCTCTTCCTGATAATCCGGACAGAACAGATACTGAGTTTATTCTCAAAATGCCTTTTACCCCGGCATCCAGAGGAGATCAGCCGCGAAACAACATGGTGGCCTGGCTGGCGGCCAGAAGTGATGGGGAGCATTATGGTGAGTTGCTGCTCTACAAACTGCCCAAGAATTTGGAAATACAAGGCCCGCTCATGATTGACTCTCTTATTGACCAGAACACCGAAATTTCTGGAAAGTTGAGTTTGTGGGATAAAAGTGGTAGTAACGTGATTCGTGGTAATTTAATTACATTGCCCATGAATGGTGGTTTCATCTATGTTGAACCCATTTATCTGAAGGCAGAGCGAGAAGGTTCAAGCATACCACAGATGCAAGCAATCGTGTTTGCTGTAGGCAAGGATCTCATCATGGTGGAGACCAATGAACTGGATGTGGCCATCAAGGCATTTTTTGAAAAGCAGTTGCCAACAGAGGTAGAGGTGATTGGTGATGTAGGAGATGCCTCGGGAGAAGACAGACCTGTAGATGATGTGGACATTGATGAGGATAGATTACGTAGTTTGGTGAATGAACTGAAAGAAAACATCAAAGAATTGGAAATGCTCCTCGATCAGCTGGGTGGAGCAGAAGAAGCGACACAGGAGCCTAATCTGCCTGAGGGAGAAACGATCATACCTGATTCTGTTTAACATGAGTAATCACGAAATAAGAAAAGGCTACATTTTCCTAGTGGGAATGTAGCCTTTTTCATGCGATTATTTTTTGAGAAAAACTCTTATATCTATTATTGGACTGGGTGAATCAATTGCCGTAAAAATCCAGGGCGCTCATGTAGTCGCCAATGCTGTAGCCCAGGAAAGGAACGATGTTGATGCCCATAAAACTATTTTCTGAGATGTTTCCTTGTTTGTCAATCAACCGGTAGTTGACATCATCGAGCACAATGGTATGCCCATCATAGAATGCATAGGCTCCGTCAAATTGAAAAGGAATGATTTCTTCACCTTCTTTGTTGATGTAGCCCCATTTGTTATCTTTGAAGGCAGGTGCCAGTCCGTCGTGAAAATCCCCGGCATTCAGGTAGTCGCCTGGAATCACCACATTTCCTTCCAGATCGATAAAGCCTAATTTTTCTTCTTGCTGTACGATGGCCCGTCCTTCGGAGAAGGAGCCAGAAACACCGTCTATGGATATGACTTCCTCTCCATCCTTGTTGATGTAAGCCACATGATGGTCGTCAGATATAAGCGCCAGCCCATCTGAAAAGGCATATGCTTTGGAATAATTCGCAGATATGGCCAGATCGCCGTCTTTGTTGAGGTAGCCATATTTTCCATCCAAGATGGTGAGTGCTAGTCCTTCTTCGTAGGCATCGATAAAATCGTAAATTGGTTCTACGACAAACAGACCATCTTTGTTGATCACGCCCATAAGATCGTTATGGACGATTCTGGCGAATCCATTTTCAAATGGGAAAGCATAGGTGTAGATGGGTTCGATGACCACGATTCCATCCTTGTTGATGAAACCAAACTGATCATTTTGAATGATTTTGGCCAATCCATCACTGAAGGGATAGGCAGCCTCAAAGGTGTAATCGATGATCAGTTCACCTTGTTTGTTGATATAGCCCCATTTGTCATCTTTGGCCACCGGTGCTAGACCTTCAGAAAAGGGAAGAGCCTGGTCATAGGTGAGTGCAATCACTTCATCACCATAACGGTCAATATAGCCCCAAAGGCCATCTTTGTGGACGGCTGCTCTGTTTTCATTCATGCTGAGAAGCCCGAGCAAGATGGGGCTGTTGATATAGCCGGTATCGTAGATGGGTTCAACCACATATTCACCCTGAAGATTGACAAATCCTACAAGGTTATCTGTTGTGACTACGGCCAGTAAATCGGTATCCGGTGTCTGGGCGCTACACCCACTGAGCAGTATGAACATGGAAAATAGCAGTATAGTAAGTCGTTTCATAATTTCTCCTTGTATTATGGACATCAATGATCGATCACGATGATGTCGATGTGGTTTTATTATTGTAACCTGTAAGCTGGCATTGAACAATCACTTTTAGGGCAAAGATCTTTCTTCCAGAGATAAAGAGACGGGTATGCGTTTGGTTGTTTGGTAGAGGTAGACTGCAGATCCAATAATCAGGGCAATACCTAGCCAGGATAAGAAATTCGGCAATTCATGCAAGACCAGATAGCCCAGCAGAGCAGAAAAGATGACGGTGCTGTAGCCATAAAGTGAGATTTCGCCCGCGGGAGCATACTTGTAAGCCAAAGTGATAAAAAATTGTCCACCCAAGGCAAATAATCCAAAACCAAACAAATAGAGCCACTGTATGGATGTAGGGCTGCTAAATCCCATTATGGTGCTTGGCGCTGTAACCAGACAGGAGAATAGGGAGAAGAAAAAAACGATGGTCAAGGGGTCTTCTCGGCCTTTAAGATAACGGACGACAACATAGGCGCTTCCTGCAAATAAGGCAGAGGAAAAACCAATCAGGGCAGGAATCATTTGTAGAGAAAAACTGGGTTTGATGATCAATAGTATCCCGATAAAAGCCACAGATAGAGATATGATATGGTTTTTTCCTATTTTTTCTTTTAAAAATATGGCAGCAAGGATCATGACCACAAATGGTGAAAATCGATTGAGCATCACGGAGTCCGCAAGAATCATACGATCCAAGGCATAAAGATTGGCGGCAACGCCCAAGGTACCCAACACGCTTCTAAGCAGCAAAATCCGTCGGTTTTTCGCCAGACCCAAATAGGGTAACCCTTTTTTGTGTAGTATAAAACCGAGAACCACTACGCCCAGAAGATTACGAAAAAAAACCTTAACATCAATCGGCAGATCTCCCGCCATTTTGGCAAAAAGTTGCATCAGAGCAAAAGAAAATGAAGAGGTTAGCATAGCGGCAACGGCCAGTTTATTATTGTCTTGTAGCATAGTGCCTCTTTTCTATGGAGTATAACACAATCATGGAGAAGCTAAGGGCATATCCCTGTTGCCAACGTTATTATGGTATGCCTTTTCTGATGTTTTTTCAACAAGAAGAGAGTGCCGCGTATAAAATTGTTGAGAAATGCATCTTTACATATGGATGATTCTGTTTTATGATGATGGTGAATCAAAGAGGGGTGCTGACTGATGTCGGCTGAGAGGTGAACAACCAACCCACAACCTGATCTGGGTAATGCCAGCGTAGGGAAATATCGAAAGAATTTTCCAATGCTATCGCAAACCCAGCGATAGTTTTTTATGTTTAAGGAGGAAAACATGAAGATCAACAGTAAAGTTTTGGTAGAAGCAGGAATTATGATTGCGATGGCGCAGGTACTCAGTTATGTGGTAATATTTCAGATGCCTCAAGGAGGATCAGTGACAGCTGGTAGCATGGTTCCTATTATTTTCTTTGCTTTGCGTCGTGGTTGGAAGCAGGGAATCCTGGCTGGCTCGGTATACGGCGTTTTGCAGTTTATTTTAGGACCCAAATATAGTTTCCATATCATTTCCCTGTTGTTTGATTATGCGGTGGCCTTTGGTGCTTTGGGACTGGCGGGGCTTTTAAAACCCACCAGTAAACGAAATATTGCCTTGGGTGCCATATTGGCTGTATTGGGTCGGTTTGCCTGTCACTTTGTATCAGGTGTAGTCATTTGGAGTGTATATGCCACGGGAAATCCTTACTGGTATTCTTTAGGCTATAATGCCAGTTATTTGCTGCCAGAAATGATGGTATCTGTTTTCTTGCTGGTCCTCATTTATGACCCGATCAGCAGAAGTATAGAGAGAAACGGCTAAATTTATTTTTACTGGGTAGATAAGAATACGTAATCATATCAGGGGGATGTATGGACGGAGAGAAACATATGATCAGTGCCATGATAGGGGGAATCATGGTTTTGTGTGGCATGAGCATGTTGGTGGCCATTTTTTGGCAGAGACCTGCTGAGATGCAGGCCTTTCAAAGCCTCCATGGTGAGTGGGTCGTGTTGCAGGGCCATGGATTGTATGCCCGGGACAGTGTATCTTTGGCAGCGCATTGACACTCCCCATGGATAAATCCAGGGGATTCTCAGGTGATAAAAGGCAAGGTCCTTTTCAGTTATGCCAGTAGCCCTCCTAAAGCAGTGCATGAAGCACTCTAGGCTGGCAAACTGTTACCATCTGCCAAAGGTGCACTGATTATATTCATAGCACCGACTATACCCCGATGGGATGAAAAACCGCAGGCACATTTGTACCTTGTATCCCCATAGCAAAAGCTAGGGGCTTTATGGTGCTTCTCTGGTAAATGATGATTCTGAAACTGCACGGAAGTGCAGTTTTTTTTTGCCTCTTGCTATAAAGTTGACCCGTGGGTCAGTTGCTGTTATGATGAAATCGCATGAATGCAGAAATAGAGGGGATTAAGATGAAAAAAATAGTTGGTGTTGTGTTAATTTTATCCCTGTTGCTAGTTTTGGGAGGCTGTCAACAGGCGGAAACTGAGGAAGAAGAGTTTCGGGTAGCGGTGACCACGGTACCGGTAGAACGAGGATCGCTGACCATATCTGACAGATTAACTGGGACTGTCAAGGCCAGTAAGGAAATCACCATCATTCCTAGTTTGCCTGTTGAGGTTGTACGTGTGGCAGTCAGTGCTGGAACCAGGGTTTTGGAAGGTGATGTTTTGGTTGAACTCGATGCTGACAATATTGCCAAACAAGTGGAGCAAGCCAGGGCGAATTATAATGCGGCTTCTCTTCAATTGGCCACAGCCAAAGACAACTATGAAAGAACGGCCAGACTTTATGAACAAGGAGCCGTGTCAGAGCAGCAATATGATGCCAGCAAGAGTCAATATGAGCTGTCTAGAGATGGATCTTATGAGCAAGCCAGAGTTGCACTGGAGATGGCGAGCGATTCACTCGATCAGGCTGTCATCACTGCGCCTATGGACGGCGTGATTGGATATGTGCATGCGCAGGAAGGTCAAATGGCCAATCCTTCGGCCCCCATTGTCTCCGTACTGGATCTCAGTCAGATGGAAGCTGGTTTTGGATTGTCAGAAAAGCAGATCAATCAAGTACAAGTGGGGGAGACGATTGAAGTCTATTTTCCTTCAGTGCAAGAAGAACCTTTTATGGGTGTAATCACTGAAGCCAGTCCACAAGCGGACGCCATGACCCAATCTTTCCCCATCAAGGTAATCATTGACAACGACCAAGAGTTAATCAAATCGGGCATGACATGCAGCATATCTTTGGTGCAACAGATGGAAGACAATATTCTTTTGGTGCCCGAGGATGCCATTCGCTACACATCACAAAGCAATATCATTTTTCTTCTGGTTGGCGATCGCGTTCGGTTGGTGGAGGTGGAAGTTATCTTGACTGATGGAAATCAAACGGCCATCACAGGTGATCTTGAAGAGGGGGAATCGGTGATCGTATTGGGTAAGGAACGTTTGAATGATGGCAGTCTGGTGCGAATCATCGAGGAGGAAATAGTCAAATGAGACTTTCTCATTTTAGTGTAGATCGGCCTGTAACCATTACTATGTTGCTTATTGCTGTGGTTGTTTTGGGCGCTGTTTCTTTTTCGGGCATCAGTTTGGATTTGATGCCAGAATTGAATTTGCCCATTGCTATTGTCACCACCAGTTATCCTGGAGCTTCTCCCCAGGAAATTGAAAATATTGTGACCAAGCCGTTGGAAAATTCATTGGCGACGACTTCGGATGTAGAGAATATCACTTCTTATTCAAGTGTGGGCAGTTCCGTGGTGTTGGTAGAATTTGGGTGGAATACCAACATGTCGGATGCCACGTTGGAAATGAGAGAAAAGGTAGACTTGATAGAAGATTATCTGCCCGAAGATGCCAGCAGCCCCATGGTCATCCAAATTGACCCAAATATGATGCCGATTTTGCAATTTGCTGTAACTGGAAATAGAGAAACAGAAGAAATCAAAAACATTGTGGAAGAAAGTGTAGTGTCCAGACTGGAGAGAATCGATGGCGTGGCCAGTGTGGTTCTTTCGGGAGGTTTGGAACGGGAAATTTCTGTCATTGTTGATCCGGCGAAATTAAATGCGTATGGGTTGAGTATCAATGCAGTGATGCAGGCTATACAGATGAACAATGTCAGTATGTCTGCAGGGCTTGTTGAAAAAGGAAGCAAGGATTTGATCATCAATGTGGAAGGGGAATTCCTTTTACCTTCTGACATCGAGAGAGTCAGTATCATGACGGCATCAGGAGCCAGTGTTTTTGTGGGAGACATTGCTCGGGTTGTAGACGGGTATGAGGATGTAAGTACCTTGAGTACCATGAATGGAAAAGAATCCATATCTGTCTCCATCAACAAACAGTCTGGAGCAAATACGGTCGCAGTTGCCAACGCTGTGGTTCAGGAAGTGGAGAGATTGAAGGGAGAGTTGCCAGAGGATCTTTCCTTTGATGTTTTCTTTGATTCTTCAGAATACATTCAGGCTGTAATCAATGCAGTCGCCATGAATATGATTCTCGGCGCCTTACTGGCGGCCCTTGTTTTGTTTTTGTTCTTGCGAGATATTCGCTCTACCTTGATTGTGGCTTTGTCTATGCCCATTTCCGTGATAGCCACCTTTGTGCTGATGTACTTTTTTGATTTGACTTTGAACATCATGACGTTGGGTGGGCTAGCTTTGGGCATCGGCATGATGGTGGATAACTCCATTGTGGTGCTGGAAAATATTTTTCGTCATAACCAACTGGGTGAACAACGTATGGATGCTGCCAAAATTGGGGCCAGTGAAGTAACCTCAGCGATTGTTGCCTCTACACTGACTACCGTGGCTGTATTCTTCCCCATTGCTTTTACGGAGGGAATGACTTCGAGTATTTTTAATGAGTTGGCACTCACGGTATCATTTTCTCTATTGGGATCTTTGTTTGTAGCTATCACAGCTACACCGATGCTTTCATCCAGATTGATCCGTGTTGATGCTCATCAAAGAGCCAAGAACAGCTGGGTCAAGAGAACGCTAGAAGGGTTCAATAAGGGATTTGATGCCATCAATCGCGCACACGGAAGATTTCTGAATTATGCTTTGTCCCATCGAAAAAAAGTGGTCATTGGATTTCTGGCTATTTTTTTCATGAGTTTGGTGATACTTCCATTGGTAGGGCAGGAATTCTTTCCTGCTTCCGATGAAGGACAGATCAGCGTTTCTGTGACCATGCCCACGGGAACCAAATTGCAAGAAACTTCAGATGTCATCGTCGAATTGGAACAGTTTGCCAAGGACATTCCTGAAATAGAAACGATTGCCACCATGGTGGGATCATCCGGTATGGGTATTTCGCTTGGTGGCGATACCAGCAATACAGGGAATCTTTATTTATATCTCAAGGCAGATAGAGAACGAACGACGGCTGAAGTCGTGGAACTGATGCGCAAAGAAGCATTGTTTATTCCCGGTGCTGACATCAATGTGACTGCTTCCGAATCCATGGGCGGGGGTATGAGTATGGGTTCAGCCATATCCATCAATATAAAAGGAGATGATCTGGATACGTTACAGAGTTTGTCCAATGATGTGGTGGTCTTGGTGGAGTCGGTGGAAGGAACACGTGAAGTAAGTGCGTCGCTTGATGAGCAAAGGCCAGAAATGCGGATTACCGTTGATGCCGAAAAGGCTTCCGCTTATGGGCTGAATGCGTACACCATTGCCAATACTGCCAGGATGGCCATTGGGGGTACGACCGCTACTCGTTTTACCACAGGGGCTGAAGAAATTGATGTGCGCATCATCATGGATGAGCAGGTCAGAGATTCAATCCAGGAAATTGGCAGCATTATCATTGTGAGCCCTATGGGCGTCAAGGTTCCTTTGAATCAAGTGGCTGCCATTGACAATGTAAATACCCCTAGCACCATTACCAGGAACAATCAGGTGCGAGAAGTAACGGTCTCGGGAGATATTTTTGGCCGAGACTTAAATAGTGTAGTGCAAGAAATCCAAATGGGTTTGGATGATCGCATTGTATTGCCTGAGGGATATTCTATAGAATTTGGGGGTACAGCAGAACAGATGGCGGACACGTTTGCAGATTTAACACTGGTGGTGATATTGGCCATTGCTCTGGTCTATATGATTTTGGCTTCTCAGTTTGAATCGCTTTTGTATCCATTCATTATTATGTTTACATTGCCTTTTACCATTATTGGGGTGGCGTGGGCTTTGTTAATCACCAATACGACGCTGAACATTGTATCCTTTATTGGTGTTATTATGCTGGTCGGGATTGTGGTTAACAATGCCATTGTTTTGATTGACTATATCAACCGATTGAAGGAAAAGGGAAGGACTTCTTTTGAAGCTATCATCGAGGCGGCTGCGGCTAGACTAAGACCTATTATAATGACTACCTTGACGACAATCTTAGCCATGATACCTTTATCACTGGGTATTGGCAATGGTGGCGAGATGATTGCTCCTTTAGGAATCAGCATCATTGGAGGTTTGTTGGTGGCGACCTTGATTACCTTGGTGCTTATCCCTGTGATTTATGCCATATTTGATGGGCTGAAGGAACGAAGACTGTTGAAAAAAGAAAAGAAAATGAATCGCAAGGAGGCCGTTCAGGAGTCTTGATCTTGTAGATATAAATTTTACAGAATGATTGTTATAAAAAGATATGGTGCGTCACCAGGAGCGAAAGATTTGTTGATTGTGATGGAATTAAATGCGCATGAGTATAGAGTAAGATGATGAGGAGGAAAAAAATGAAAAAGAATATGATGACAATGATTGGTTTCTTGTTGCTATTGACTTTGTTATTTAACGTTCCGGTTACTGCAGACGAAAAATATCAGATTGAAGTGGATATTCCTGTGGTGGTGACCAATGTGGAAGAACCAGTTGATTTGACGCTAGAAGAAGCCAAAGAGATCGTTCTCTTGCAAAGTGGCAATATTGAACTTAGCGAGGTTGGTCTCGACAAGGCACAGTTTTTTGATCGCAAGCAAGATAAAATCTCGGACGATATTACTCCGAGTCAATACAATCCTTATGCCAGCAACTATGAAAGAGCTGTGATGAAGTATGTGGCGAAAAAATCGACAGAGGTAAGTCTTTCGATTGCAGAGTTGACGATGGATGTGACTCGTAATTCCTTGTTGCTTGGTGTAGAGAGTGCCTATTATGAGTTGTTGAAGGCGCAGGCCTCTTTGACCAATGCTGAAAACGCTTTAGATAGAGCCAAGGAACAGTTGCGTATTACCAATCAGTTTTTTGATGCCGGAATGGTAGCGCAGGGAGAAGTCATGGGCGCTGAGGCATTGGTGGCTGGAAGGACAGCTGATTTGGCTAGCAAGACTGCAATGCATGAAAAAGCAATGATTGCTCTGGCAGATTTGCTTTCGTTGCCTTTGAATACGCCTATACGTGCAACAGATGCATTTTCATATGAGCCAGTCGTGATTGATATTGATGAAGCCATTAATTTGGGCCTGAAAAAAGATGTGGCTCTTCTGGCGGCCAAAGGAACATATGAGATCACATCGACTACGTTTGCACTGGCTGATGCCTATTACACGTCTAATACCAATATCTATAAAGAACAGTATTATGCCATGAAGGAAGCTGAATTAAACTTTGAGAAACAGCTGAAAGCGGCTGAAAAGAAGATCCGGGATGCTTTTGTTAACTTGGACTCTACAGAAGCTGCCTATTTGTCTTTAACAAAGAATGTGCTTTTTTCTGAAGAAAATTATCGAGTCGTCAAGCTTCGTTATCAGGAGGGGATGGCTACCAGATTGGAGCTCGAGGAAGCAGAAGGTAGCCTTAGTGAAGCCGTTGATGCGGCTCATTCCATGTTGCTTACCTATGATTTGGTAAAAGCCAGCTTTGCTTATTCGTTGTTTATGTAGGTGAGCCATGGGTAAAGTGGAAACAAGATCCAAGATTCTGGCCAGTGCTTTTGAGTGTTTTTCTGCCAGGGATTACCATGAGGTCAAGATTATTGACATCGCGATTCAGGCCGGGTTAGGGAAAGGGACCATTTATGAGTACTTTTCCAGCAAGGAGGAATTGTTTAAAGAGTTATTTAAATTCATTTCTGATACTTATAAATCCCAAATGCAGGAGGTTTTGATTGGGGACTCTACCAGTGAGAATAAGCTGATTGCGTTGTATGAGCGACATTTGGTTCTGCATGAGGAGATGAAAAACCGAGCCAATGGGATTGTATTGATGCAGAAAATCCTTTCTTTGGAACTGCAAGACGACATGTATGCCAACCGGCTGGAGATGATGGCACTTTTTTCAGGTGTTATTGAGGAGGGCATTGCCAAGAAAGAAATAAGAAGTGATGTTGACAGACAGACATTGCTGTTGCATTTGTTGGTGGGGTTGCCGGCTATTTGCATTCTTTTTGAGCAGGATAAATCAAATCCGAAAGACCGGGCAGAACGTTATATTCATCTGCTCTTTCAGGGTATACGAGCATAAATTATGGAAGGATGGTTCATTTTATATGAGCCGTTCTTTTTTTTCATGGGCATTGTTGTGAATACAGATGGGTGAGAGGCGTCCCGAAAAAGATGGATATTCCCTTTGTTTTATGAGAAAATAAAATGCAAGATACGAAAGAGTAGGTAGACATGAAAACGAAGTTTTTGACGTTTGTACTGGTGATATTGATGTTGTTGAGCCCCATGACTGTTTGGGCTTTTTCAGATGTAGCATCAGGCGATTGGGCGGCAGATTACATAGAAATATTGTCCAGCAAGGAGCTTGTGTCTGGGTATGCGGATGATACGTTCCGCCCTGGTGCTGCTTTGACGCGCGCTGAAGCAGTAGTATTGTTGGTGAACGCTAAGGGGCTTGGTCAAGGTTTGACGGAGCTACGGGATGTAGAATGTATTTTCAGGGATGTAGAGGTTGATCATTGGGCCAGTGCCTTCATCAATTTAGCCTGGGAACGTGGATTGGTAAGTGGTTATGGAGATGGAACGTTCCAAGCAGAAAGGCAAGTCACCAGAGCGGAATTTATCACGATGCTCATTCGGGCTTTGGAGATTCATGAACCTGTTGGTGTAGCTATGTCATTTGTCGATCATGATATCATTCCGGATTGGGCCAAAGCCAGTGTTGACTTGGCTACGCGCTACAGTCTGATTGCCGGCTATCCTGATGGAACATTTCGACCTAATCAAAATGTTCGGCGTGATGAGGCCACAGCCATGCTAAGCAGTTTTCTGGAAGAGGTAGGTGTTTATTATGATTTCTATGCTCAGGTTTCTGATTGGGGAAATACCAGAGCTACTTTGTTGATCAATGATAAGACCTATGTGATAGAACTGACAGAGAATATGGTGAATCGCCTTGATGTAAAGGATATGGAGTCTGGCCAATGGATCAAAGGGATTTTGGATAGACAAGGAAAACTGGCCTGGATTGAGAAGACGACCAGAGAAGAGATAGATCTGATTAAAACGGTTTCCTTACGTGAAACCAGGGATGATGCTCAGTCGTTATCATCCGAATTGGGAGAAGACCAAGATACTTGGATGACCTCTTATTTGTCAACTGCGTATGACCAGAGCATCGCCATACAAAGCGCTGCACTACTCCGGCAGGAAATGGGCATGGATGAACAACTGCAAGGAGATGGAGAGATCATTGCCATGATTGATTCAGGCATTGATCCGGGACTCCGCTCTTTGCAAAAAACACCAACAGGGGAGGAAAAATTGTTGGGTTTTTATGATGTTACTGGAGAAGGAAATATCGTACGGGAAGGTACCATTTTAAAAACGGAACGATATGTGGAATTGGCAGGAAAAACACTGGATCTTGAAGGTATTGAGACGCTAAGTGGTCAGGTCCCTTATGCCTACTTATATGAAGAGCTTATTGGTATTGATTTCAATTTAAATGGGCATACCCAGGATGAATTTTTGGTTCTTTTTGCTGACGGGAAAGAATCAGGCGTTTATGATAGACTCTACATTGACACGGATTTAGACAATCGTTTTGGCGATGAAAAACCATTTTTTGATTATCATGAAACATATGAGCGCTATAATCTGAGTAAGAACAAGACGGTGGGAAATTTTTATGTAGTGCTTTCAGAGTTAGATTTAAGTGGCGAGCGAGCGATACTGGGATTTGATGGGAATGGTCATGGGACCGCAATGGCCGCTGCTGCCAGCGGATATGGGGAGTATATTGGTATAGCCCCAGGAAGTAAATTGTTGGTGATCAAGGCTTTTGATGCGTCTGGTCAGGCGCAGTGGCGCCACATTGAGCAAGCAATCAGGTTGGCAGTGGAAAAAGGCGCTACTGTGGTCAATATGAGCCTGGGTTATCAGGATGACATTACTTCGGGAAATAACTCGATTACTTATATGGCAGAGCAATTTAGTGAACGTTATGGTGTGGTTTTTGTCGGAGCGGCAGGCAATTTGGGTCCGGGCAGCAATAGTTTGACAACACCGGGTAATGGGGAATCAGTCTTGGGGGTGACTGGCTATTTGCCAGCTTCTTTTGCCAGTGAAATATTGGGTTTTCCATTGACGTCGGATGTCTTGTGGAGCAGTGCCTCCAATGGTCCCAGAGATGATGGGTATTTAGGTATTGATGCAGGCGCGCCAGGTATGGGTATCTTCCCGATGCCGCTTTGGCATCCTAGCGATTACGTACTGCTGGAGGGGACCTCTGTGGCGACTGCACTGGCATCTGGTATGGTGGCCAGCTTTTTGAGTGAAGAAACTACGCTGTCTCATGATATAAAAGAAACATACATGATCGATATCATCCAGGATCAAGCTATCCCTAATCCTGCATGGGATGTTTATCAAATTGGATACGGTGTGATGGATTATAAGGTATTGGATCGTTGGCGTATTCGTGATGATTATTTGAGTTTGAGTACCTGGAATAAAAAACTGGGTGTGGGGAAAGGTTTGTTTGGTCGGGATTATACCCCGGGTAATTTACCTCTTTATGTAGATTACGAAGGATTGCAAAGCTTGCTTCTTTATTGGGAATCAGGCGCTGACTGGGTTCAACCGGTTGCCTCATTGATGGTGATGCCCGCTGGTGGTATGCGGACCTTGCCTCTGCAATTTCATGTTCCCGAGGAACCAGGTATCTATACGACCGTTATTTCTGTATCGGTATTGCCAAACTTATTGGAGGCTGAACGTATATCGGTGGGTGTCGTTGTCCCCTATCAATTTGAGGAGCGTGATGCAAAGAGTCAATCGTTGTATTGGTCTCAAGATATAGCGCCAGGTCAAGTTGAACGTTTTTTTGTAGAGGTAGGAATGGAAGCAAGTCATTTGCAAGCTACCTTGAATGCCCGCAGAAAAGATGTTGAGTATTGGTTTTATAATCCACAGGGTCAATTGATGGCGCACGATGCACTGAATTCATCAGCCCTTGGCACGGTGAATGTGGAAGAGCCCACTCCCGGGATATGGGAAGTGGTGGTGGTGGGTGGCCTTAATAACTCTTTGCAAACGAGTCCGTTGGCCAATGTGAGTGTAAATTTGGTGACAACGGTTCATCCGGTAACCATCGAAGAAGTAAACAATCAGTATGTACTGGGTACCATTACCAAGCCCATCAGCAACAGTCCGGTGCAATGGATTTCATTATCTGTTCGCGATACCAATTTTAAACCAGTTTCCGGTGTGACTATGGATATCGAAGGCAGATTATATGAAGTCATTGATGGTTGGGTGCGTATTCAAGCGGATCGCGATTTGGTGGAACGTATGGCAGATTCTGTGTTACAGGTGAAATTCTAGGGGGCATCATGGAGTTGAATAAGAATATGGGCAGCATCGTGTCCGTTACTAATAAGGTGCTAGTGGCTTTAGTGTTGCTTGGCCTTTTGCTCTCAGGTATGTTGGCTGGTGAGCGGCTGGCTGTTGAAACAAGATACAAAAATATCGAGGTGGCTATTCATTATGATGCCTTGATAGAAGAGAGTCGTGTCAGTGGTATTGCTTATGAAGAACTACTGCTTCAATACCAAAAGCGTGGTGCCACATCGTTGTTCGTCAAAGAATCCAATCTGCATTCGATAGCCAATCAGGTGCGTTATGTTTCCGGTACACATTTGTTTTGGGAGGGTTTGCCCGCTCAAAAGGAATGGAGTTATATTGAGGTCCCTCAAGGAGATTTGGCTACTCGTCTTGAGTATAATTTGAGCTTAAGAGACAGTGTTCGGGATTCCTTCATGCATGGATCTATGGTCTATATTGGGACTGAGCTCCCGTTATCTTATCTTTATGCTTTAAATGCGGCGCAAATGCAAGCCTTGTCTGGTGTCGGGATGGGATTTCCTATAGAGGATCTAAAGAAGGCTGAGGATATGGGGTATTATGTGCAACTCCAAATCAAGGATTGGGTGGTAGAGGATCAAGCAATACTGTCTCGTTACTTTTCTCAGTTGGATTCTTTGCACCAGGTGAGTTTGGTGATGTTTGATTCGCCGGATTTATTCAGCACCAGTAAGCAGAACGAACCACAGGTGGTTCTTTCCTATGTAGCGGAAGAACTCAATAAGCGTAACTGGTCCTTGGGACAGATTGAGTTTTATGAGCAAAAGGGGATACAAACGCTGGCCCGGTTGGTAGAGGAACGAGGGGTGCGAGTTCATACCATTGCGCAAGATGAGCTAAGTACCATGAGTGTTACAGCCGCACAAGAACGGTTTTGGTTGGCAGCCAAGGACCGCAATATGAGGAGTTTATTTATCAGACCCTATCAGGTCTCCGGTGCAGATGCACCTGCCTTCAATTTGAATTATGTTGGCTCCATCAGTCAAGGACTGACGGAGCGAGGTTTTACCCTGGGGCAGAGTGCAACATTGCCCAATCTCTATGTAAGCCCGTCCTTTACCTTACTCCTATCACTGTCGGTGCTGGCGGCGGCTTCTTTGTGGCTCCAAGGACTCGGGTTTCATCTGCTAAGTTGGGTGGTCTTGGTGCTGGGGCTTTTGGGGAGTGCCTTGTTGCTTCTTTTGGATCAAGTATTGTTACTGCAAAAGATGCTGGCTTTGGGGACCGCTTGTTTGTTTCCTTTGTGGGCATTGGTCCATGTTTGTGCGAAGCAGGAGCAACATGATGCGAAAAAAAACTGGTGGATAAGCCTGCAAGCATTTCTATTGATGACATTGTTTTCTTTGGCAGGAGCTTTGCTTATTGTGGGCCTTTTGCGGGAAAGAGCTTTTATGATAGGCCTGGAGTTGTTCTCTGGTGTGAAATTGGCTCATGTGGTGCCTTTGGCAGGCGTGGTGCTATTCTATTTATATCATCAAAAATGGGAGGAATTAAAACTCTTATGGCGCTCTTTTTTGGATCGTCCACTGACGATGCGCATTGTGATGTTGACAGGGATTGCAGTTGTGATTCTAGGCATTTATCTTTTGCGTACAGGCAATGCCGGGATGGTCCCATCTTCCTGGGAGATGTTATTGCGTAATACGTTGGAGCACTGGACATCAGCAAGACCGAGAACCAAAGAGTTTTTGATTGGCCACCCCATGTTGCTGTTGGGTTTGTATTATGGTTTTCAAGCGAGAACACTTCCTTTGTTTGTTTTGGGTATGATTGGGCAAGTGTCCATCATCAATACGTTTACTCACCTACATACACCGATCCTCATTTCAGTGATGCGTGTAGGGTACGGATTGCTTTTGGGCATCATGATTGGGTTATTGATGATCTGGTTCAGTCAGTTAATGTTGAAAAGATGGAAGAGGTAAGCAATGAAACGAGTTGTCTTATTGGGATATTACGGGTTTAATAATGCGGGCGATGAAGCCATTTTGTATAGCATTATTCGAAGTCTAAAGCAACGCGACAAAAAAATTCAAATCACAGTTTTGTCACATCAGCCGGAGAAGACGATGAAAACATTCGGTGTGGATGCAAAAAATCGTTGGAAATGGAATGAAATCTTGAGCACATTGTTAACGCATGATGTTTTGGTATTTGGTGGTGGTAGTCTGCTACAGGATGTGACATCGGTCCGTTCCTTGCATTATTATTTGGGGATAGCCAACTTGGCGATTTTCTTACGCAAGAAGGTCTATTTTATGGGGCAGGGGATAGGTCCGTTTAAATCGGTGCAATCTCAAAAGAAAGTTGTAAACACATTGAACAAAGTTGATGTGATTACGCTCAGGGATGTAGAATCCAAACAGGCTTTGTTGGATCTGGGTGTCCGCAAGCCGAAACTGGAGTTGACAGCGGATGCCGTATTAAGTTTATATCGCCATGAAATTGAAAAGATACCTGGTGAAAAGGTTTTGGATAGAAACGGAATAGACGAAGTGAAACGAGAGAAATGTATCGGTCTATCCGTACGTGATTGGGGTAATTTAAGCAACTATAAGCATGTCTTGGCAAAACTAGGAGATTATTGGGTGGAACAGGGATATCATCTTGTTTTGATTCCTTTTCATTTTCCGGATGATGTAACCAGTGCTCGCGATGTGGCCAAGGCAATGGATAGACCAGTGACCGTACTAAAAGAGGTTTACTCTACGATAGAGATGCTAGGTATCATTGGTAATATGAAAATGTTGATTGGTATGAGATTGCATAGTCTGATTATGGCAACGGTGATGGCTGTTCCGGCCATTGGTCTTTCTTATGATCCAAAGATAGAGGCTTCTATCAAAGAGACAGGACAGATTCTAGGAGGAAGAGTGGAGAATTTGGATTTGGATCGGTTGGTTCATTTGTCTACAGAACTTTTGCACCATCAAACCGATTATTCAGAAAAATTGATTGATTCCAGTGCACAACTTCGTACCCGATCAAGAAGAAATTTAGACATTCTCATGGATATGCTGGAAGGATCCAGTCATGAGTAGTCTGATGAGAGCGACCAGTGTCGTTCTTTTCTTCAATTTGGTATCAAAGATATTGGGTTTTTTAAGGGATGCGACCTTGGCCGCCTATTTTGGTGCCAGTCAGGCAACCGATACTTATTTGGTAGCTTATACGTTGCCATATGCTTTGCAAGCTGTATTCGGCATGGCATTTTTGTTGGTAATGGTTCCTCTTTTGACAGATTACCTGGCACGCAACAAGCAGAAAGAAGCGTATCATATTGCTCGGTCAGTTCTTATTCGCCTGGGGGTTGTTCTAGTTGTCCTGGTCATACTGGGCTTGGTATTCACCAGTTCGCTTACCAGAATGCTGGCGCCAGGGTTTTCTTCTGCGCAACTGCAAGAAACCGTGAGTTTAACTCGTATCATGCTGCCCTCCATTGTTTTCATGGGATTGGGGATGCTATTTTCTGGCATGCTTAATGGTGAAAAAAAATTTGCATTGGTTGCCTCAGCTCCAGCTTTGGTTAATATCATCATTATAGCAAGCATAGTGTACTCAAGTGCTCGGATGGGCATTCGGGGCGTAGCTTGGGGGACATTGTTGGGCTATTGGGGATTTTTTCTGGTGCTCTGGATAGGAGTGCATCGGCGAGGGTTTCGTTGGATGTCTCAAGAATCCTTTGACCATAAGGTTGCAGCGGGGACATTTCAAGATATTTTACCAGTGACCATGAGTGTGGCTGTGAATCAGATTTTTTTAATGGTGGGACGTGCTTATGGAAGTCAAATGACTGCTGGTACGATAGCGAGTTTTGAATTTGCCAGTCGGTTGATTAATCTTCCCATCGGGGTTTTTACGGCAGCCATTGTTACGGCCAGTTACCCGTTACTGACAGAAACAGTAATCCGCAATGATGCGTATGGTTTAAGCAAAAACCTTCTCAAGAGTCTTCGTGTGGTGTTGCTCATGATGTTGCCTGCCGCTATTGGCATGGTTGTGCTTAGAGAACCTTTGATTCAAGTTGTGTTTCAGCGTGGTGCTTTTGATGTTATGGCCACGAAAATGACCGCTGAGACTTTGATTTTCTTCGCTTTGGCTATGGTGGCCATTTCATGCAATATGCTGCTGACCCGTGCTTACTATGCCATGCGACAGTATAAGATGCCACTTTTGTCTGGTGGTGTGGCTATTTTGGTTCAGATCTTCATGAGCTATCTGCTGGTAGATTCTTTTCAGCATCATGGGCTGGCTGCCTCCTATGCTTTTGCCAATTTCACTTATTCTTTTTTGCTTTTTTGGGGCTATCGTAAAATGATTGTGCCAGGACTATGGAAGGCGGAAATGGTAGCCGTAGGAAAGTTTTTTATCGCCAGTTGTATCATGGGCTGGACGGTGCTGAGTGCGAAGGGTTTTGTGGAGAGCTGGATACCAGGCGATCCAAGTTCAAAGTGGTGGGTCCTGTTTGTGGCAACTGGTGTGGGGTTGTTGGTATATTTTATTGGTTTATGGGTTTTGGACTATGATGATTGGCATATTAGATTGTTTCAGAAAAGAAGTAGAAGGAGAGAAAAATCATGACGGGTAGAATTGTAGCTGCGGCACTGATGAGTGCCATATTGTCGTTTGTTGTTGCACCATGGATTATGCGTTTGGCAAAATATATCGGAGCAATCGACTTACCCAACGAAAGGAAAATTCATGAAGGAATGATGCCTCGTCTTGGTGGTCTCGGTATTTTTTTATCTTTTTTGGCGGTCTCTTTGTTTTTTGCAGAAAAAAACAGTCAATATGTGGGATTGATCCTGGCCAATATCATTATTGTGATCACGGGCATATTCGATGATACGAAGGGAATAGGCCCAAAGATGAAGCTTTTGGGGCAGTTTTTGGCGGCTTTGGTATTGGTGGAGTATGGTTTTCGTATCAGCTTTATTGATTTGCCCATAGGTCCCTCATATTTATTCCTGGTTAGAGCTAGTGTTATTGCCACCGTATTTTGGCTTATTGCTGTGACCAATGCCATTAATCTGATTGATGGACTAGATGGCTTGGCGGCGGGGACGGCATTCTTTGCCATAGCATTTATCAGCTTGGCTGCTTTCCGAATAGGTTTGTTGGAGGCTGTTTTACTGGGGAGTATTTTGGCAGGTGCCATTTTGGGTTTTCTACCATATAATTTCCATCCTGCGAGGACATTTATGGGGGATACCGGTTCGATGCTTCTGGGCTTCAATGCTGCCGCGCTGGCCATATTGGGTATGACCAAAAGTATCACCCTGATTTCACTGGTGTTGCCTGTGGTGGTACTGGGGATTCCGATCTTGGATACAGCTTGGGCAATATTACGCAGAGCCAGTCGGGGGAAAAAAATATTTGAAGCCGACAAAAAGCATTTGCATCACAGATTGCTGCATATGGGATTGAGCCACCGCAATACAGTTCTGATCATTTATGGTATTGATGTGGCTTTGGGAATATGCGCATTGTTTTTACAGTCACTGGGGAATGTTGCCTCATGGGTAGTTCTTCTGCTGATCGCTGCTCTATTGGTTACGTTTGTCATTCGTTTGGGTCTGGCAACTGATGAAATTGATAAGTAAGGAGATATGATGAAAGCGGAAATCATTTGTACAGGTACAGAATTGCTATTGGGCCAAATCATCAACAGCAATGCTCAGATCTTCTCAACAGGATTGGCAAGTCTTGGCATTGATTTGTTTCGTATAACGACAGTGGGTGATAACAAAAAACGTATTGAAGAGGCCATCGAGCATGCAAGAAAAATGGCCGATATCATCATACTCAATGGGGGGTTGGGGCCAACCGAGGATGACCAGACGAGGGAAGCCCTTTTGAGAGTATTGAACAAGGAAGAAGAGGTTCATGCTCCCACACTTCAGAAGATTCGAGAGTATGGGATGAGTCGAAACTTACCATATTTAAAAAACAATGATAAAGTGGCTTACGTGCCAAAGGATGCTACGGTATTTGTCAATAAAGTGGGTTCTGCACCAGGCAGTGCTGTTGTGGTGGATCATCAGGTGTTTATTCTAACTCCAGGTCCACCCCATGAATTGCGACCGATGTTGATGAATGATATTCTTCCTTGGTTGAGAGAGCATTATGGGTTGGAGGATGCCATAAAATCACGGGTGATGAAGTTGGTGGGGATTGGTGAATCTAGCGCGGAGGAAATGGTTCGGGATCTTGTTGGTTCGACCAATCCGACGCTTGCACCTACTATCAAAAAAGGAGAATTGCATTTTCGTATCACAGCAAAAGCGCACACCACGGCAAGGGCAGATGCCATGCTTGATGACATGGAGAAGCGATTTCGCTCAAAATTGGGTGATTATGTCTTTGGCACGGATCACGATACGTTAGAGAATGTGGTGGGTCGATTGCTTATCGATAAGAGATTGACTATTTCTTGTGCGGAATCTTGTACAGGAGGGCTATTGGCTTCAGCATTAACTGACGTACCGGGTAGCTCATCCTATATGCATTTTTCCTGTCTTACGTACAGTGATGAATGGAAGGAACGTCTTCTTAAGGTTCCTGGTGATATTCTGATGAAACGCGGTGCGGTATCTGTAGAGACCGCGCAGGCCATGGCCAAAGGGATTCGAGCGATGACAGGCAGTGATATTGGCATAGCAACCACGGGCATAGCAGGTCCCGACGGAGGTAGTCTGGAAAAACCGGTGGGTCTGGTTTATGTTAGCCTTGATTTTCAAGGCAATCAAGTGACCAAAAAGTTACTTCTTTCTGGAGATCGTCAACACATCAAAGAGCTCACGGTGAAAAGGGCGCTGGGGTTGGTATACGCTATACTCAATGGAGTGGAAGTATAGTATGCAGAAGAAGATTTTTACTGAGGAAGAATTGGAATGTGTCCAACAAATGGACTTAATTAAGCCTGGATGTGACCAAGCTACATGGCTGTGGCATCATGTTGGGGGATGTTCGGTTCTATTGCGCCATAAGGCTTTGGAGAGATTGAAAACGGTTTCCGGACTGGACGACAAAGACATGCTGGAAACCATGATTGGTGATGCGAGGGAGCGCGAAGAAATTCGTCTTCGAGCCTTGGATGTTATGTTAATATGGCTGAAAAAGGAAAAAGAAAAAAATGGGCAAGATAGTAGTAGATATAGAGAAGGTCTTGATTTTTTATTCAACATGTTCTTTGACAGAAATCCTTATTTCTCCAAAGGAGTAGTGGCTGGACTTGGATATTTGGGAGGAGAAGAAGCACTTCGTGTTCTGTTTCGAATCATAAGTATGCCCCAGGGTAGGATAGTTTATCCTAAAATGGTGGAAGAAGCCATTGATGTCGGGAGTGAAAGAATAGCTGACTTTGGAACATTTTTGGCTGATGAGATAAAAAAAGAACCACGGTTGGCAATCTATCTGAAAGGGTACCAACAAAGAAAACAGCCGATATATCATCATAGTGTTTATCCTTCTCACGATTACATGGCTTTGAAAATAAAAGAACAGCATTTCGATTATAGACACTTTAAATATTTAGTCGGGACAGAGTAGTCGATGATCTTACAATGGGTGCGACGTCATTATTTTCAGAAATCGGTTTGGTGTCCTATTTGTGGCAAGGGCAAAGAACGAGGTCAGCTTGTTTGTCGCTTTTGTCGTATCAAAATCGATAATTATGCCAAAACCAATCCGAAATATCTCTCCTTTATGCGCATGTATAGGGTTTACGCCTATCGAGAAGAATTTCGGCAACTTCATTTGAGACTCAAATATGGTGGACAGACACATCTAGCACCACTGGTGGCTACGTTGATGCTGCAAGCATACTTGTCTAAGTTGGCGAATCAGACTGAAACGGCTGATCTCATTGTGTTTATTCCCAGCACACATATGCGGATGGGACAAAGAGGCTTCAATGTATCAGAATTATTGGCTAGGCAGATTGGTCAGGCTTTGGATAAGGAAGTGGTTCCCTTGCTTTGTCGTCATGGTGGGAAAAAGCAGACAGATCTGTCCGGTGATGAACGTATTGCCAATATGCAAGAGACATTCTTTCTTTCTAAAAAATATCATAAAAAATGCATAAAATATATCAACCCGAGAATACTGCTGATTGATGATGTGAGAACGTCTGGTGCCACGATGAATAGTGCTGCAAGCGTACTTCTTGAGGGGGGATATGAGAGGATTGTGGGTTTATGTTTTCTCTCCTCTTGAATATGTCCACATCGTAGGGCTTGTAATTACCGGAAAAATTATACTTATCCACATTATCCACAGGCTAGGGCTGGACCGTCACAGAAAAAAAGTAACCTTGTAGGCGAAAAAAAGTCTTGACAGAAATGAGAGCCTGCATAAAAGATTGTGGATAACCCATGAGAATAGTTACATCAAAGGAGGATGCATAAAAAGAAGAAGTTTATGCATCTATTTTTATGAAAAAGATGAGCAGGTGATTTGCATTAAAGCCTGGAGCCCTTGATATAAAAGGGTTTCAGAAGGATAGTGAGTACAAATAAAGGCTCAAATCCAATGCTTGGGCAGATCGTAATCCAATAATGGAAAAGGAGCAATTTATTGGTTATCCACATTATCCACAATGGGATCTTGAGTTAGATAAAGCCTGTGTGGAAAGGCTTTGTGGTCTGATGGTTTCGAAATATACAATCAAGGCCTGTGGACAACTGCAGATTGAAAGAACCAAAAGATGAGGAAAAAAAGAGGTTGATTTGGTCAAAAAATACTGGTTTTTGCAGGGTTTCTGGACTAGTATAAGGAATATACCAATAAACGACAAATGAGGAGGGCGCGGCATATGAAAGTATTAGTAAGAACCAAGGGAACTGAGGTAACCGATCCTCTCAGAGATTACGCAGAAAACAAGTTGCAATCGATGGAAAAGTATTTTGATGAAGAAACAGAGGGCAATGTCTTGTTGCGTGTTGAAAGTGGAGTGCATATTGCTGAATTGACGGTGCATTTTCATAGTTATTATCTTAGAGCTGAACAGCGCTCTGAAGATATGTATTTGAGTATCGATAAGGCTTTGGAAAATTTGGAACGTCAATATCTCAAGCACAAGGATAAACTTGACCGCAAACACAGAGCACGTGGAGTTAAGAAAGTCAATCAAGATACCTTTCAAGTCGACAGTGAGCCTATTGTAGAAGACGAAGGTATTATTCGGAGAAAGAGTTTTCAGCTTAAGCCAATGACCGAAGAAGAAGCCATTATGCAAATGGATATGCTGGGCCATACCTTTTTTGTTTTTACCAATGCAGCCAATGGGAATGTGAATGTTATTTATTCTCGTAATGATGGAAGGTATGGTATTATTGAATCTGAACTGTAAACTAAAAAAACGCCATCCGGCGTTTTTTTTTGCTGCCATGCTGAACAATCATGACAGAAATGCGCTATAATAATGATGATATGGTTTTGACAACGATGAGGTTTAGGAGAAATGCATGATCAAAATATTAAAGAAATTTTTGGATGAGAATGCCAGAGAATTAAAAAAATTGGAACCACGAGTTGCTAAGATTAATGCTTTGGAAGAAGCGATGCATGCTCTTTCTGATACAGCATTGCAAGCCAAAACCGGGGAATTTAGAGAACGGCTTATGGCAGGTGAAACGGTAGATGATATATTGGTAGAAGCTTTTGCCGTGGTGCGAGAAGCGGCGGTCCGGGTACTTGGCATGCGTCATTATGATGTGCAGCTCATGGGTGGTATGGTATTGCACCAGGGACGCATTGCAGAAATGCGGACTGGCGAGGGAAAGACACTGGTGGCCACTTTGCCTTGTTATCTTAATGCCCTCAGTGGAAAAGGTGTTCATGTTATCACGGTGAATGATTATCTGGCCAAACGTGATTCTGTATGGATGGGTTCGCTTTATGAATTCTTGGGTCTGAGCACGGGGCTGATTATTCATGAGGTGGAGACGGTAAAACGTAAAGAAGAGTATGCAAAAGATATTATTTATGGCACCAACAATGAGTTTGGTTTCGACTATTTGCGTGACAATATGGCGGTGACGATTGAACGTCTAGTACAAAGAGACCTTCATTATGTGATTATTGATGAGGTTGATAGTATCCTTATTGATGAGGCACGCACACCATTGATTATTTCTGGACAGGCGGATAAACCTACGGAGTTGTATGATACCATTGCCAAAATGATTCCTATGCTAAAAAATGAGAGAGACTATTCTGTGGATGAGAAGGAGCACAATGTTATCCTCACAGAAGAAGGTTTGGCCCGCGTAGAAAAAATACTGGGGGTAGACAGCATTTACGAAGGGGCCAATGCCGAACTGGGTCATCAAGTGAATCAAGGGTTGAAAGCGCATACCTTGATGAGACGAGACGTGAATTATGTGGTCAAGGATGGCGAGGTTGTAATTGTGGATGAGTTTACCGGAAGATTGATGTTCGGTAGAAGATACTCAGATGGATTGCATCAGGCCATCGAGGCCAAGGAAAAAGTAAATATTGCCCGGGAATCGCAAACCTTGGCTACCATTACTTTTCAAAACTATTTTCGCATGTACAATAAAATTTCCGGCATGACAGGTACGGCCAAAACAGAGGAACAAGAATTTATATCCATTTATGGAACTGATGTGGTCGTTGTGCCTACCAATAGACCTTGCATTCGTGATGACAGAGATGATCTCGTCTATCGAAGTGAGCAAGGGAAATATTGTGCGGCAGTAGAAGAAATTGTTGCATGTTATGAGAAAAAACAACCAGTTCTGGTAGGTACTATCTCTATTGAAAATTCTGAAATGTTGGGAGATATGTTAAGTAAACGTGGGGTTCCTCATCAAATCTTAAATGCAAAATATCATGAAATGGAAGCTGAAATCGTAGCTCAGGCAGGACAAAGGGGCATGGTAACCATTGCAACCAATATGGCGGGACGTGGTACGGACATTGTGCTGGGTGAGGGTGTCAAGGAATTAGGTGGTCTGCACATTATTGGTACAGAGCGTCATGAGGCCAGACGGATTGATAATCAATTGCGAGGCAGAAGTGGTCGGCAAGGGGATCCAGGATCGAGTGTTTTTTATGTTTCACTTGAGGATAAAATCATGAGGTTGTTTGGCGGTGACAATATGATGGCTTTGATGGACCGCATGGGAATGGATGATTCCATGCCCATCAATCATCCTTTGTTGAGTAAATCCATCGAATCGGCACAAAAGAAAGTGGAATCCAGAAATTTCGATACCAGGAAACATGTGTTGGAATATGACAATGTGATGAACCAGCAACGCGAAATTATCTACAAGCAACGCCGTCAAGTTCTGATGCAGGAAACACTGAAGGATCAGGTTTTGACGATGATTGATGAAGTCATTGAAGAATCTGTGGGGCGTTTTAATAGGCAGAGTGGATTTGTAGAGGAATGGGATCTGGAGGGCTTATTAACGTTTGCCAAACAGACTTATTTCCCCTCCATGGTTCCAGAGCCTAAGGATCTCAAGAGAATGGAGCCTTCAGAGTTGATTGAATTTTTCAAGGAACTTGCACACAAGCTCTATGATATACGGGAGGAGACCGTCGGTTCGGATACGATGCGTAAATTGGAGCGTATTGTGTTGCTAAAGGTCGTCGATCAACAATGGATGGATCATATTGATGCCATGGATGGATTAAAAGGTGGTATTGGCCTTCGTGCTTATGGGCAGCGGGATCCCTTGGTAGAGTATAAGTTTGAAGGATTCGATATGTTTGAAAACATGATTTCTGCCATCAAGGAAGACGTGGTGCGACTCATTTATCGTGTGATGTTAGCAGCACCACAGCCAGTAGTTAAGAATATGCATCAAAACTTAGGTGAAGAACAGTCTAAGCAACCGATAAAGAAAGACAAAAAGATTGGTCGAAATGAACCTTGCCCTTGTGGCAGCGGAAAAAAATACAAACATTGTTGTGGTCGATAAGAAAAGGGTGGTAGAAAATGATGGAAGATTATCAAGAACGTATGGAACAGATAGAGGAATTGATAAAAAAATTAAGGAGCTCTCTTTGACTTAGCTGAAAAAAAGAAGAAAGTACAAGTTTTAGAAGAGGAAATGTCCCAGGAGTGTTTTTGGGATGATCGAGAGCAGGCGCAGAGCATTAGTCGAAAAGCCAATGAACTCAAAGAAATCATAACCCAGTTTGATGCCATTGAATCTAGTGTCGATGATATCAAGATTATGGTGGAACTGATGGAAGGTGAAGAGGGAGAAGAGTTTGACTCGGAGCTGAAAAATGAGATGTCATCGCTGGAGAATATCTTGCGGAAGCTTGAACTAGAGACTTTGTTGTCTTCTCCTTTTGATCATCTTGATTGCATCGTGACGCTTCATCCAGGTGCTGGTGGTACAGAAAGCCAGGATTGGGCTGAAATGCTCTATCGGATGTATCTTCGCTGGGCTGAGTCCAATCATTTCAAAACAGAATTGTTGGATTATCAAAGTGGTGATGAAGCAGGCTTGAAAAGTGTTACCTTCGGCGTGTCTGGCCACTATGCGTTTGGATATATGAGGGGTGAAAAGGGTGTGCACAGATTGGTTCGCATTTCACCTTTTGATACAGCCAGCAGACGGCATACCAGTTTTGCCAGTGTGGATATTGTGCCTCAGATGCCGGAAGAAGAAGCTGTGAGTATTGATGATAGTGAGCTTAGAATTGATACGTATCGTGCAGGAGGTGCCGGTGGGCAGCATTTGAATAAGACGGATTCAGCTGTTCGGATAACCCACTTGCCTAGTGGCATAGTGGTACAATGCCAAAGTGAACGTTCACAGTTTAGCAATAAGGCGGCTGCTATTAAAATTCTGCAAGCACGACTGTATGAAGAAAAAAGGAAGCAGGAAGAAGAAAAGCTGGCCCGTATGCGAGGTGACAAAGGGGATATCGCTTGGGGAAGTCAGATCCGCTCCTATGTATTTCATCCATACAAATTGATTAAGGATCATCGTACCAATATGGAAATTGGTAATGTAGACAAGGTCATGGATGGTGATCTCAATCCATTGATACAAGCTTATCTTCATTACGCAGCTGAACAAGCCAGGGAGGATCACCATGAAGAGAAATAGAATCATGGACTTAGCATCAGGCCTGCAAAGAATTGCACAAGCCTATCAAGAAGAGAAAAGGACTTTTTTCTATTATGTGGGTGCTGGTGTAAGTGCACCTGTGGTTCCTTTGGCTAAGGATTTGATTGCGCTTGCCGCAAAGCATAAACCAGAAATTTCTTTGGGTGAATCAAATGAAAAGGAGCTGGGATACGCGCAGGCGTTGAAACAGATTTTTCCAGAGCAAAAGGAGTTACAATCGTTTTTGGCCATGTACAACCAAGGAATGATTTCTGCGGCCAACACGTTGCTGGCTCGGTTATTGATTGAACAGGCGCCTGCTCGATTGGCCTTGACAGGAAATTTTGATACAGGCCTTGAGGAAAGTCTTCGATTGCAGGGTGAGGATGTTCAGGTATTTCAGAGTGCGCCTCCAAGACTGGTGGATGATGGCGTGCAACTGGTTTATTTGCAAGGATCTGTAGGATTGCACTCTTTGGAGGGTATTGTATCAGGCTATCCCGTGATGCCACAGGAGAAGAATCAATCCTTGGGTGCAATGGAATCATGTGTCCAAACATTGCTACAGGATCATTCATGCATGGTGTTGGGATTTTCCGGACGGGAAGACAACGCCTTTATGAGAGGCTTGCATTCCATTTTGTCGGGTAGTGAAGCATGCGGTGATATATATTGGTTTTTACATACTGAGGATGAATTATATGCGCTTCCTGATTGGCTGACTGGGCATTCTTCTGTTTTTTTCATAGGACAACATGGAATCATGGATAGTGAAAGGATTCCTTTCGTGCATGAAGAGGATACCAATGCGCTTCAAATTCGTGTAACCAATTTGATGCAGGGCATTCAAGAAGGTGTCTTGCCGGCTACCACAGTTCTGCAAGGTTTGATTGATGTATTTTCTGTTCCTTTGCCATCTCTGTGGGGAAATCCACACGTTTATTTACAAAAGAAACAACAGCTTGCACTCGGAAAATATGGTCATGTGGATAAGGAATTATTGGAGCAAAAATTCCGAGCTTACTCCATTAAAGAAGAGACGTCTACTCTTTACGATGTCCAGGAGATGGTGCTCTCCTATCACACGGAACAGGCGGGGGAGACCTTGATGCCAATGATGTGGGACGATTTGGATGAAATTGGTCGCCGTCATTGGATTCGCCTGGCTTTGTTGGTAGCGCTGTATTTGTCTTCATCGAACAGCGCTAAGGATAATGTAAGATGGCGTGTCACACATACGAATCTCTTAGAGAAAGTTGTGGATTGGGCCCAGAAAATAGCAGATGAAACAGCTTTTTCGCAAGGGCTCGAAGCCCGCTTGCTGTTGGCACATAATCAATATCAGTGGAAGGAATATGTGAGTGCACAAAACCAGTTCTCGAAGATTATATTGGCAATCCAAGGTCAAGACCGTGGCGATGATTCGTATTCGGCTATATATGACCAGTGCCTGACTTATCGAGCGCTTTGTTTTTCTTTCCAGGGTAAGATACCAGAAGCATTGTCAGGATTGGATCAGCCGGGTTATAGATTGCCTCAGAATGAAGAGAAGAAACCATACGTAAAAGCATTTTGTTTGCTACTGGCTGGACGCTATCAGGAGACTGTTCATGTGCTTGAGGAGTTGATATCAGATGCGTTTACGGCAGGACTGATTCAGCTGATTTGTTACTTCAATCTCGAGGATGCAGAAAAATTTCATGCACGAATTCAAGATATCATGTCTGTCGTAGAGAAGAGAATTGATGCGGATTATTGGCTGGCGGTATTGATGTATATGCAGGCCAAGGTGGCAAGTAAAGACGAGGATGCGTATCCAATAAAATCTTGGAATCGTCTTATTCAGAGATTTCAAGATGCTTATGACCATGATGTTCGTCGTATTCGAGCGCAGGGGTTGTTGGAGAAAGCCCATATTTTAAAGGAAGGTGGCAGCTACGTAGAAGCCATCAAGGTATATGGACAGTTAGCGGCAGATTATCAGTATGATTTGGAATTGGATATGTTGTTGCTGTGTATTCGTGCGGGCTTTGAAAAGGCAAATGTGAAGCGGGAGCTTACTTGGTATGAGGAAGCCAAGCAAGATCTCATTGCTTTGGTGGATACACACCAAGCGTTGGATGCTGATGTAGGCAGAGAATGGGTCATTCAGGCAAAATTTGCTTTAGGGGAATTGGAAATACAAAGTGGCCAACCGGTGGCTGCGAAAAAGTGCTTTGAGGATATACTTCATCAGTATGATTACACCGTTAGTGTTGTGGTTCGGCGCTTCATGGCCAAATCTCAATTGGAACTGGGTGTGTTGTTCAATCAAGACAAAGACCATAAAACGGCGCTAACCATATTCGATCGCCTTGTTGAGACCTTTCAGTCATACCAGGAGTTTGAGGTTGAGCTGGTTTTGGCACAAGCTTATCTCCTTTCTGCCAAAACATACCTGGAAAATCGCTATATACAGGAATCCATCGATAAGGCTCAAGATGGGATTGTACGGTTAACGGGCGTGAAGCAGATGACTCTTAAGGTAAAATCGGGGGAGCTGTGGAGAGTTTTGCTCGATGCCCTGGAACAACATGGCAAACTTGATTTGGCCATAGACAAGGCCCAGGAATTCTTGGATATCCGACCAGAAGAGACAGAGGTACCATTGGTTCTGCAACGAGCCAAAGTACTGATGGTCTTGGCTGCGTTACAACATAAGAAGGGACAAAACACAGAGGCGTTAAAAAATTATGATCGTTTTGTGGTTCGGTATGGTAATCTGAATAATCAAGAAATAGAGCAGGATTTGCTGGATGTATTTCAGAAGCGAGCTGAAATACAAAGACAGCTTGGACAACATGTTAATGCACTGCGCAGTTTGGATAGCCTTCTGAATAAACTAAGACCCATTGGTGATTCCCGCTACGATGAATTGATGGCCAGAAGTTATTTGGAAAAAGCGACCATTCATTTGGAAGATGAACAGTTTGCACAGCAGTTGGCTGTTTTGAGTGAAATGGATGATTATTTTTCAGAGCGCTCAGGGGACAAGATTATTTTATATCGTATGCTTGCTTTGTATGAGCGCGCAAAGAATTATTTATTTGATGCTCATCTGAATCAGGCCATGCAAGATTTGGAGAAGTTGCGTCAGTTGCCTTTGACACAGGACACGGAAGCTTCGTGGGAAGTTCTGAGTCGAAGCCTGAGGATGGAAGTTTCAATTCTCAAAAAGCAGAATCAGCCAGAGCGCATGAAGGATCTGGTGGAAGAAAATATCGAGCGTATATCACTGGGCAGGCGTGATGAAACCAGAAAGAATATTCTTGCTATTCTTCGTGACCTTCAGGAAGTGTTGGTGCAATATGAAAAGCATGAGCAGATTGTCATCAATGCAACACGTATTTTACGTTTGTTTGCACAAGAATCTTCTTTGGATTATCAACGTGCGGTAGCGCAGGCCCTTTTTGAGAAGATAAGAGCCAATTACGCCATGCGTGAAAAAGATATAATGGCCATTGATTTGGAAACACTGCGTGAGCATGTAGCAAACCAAACGGATCAGTTTCTTCAGGAGATGTTGGTGCAGTCCCTGATCTTGTGGGGGGATATTCTTGTAGAAACAGGAGAACCCACGGCTTCAATTGATGTGTACGCCAATATAAGCAATACATATAGTGTTAAAAAAGAAATGCTTTTTGATCATTACTTGGCTTTGGTGCAATATAAGCAAGCTAGGACGTATATGGGAATTGGCAGCAGTAAAACGGCCTTTAAGATTTACCAGGACCTGGTTAAGCGCTTTGGATCATCCAAAGACCTTCAAGTTCTACAGCAGGTCTACCGTGGTTCCCTGGATATAGCGGCCATATTTATTGATAGGAGACGTGACTTTTGGGGACAACGATACCTAAGGAAAGCACACAAAATCTATGATAATCTTATCATCAAAACGGATGATTTTGGTGACCTTGAATTGCAAAAAATCAGAGCCAAGTCGCTCTTTAGCAAGGCAAAACTGTTTGTTTTGCAAGAAAAACATGGCGAGGCGAGCCGTCAGTTCAACCTTTTAAATATGCAGTATCAATTGACGGAAGATCCTTATATTCGTTCTCTGGTGGAAAAAGCCAAGGAAGAATCAGGATACCTGGAATCAACTATCGGTTAACAATCATTTCAGCGGGGGCAATATGATACGCATTAAATCGGTTTCAAAAATTTATCCTGGGAGCATCGTGGCACTTGACAATGTAACGTTCAAGGTCAATCGGGGAGAATTTGTTTTCTTGGTTGGGCCTAGTGGTGCAGGAAAATCAACACTTCTGAAAATGATTTTTAGAGAAGAGATACCCAGCAAGGGGCATGTTATTATTGATCGCAAGGATGTAGCTATGCTGAAGAAAAAAGATCTGAATAGTCTGCGTCGCAATGTGGGTGTGGTTTTTCAGGATTTCCGCTTGTTGGAAGACAAAACTGCTTATGAAAATATTGCTTTTGCCATGGAAGTTTTGGAATTTGGGCGGGTAGACATTAAGAAAAGGGTTCCAGTGGTGTTGGATCAGGTAGGCATGTTAAAACGGGCGAATCATTATCCGGATCAGCTTTCTGGTGGAGAACAGCAAAAAATTGCCATAGGTAGAGCGATTGTGAATCATCCGAAAATCCTGCTTGCAGATGAACCATCTGGGAATATGGACCCGGAAACAGCCATGGAAATTATGCATATTTTCAAAGAAATCAACAATATGAAAACCACCATCATCATGGCAACTCATGATAAAATGGTGGTTGATATCATGAGGGAGCGCGTGATTGCATTAGAAAATGGTCGCCTGATTCGTGATGAGTTAAAAGGAGGCTATGAATATGGCTATTAGGACTTTGGCCTATTTTTATCACCAGGCTTGGTTGTCCATCAAACGAAATAAGCTGATGTCCTTTGCTACGATGATGACCATCACAGTTTCCTTGTTTATTGTTGGAGCTTTTCTTATGCTTGTGTTGAATGCCAATTATTTTGCCAGGAATATTCAGCAGAGTGTGGAAATTGCTGTTTTTCTTGAAGTGGATACACCTCGGGAAGTAACACTGGATATGCAAGAACGCATCCAGAGTATTTCTGGTGTCATAGAAGCTACGCTGGTGACCAAGGAAGAAGGATTGGCACAACTGAATGAGCGTTATGGCCAGGACCATGATTTGTTGGCTTCCCTGGGAGGAGAGAATCCTCTCCCGGATTATTATGTGGTGAAGGTGGCCAGTCCAGAATTTTTGGACTATGTCACCAATACAATTCGAAAATTGGAGTCGGTCAATAAAGCGGAATATGGGCAGGAAGTAATGGATAAAGTGTTTCAGCTGGTTCAATACATTCAGTGGATTGGCGTCATGATTATGCTGGTACTTTGTTTGTTGGCTATTTTTTTGATTTTCATCACCATCAAGCTGACGGTATTTAGCAGGCAAAAAGAGATTAAGGTGATGAAATATGTGGGGTCTTCAGATGGATTTATTCGCGCACCATTTGTCATCAAGGGTGGCATTTTGGGTGTTGTGGGGGCCTTATGGGCGGATATATTCTTGTTGGCTTCGTACTATTTTTTGAGTCACTCAGTCCAGGATGCTGTGGGCTTCATTACACCCATCAATGATGTTACCTTGATTACCCAGGTGCTTGTGGCCATTTTAGTGACAGGTTTTCTAATTGGTATTTTTGGCAGTAATTTGTCCATCCGCAAGTATCTGAAAGTATAAGATAGGAGATGCCCATGAAAAAAAAGTATCAGGTATTGGCATTATTATTGGTGGTCATTCTTTTATGGTATAGTCCGGGCATTTCTATGGGCGTTTCTTTGGAGGAATTGCAGCAAGCACAAGAAGAAGTGGAAGAAAAAATCAATCGTTATAAGAATATCATTCAAACAACACAAAAAGAAATTACCAGTGTCAGTTCAGAAATGGCCAGTTTGGATCAGCGTATCCGGGCCAGAGAGATTGAGATTGAAGCGCTTGAAACAACAATTGCAGAAAAAATGGACTTGATTGCCTCTTTGGAAGAAGATATTGTGATGGCAGAACTTGGCTTTATAGATCGTCAAAAAACCATGCAGGCCCGATTGCGGGCTATTTATGAGAACAAAGATGTGAGCTTCCTGGATGTCATGGTGGATGCGACGGATATGACAGACTTTCTGGTTCGCTTTGAATTGTTGACTCGCCTGGCCGGAGGTGATATCAATATGCTCGATGATTTGGATGCCCAGCGCAAGGAACTGGAAAGTATGAAGCTGAGTTTGGTTGCTGACCAAATGGCTTTGCAGGACACCAAAGGTGAGTTGGAATCTTCTCAGGCCTCTTTGTCTTCTGCCAAAAACAGCAAAGAATCCTTGCAGGAAAAATTGTTAAGTGAAAAGGCTTTGGCCCAAAAAGCACTCGATGAGGAAGAACAGAGCAACAAGGAAATTGAAAAGTTAATCAAAGATTATATTGCCTCTCAAGCCAACAAGGGTGTTTATGAAGGAGGTAAGTTCTCTTGGCCTACTCCTGGTAATTCTCGCATTACCAGTCAATATGGATGGCGCATACATCCCATTACCAAAACCAAAAGTATGCATACGGGTATAGATATTGCAGCACCTAGAAATGCGGCGATTGTAGCGGTTGCAGGTGGGAAAGTGATTTATGCGGCATGGTATGGCGCCTATGGTAATTGTACAATCATTGATCATGGGGGAGGTTTGACCAGCATGTATGGCCACCAGAATAAGTTGGGCGTGAAAGAAGGAGAAATCGTGCTCAAGGGGGACCAAATCGGTTATGTGGGGACAACGGGGTTGTCTACAGGAAACCATTTGCATTTTGAAGTGCGTTTACAAGGAAACCATACGACGCCTTGGCCTTATCTTAACGGGGAAGTTTAGGAAGATAGAATGATTGATTTGCATAAGACTGGTCAGATTGAAGGGAGAATGTGTTGAAGAAAATTGGCAAGTATTTAGTAAGGATTTGGCTGGTCATCAGTTTCTTTTTTGTAGTGGCATCATTGGTTTTGCTGGGTCTGAATGGCGGACGTATTGGTAATCTTTTGTCAACATATAGTATTGTCAATGCAGCTTTTTATGAGATGCCGGATCAAGAAGCGTTGTGGATGGGACTGAATGAAGGCTTGGTGAGTGGACTAGGAGATCCTTACAGCGAGTACATAACCAAAGAAGAATACGACGATTTCTCTGAACGGTTGCAAGGAGGTTTTGCGGGCATTGGAATCTATTTTACAGTCGATGAAGAAGGTCCTTTGGTTTTACATATTTTTGAGGATTCCCCTGCTCAGTCTGCTGGTCTTCTTGTAGGAGACCGTATGCTGGCTGCAGACGGAGTATCTTTGGAAGGATTGGATTCTGAGGAGATTGCTTTGCTGTTAAAGGGTGAAGAGGGAACCTCCTTTCGTCTTCTGGTACGCAGGGAGACAGAAGTAGAAGAAGAGTTGTATTTGACTCGTGCTTATGTTGAAGTGGAATCCACCTATGCCGCTAAGATAAAAGATACCAATATTGGGTATATTTATATCAGTAATTTTACCATGGTGACAGCGGAACAGTTTCGGGATAATTTAATAGCGTTTGGTGACCTGGATGGACTGATTATTGATCTGAGAAACAACGGGGGAGGCCAAACCACTGGGGCCTATGGTGTAGCCTCTTTGTTCCTTCCAAAGGGGCCGATTGTATATGAGGAAACCAGAAATTCCATTAGCATGCAGGAAGCCGATGGCGGCAACCTGGATCTGCCACTGGTCGTATTGGTAAATCATAATACAGCAAGTGCTGCTGAGATCCTGGCAGGAGCCATACAAGATACGAACAGAGGTCTTCTGGTCGGAGAACAGACTTTTGGTAAGGGAACAGTACAGCGTTTCTATCAGACACTGGACGGAGATTATATAAAAATTACCATCGCCAGGTATTTGACACCCAATAAACGCAGTATTCATGGTATTGGTCTTACACCTGATATTCTTTTTCCTATGACGGAGGAAGAATATGTGGATGCCCTTTATGCGGAAATTGAGCCCAATCCAGAAAATGATGGGCAATTGGCCAAAGCGCTGGAGATGCTTCAACCATAGCAAGTAAATAATTCAAAATAGAAAAAATATTTGAATTAAATAAAGGAACAGCAGACAATACGTATAATAACGTAACCGTGAGAGCAAACTCTCACAGTTGATGTATCATATTTTTGTTGGGGAGGAAAATTATGAAAAAGATTTTAAGTATTTTGCTTGTGTTTATGATGGTTACTTCATTTGTTGTGGGTTGTACTACAGCTGAGGAGCCTGCTGAGGAGCCTGCTGGTGAGGAAGAGCCCGCCGTAGAGGAGCCTGCTGAGGAGCCTTTGAAGGTAGCTATGATTCTACCAGGCCCTATCAATGATGGTGGTTGGTGTGCATCTGCTTACAATGGTATATTGGCTATTGAAGAAAAATTCGGAGCTGAGATTGCTTACAACGAAAGCACACCGATTTCAGATTATGATGAAGTATTCAGAATGTACGCCAGTGCAGGCTATGACATTGTATTTGGACACGGCGGTGAATTTGGTGATTCCGCAATGAGAGTTGCACCAGAGTTTCCAGATGTACAGTTTGCAGTATCGTCTACCAATATTGTACAGCCTCCCAATGTATCTTCTATTCAGAATGATAATGCTGCCCAAGGGTTTATGCAGGGAGCAGTAGCTGCTATTGTGACCAAGAGCAATGTAGTTGGTGCTATCGGCGGAATGAATATTCCTTCTATTGCTGACTCCATTACTGGCTTTGAAGCTGGTGCCAAATTCATCAATCCTGATATCAAGGTTTTGACGACCTTAACAGGTAGCTTTGATGATGCTGGTAAAGCCAAAGAAGTGGCTCAGTCCATGATTGATCAGGGCGCAGACATCGTGATGCAAAATGCTGACCATGCTGGTATGGGCGTCATTGAAGCTTGCGAAGAACGTGGCGTTTACTCTATTGGGTCTATTGGTGACCAGGCTGAATTGGCTCCGGATACGATTATCGTCTCAGGCAGAGCAGAGATGCCGATTGCTTTCGTTGCTTTTGTAGAGAAGTTTCTCTCAGATGATTTTGAAGCCGGCAATTACATGATGGGTGTGGCTGAAGGCGTTATCTATCTGTCTCCTTTCTATAATTTTGATGATGTTTTGACTGATGAGCAAAAAGCAGCCATTCAAGATGTTGTGGATGGGATTGTAGATGGCTCTATCGTTCCTAGAGACTATGGTGACTTTTTGATGTAGTGAAATTTATAAAAGGGCTATCCATTGGATGGCCTTTTTTTATTGGAATTAAATTATTTTTTGAGTATGATAGGACAGAGAAACAAGTAAGGAGATTTATATGGATGCGTTCAAGTTGGTATCAGAGTATTCCCCACAAGGGGACCAGCCGCATGCGATAGCCGAGCTTACGGATGGAATTGTAAAAGGGCATATGCATCAGACGCTTCTTGGGGTCACCGGAAGTGGTAAAACCTATACGATGGCTCATGTGATTCAGAACATTCAAAAACCAACGTTGGTGATTGCGCACAATAAGACCCTGGCTGCCCAGCTGACTAGTGAATTCAAGGAATTTTTTCCGGAAAATGCCGTGGAATATTTTGTCANNCTATTATGATTATTATCAACCAGAAGCTTATATTCCTTCATCCGATACCCATATCGAAAAGGATAGTTCCATCAATGATGAAATTGACAAGCTACGGCATTCCGCCACGGCAGCTTTGTTTGAAAGAAAAGATGTCATCATCGTGGCTTCCGTATCTTGTATTTATGGATTGGGTTCTCCACTTGATTATCAGACGATGATGCTGTCGTTACGTGAAGGTATGACGGTGAGTCGAGATGATGTGTTGCACAAACTGGTGGAAATGCAATATGCCCGCAATGACGTTGATTTTCATCGTGGTACCTTTCGTGTGCGTGGTGATGTAATTGAAATCATACCAGCTTCGCAGGGGGAGACGGCGGTAAGAATTGAATTGTTTGGAGATGAGATTGAACGTATCGTAGAAATTGATACGTTGACAGGAAGTCTGAACAATAGAAGAAAACATATTTCTATTTTTCCTGCCAGTCATTATGTGACCAGTGAAGAAAATCTGCATAGAGCTGTTCGAACCATTAAGCAAGAATTGAATGAGCGTATTCATTATTTTATGGAGCAAAACAAGCTTTTAGAGGCGCAACGCATTGAACAGCGAACCAAGTATGATTTGGAAATGCTTTCAGAGATTGGATTTTGCTCGGGCATAGAAAATTACTCGCGTCATCTGATTGGGAGTAAGCCAGGTGAACGGCCCTATACACTTTTTGATTATTTCCCTGATGATTTTTTGTTGATGATTGATGAATCTCATGTTACCATCCCGCAAATTGGGGGTATGTTCAATGGGGATCGTTCACGCAAAGAGGTCTTGGTAGAGCATGGGTTCCGTTTGCCTTCCGCTTTGGACAACCGTCCTTTGAATTTTCAGGAGTTTGAATCCATGGTCAATCAAGTGGTTTATGTATCGGCTACGCCGGCCGATTATGAGAGGACGCATTCCACAAGAATAGTGGAACAAATCATTCGTCCGACAGGTCTGCTTGATCCCGTTGTAGAAGTTCGTCCCGTAGAAGGTCAGGTGGATGATTTGCTTCATGAAATCAGAAAACGGGTTCAATCGGGTCAGCGGGTCTTGGTAACCACATTGACCAAGCGCATGGCGGAGGATCTGACAGAGTATTATGATTCCATGGGGGTGAAGGTGAAATATCTTCATTCGGATATTCATACCATTGAGAGAATGGCCATCATTCGTGATTTGCGTCTTGGCCTGTTTGATGTTCTGATTGGAATCAATTTGCTTAGAGAAGGATTGGATATACCAGAAGTATCCTTGGTGGCAATTCTTGATGCAGACAAGGAAGGATTTTTACGAAGTGAGCGTTCGTTGATCCAGACCATCGGTAGAGCAGCCAGAAATGCGGATGGTTTGGTCATCCTCTATGGAGACCAGATTACTCGATCCATGGCTTTGGCCATTGGGGAGACCGAGCGTCGCCGCAAGCTTCAGCATGAGTACAATAGGGAACATGGCATAACGCCAGAAACCATTCGCAAACGCATAAGCAACATCATTGAGCTTACCTACCAAGATGTGGATAAGACGGCTGGTGTGCATGGGGATATTAAATTGTCTAGCATGACCAAGCCGGAAATCAGGAAGCTGATTGCGGATCTAGAGAAGGATATGCAAAAGAAAGCCAGTAACTTGGAATTTGAAAAAGCAGCAGAGATCAGGGACGTAATGATGGAATTGAAGGCGCAGTTGTAAAAAAAGCCCAGAATCTGGGCTTTTTCGTGTATGACGGGCATGCC
>DIET01000035.1 GCA_002418765.1 Peptococcaceae bacterium UBA5767 | reverse complement strand
TACTATCCCTCACGACCATAGTCAACAACTATTTTCACTTTTTTAATCCTGAACCACAATTGAACCTATCCTCCATACCAGTGGCGTGAATCAGTACATTAATATATTAGATGCTGAGCCACAAAAAAACATCAACAACAACCAGTTTGAATTTCTACTTTTCATAATTCATCAGTAATCATTGATAGAATAATACACCGGCTATGTAGCCGAGCTGAAGCATGACAAACACAAATCACAATGATGATAAATTCTGTACTTAAAAAGTACCAGCAAATGCTGGTACTCATTTTTTAGAATCAATAATGGGATATTTCATTCAAACTGTAATGAAAATGCAAGCTCACTAACAAAGATGCGGGATACTGATTCTCAATAATCATCTGCAAACTTTCCCTACGCGTACCCTCATGATCATTCATACATCATCATCCAATGCATGTAACTTAACAGTAAATCCATATCCGCTTGATTTAGTTGCACAGCATTGGAAAAAAGATTTTCTTCTGCTACGAGCAATTCATTCAAAGAGGTTTCACCTAAAGAATAAAGAAGTTCCGTCTGCTCATACAAAGTCTCTTGATATGCTCTTTCCCGAAGCATTTCCTCTTGGTATCTCTCCGTTCGCAGCAATCCATAATAATCTTCATAGATACCCAGCAAAGCATCATGAATGGCGTTATCATAAGTCAAATGTGCTTGGTCATAACGATATTGATAATCTTCAAACTCCTTATTGACTCTATGATAAATACTCACAAACAAATCAAATTGTATACTCTCCAGCTCCAAAGATGTCTTGCTTTCCAAAACAACAGAGTTGCTCTGCATCAAACCAGCTAAAAATTCATCTTGATTGATACTCTGAGATGATTTGGGGATACTCAAATCTGACCAACTACCATTCAAATGAATCTCCTGCTGCAATTCCAATCCCAAAAGATGTTTGAATCTCATTTGAGCCAGCCAAACATCTTCTTGTCTACTATGAACCATATCCTCGGCTGCCAACAACCGGTTGGTGGCCAAGGTAGCATCCAACAAAACGGCATCACCCAACTCCACTTTTTTCTCCACCAAAGTCAAATTGCTTTCTGCCCTGTCTCTCGCACTCACTGCCAATGTTAAGTTTTCATCAGCCAATAATAGCGCATACCAGCGCTGGGTGATTTCATACTCAATATTTTGTTGTGCTTCTTCAAGGTCACGAACTGCTTTTTGATAACTTGCCAAAGATTGTATCACATAATACTCATTTCCAACCTTAGCACGCTCCAAATTACTCATGGAGGCAAATAAACTACGGTTCTTTTGATATTCTTGATATTGATCTAGGCTGTCCTCATAATCGTCTCTTTCTATTATTATTTGATCACGAAGCAAATCCAATCCAGCATCCATGTCTTTTGCCATTTGTATGGAATTAGCCAAATCCAGGTTAACAATATCCACACTTTCATTAGCCCTAGATACCCCAGGTATGCCAAATGTCAACAGAAAGGCCAAGACTGTTCCAATCCCAAATTTAAACCCTTCCCGTTTCACTATATTCATATCTCTCTCCCTATTCATAACGCAACGCATCCACTGGGGCTAATCCTGCTGCTCGATAAGCAGGATAAATCCCAAAGAAAATCCCCAATAAACTAGAAAACCCTACTGCCAATCCAATGGACCAAAAAGAAACCACCAGAGGCACATCCAACATAGGAGTCGTCCAAACCAACAAGGCAATTCCCAAAACAACTCCCAGAATACCTCCAAACCCTGTAATCACAATGGATTCAATAACAAACTGAAGTAAAATATCTCTTTTTGTCGCCCCTATGGCTTTCCTAATACCAATTTCCCGGGTTCGCTCAGTAACCGATACCAACATGATATTCATTACCCCTATACCCCCAACCAACAAAGATATAGCGGCAATGGCGACCAGCACCAAGGTCATGGTAGACAATACCGTACTCATCATCTCAGCAATGGAGGCCATGGATCTTGTTTGGTATACACTTTCTCCTTCATTTTCATGGATGCTTTCCAAGAGACCGACAAACAGTTCACTGTCTGTGTCCACTTGCGTGGAGCTCATCAATTCCAATTCAATCGTCTCAAACAATCCATGATGTGTTGGAAAAACAGAATACGGAACGTAAACTGTCTTGCTGCTATTGTCAACGTACAAACCAGTTTCTTCTTCGCTTTGATAGACACCTACAATAACATATTTTCTCTTGTAATCCTCATAATCTATGAGCAATGTATTTCCTTCTACGGCAATACTTCCAAATTTTTCAATCGCAAAGTTCTGATCGATGACAATCAACTCAGCTTGGCGAGTTACTTCCTGGTCAGTAAAAAACCTGCCAGAAAGAATTTCCAAATCAAAAATTTCTTCATAGGATTGGGTTGTTCCCACCGATTGAATTATGTATTCTTCCCGATTCATCTCGTAGCTTCCCATCTCAGTCATTACGGGAGCTGCTTCTGCAATGCGTCCAGGAAAACTCTTATACAGATAATCAACATCATCCATAGTAAATAAATTATTTCTGGCACTGGTACCCGAAACGGTAATCGTCAATCGATTGGCTCCCGATTTGGCAAACTCTTCCTCAATACTGCGGTTTTGCCCTGCCGAAAATCCTATGATAACAATGACTGATGAAATTCCTATCACAATTCCCAACATGGTCAACATTGTTCTAGTTTTGCTAGACCAAAGGCTAAAAATTGCCACTTTAACCAATTCAAAAAATTTCATCTTCCAGCCTCAATTCTGCGCTGCAAATTTTCTTGATCACTCACTATCCTTCCGTCTTTAAATGAGATCACGCGCTTGGTGTGTGTCGCAATATCCGCTTCATGGGTAACCATCAACACAGTAACCCCACCATCATTGATATCTTGAAAAATTTTTAATATCTCCTTTTCCGATACACTATCTAAGTTTCCAGTGGGCTCATCCGCCAAAAGAATGGCTGGACTATTCGCCAACGATCTGGCAATAGCAACCCGTTGTTTTTGACCACCGGATAATTCTGTAGGCTTATTTTTTTCTTTGTCTGACAATCCCACCAATGCGAGTAATTCTTTGGCCATTCTCTTCCTTTCTTTCTTGGGAACTCCGTTGTACATCATGGGGAGCTCCACATTTTCCAAAGCAGAATGCTTGGCCAATAAATTATAGGATTGGAACACAAAACCAATCTTATCACAACGAATTTTCGACAATATGTTACCTTTGACACCCGATATATCAATCCCATCCAAAACATACGATCCTGCATCATAAGCATCCAGACAACCCAATATGTTCATCATGGTAGACTTTCCTGATCCCGAATGACCCATAATAGCAACATACTCTCCTTCTTCAATGGTAAAGCTAACATCCTTCAAAGCCTGAAAACTTATTGGGCCCGTTTTGTAGATTTTATCTATTCCTTGTAGTTGGATCATATCTCCCCCTATTTTTCCCCGGTTCCTGAAGCTCCACCACCAACTCTCGTTCCCCCACCCATACCACTGCCAGGAAGAGGTATCAAACCTGGAGAAGCTGTCTCCGTTGAGTCATCCCACAAGACCTGAACCGCATCGATTGTCATTCCATCTTGGATACCAGGTCCTACCCTAGCCAATATGCTGGCATTCAATAATTCTTCATTCATAATCTGTATATATAAATTATCTTCATATCCGGTACTCACTTCCACCATAGAGACCGTATCATTTTCATTGACCAAATAAACATAGCTTAATCCCTGTTTCATCTGAATCGAATCATAAGGAACAGCCACAGCACCTGGCAAATTGACCGTCTGGATCGTGATCTCCGCGGAATAACCAGATATGAGCAATTCATCTTGTTCTTCTAATTCAATCAGCGTTTCTACTGTTGGCACTGCACTCCCTATCTTGGCCATAGGTGAAATAAATGAAATGAAGCCTTTATAAGACTTACCCAAGGCAGGAACAAATACATCAGCAGGCGTCCCCACTGACATCTGCGGCGCATCATACTCTTCTACAGATACCAACAAGGTCATATGGTCTGAAATGGCAATCTCGGCAATTTTATCATCTTCTGAGATTTTGTCCGAGACATCATAGCCAAGCAGAAGCAATCGGCCAGATACGTTGGCCTTTATTTCGGTGTTGTCATAATCCTCATACAATCGCTCCAATACTTGTTCTTTGATTTGCATGTTGTTCAAAGCTCTTTCATAATTTTCCTTTCTAGTTTCATAGTCATTGAGTGTAATGGCTCCTTCATCATAAAGCACACTTCCCGACTCGTAATTACGGAGACTGGCCTCATAATCAATGGCTGCATCGCTCAATGCCAAAATCGCATCTTCAATTTGCGCTTGCACTGCATCTTTGGATAATATCAAAATGACATCCCCTTCTGTAATCCAATCCCCTTCCTGTACCAAAACTTCTTCAACAATCCCAGAAACCTCAGCATAAATATTTTTGGTCTCTATCTCCAGAAATCCATCCGCAAATATCTCATCTACCAGATCCATTTGCATAACTTTGGTCGTTAATGATTGACCTATTTCATTCGCATCTTCCATATTCGCACTTTCGATCGACCTAAATACTGACCAAGCACCCAGCAACAGAAGTGCAGACAACACCAAGAATAATCCCTTTTTCATATATTGATTCATGAAGATCTCCCATTCATCCTTTTTTACCATTCTATGCCTCTATTGTTTCAATTGTGTGACAAACAAGTTACAAAGCACAAAAAAGGACGAGTCCAAAGACTCG
>DIET01000030.1 GCA_002418765.1 Peptococcaceae bacterium UBA5767 | reverse complement strand
GCATGGCCAGAACACTGATGTGCATGACTGCACCCGATCGTTTGGCGATCTCCAGTTCCCTCTGCACCCATTCATCCCGGGTCATGGTGGTAAACAATTCCAAATTCACCATGCCAATCGGTTTGTTTTTGTACCGATGCAAATACAATCTCCCATTGCAAGGATGGGCTGCCCAGTCTTGCTTGGGTCCGATGGTCTTGGGTATGACGCCACCGATTCCCTTCTCCCCGGCTATTCGCATGCCCTCTCCATCTTGTCCTGGCGTCGCTGAGGCCAGAATCAGAGGATTCCGGTATTCTACCCCACAATAGTCTACCTTGAGATTGGCCATATAAAATGCTCCTTTCGCATAGATTGATTCTGTTCATTTATGGTATACAAATTCTCTAAAAATCAATTGTTTCCCTTTGGTCATATTGAACACACTTCGCTGATTTTTCATGGTGTGTTTAACCAATAACCTGATATAATCAAGGCGCCTACTGCGCCCCTGACATGCTACGAATCATAGCAATCTACCATTCTTATGTAAAGACAACGATCTTATTTCATATCCGTGTGTTAAAGAAGATCAATGCAAACAAGCACCCTAAAAAAAACGGGTGCTTGTTTGCATAAAAAACAATTCCTGGGAAGGAAAAAGTTTGTTGGTTCCAGACAATCATTCAACTATCAAGCAATATCAAAGCTGGTGCAATTTATTATTAAGATTCTTTACAAAATAATTGATTGGACATTTGCAATAGAGGAGAAATATCAAGCTAACTCATGGTCAATAAACTACGCCATCGCCAAACGAATCTTTTTCTTATTACAACTTCAGGACTTCCGGCAAGATATCAGCGAAATATCACCCGTAAATAAAACACCCCTTTGCTTTTAATGCACATGTAATGCCAAGATATACCAACTGTTCCCAATATCTTGTTACTATCTAGAACAGCTAAATGGCCAAAGCGAATATATCCCAGACAAGAAAGACAATCATAGCTGTTACGCTATTGTTTCACTGTAGAGATAATTCAGTAGAGGCAAATAAGCCATCTATCAGTTAATTTATTCAAGTCTAAGATACAGTCTTTCCAAACCACACAACACTATTCAGGAATTGATTGATCTCTAATCCACAAAATTTCAAATTGTATGATTCTTATCCATACTTCTTGGAAGATGATAGTTGCTAAAACAATAATGAGAGAATCTAAAACTCCTTGTATCAGTCAGCCGGTCTGATAGTGCTTAATGGATACCCTATGGACATAGGCATAACCATCACATTATTTTTTCTGGTTTACGATATCACTCTCTGTTCCTGAATGAATAGCCCAGAAAATATGCTTTTTTTGTCATCTCCTCAATAGTTGCTATCTGTTTCGTTTAATCCACCAGATAAAATCGAAGATCACACCTAAGTCACTTCAGACCTTTTTCTGTGGCCTCCACAATTTTCTGATATCCAGTGCAACGACAAAGGTGACCCGAGAGGGCCCTTCTCACCTCTTCCCGGCTGAACGACCGTTTCTTCTCCATAAGCTCGGTCGCTGAAATCAAAAAACCCGGAATGCAGAAACCGCATTGTACAGCTCCCTCATCCACAAACGCCTGCTGCATCACTGAAAGCTTCCCATCTTGCTCAAAACCTTCTACCGTACGGATTTCCCGTCCATCTGCCCAGACCGCCAAATAGATACAAGAATTGATAGAGAGACCATCAATCAACACTGCGCATGCACCACATTCCCCAACGCTACAACCTTGTTTCACAGAAAACAGGGAAAATCTCTCCCGCAAGACCTCCAGCAACGATTCCCTATCGTCAACTTCCAAGGTGCGTTTCTCCCCATTTATAGTCATGGTTATCTTCCTAAGCATCCTTCTTACCTCCTTGGTCCAGCAGTTCCATGACAGCTCGCTGCGCCAACTCTTGAATCAGCTGTTCCCTGTATGCTTTGGAGCCTCGCCAAGAATCCCTGGGGCTTACATCCTCAAGCGCCTTCATGCCAATAGTTTTTGCTACCTCTAGGGTGACCATTTTTCCGACGGCGTATTGCTCTGCGTTACAACATCGCACTGGTGTAGGCGCAGCCACCCCGTAAGCCAGCCTCAAATCCTCAATGATATTCTTGCGAATCTTGAGCATCAGCGAACATCCAATTGTGGCAATATCCAAGGCTTTGCGCTGACTAAATTTCGTGTATTTCCCTGCGAATCCTTGATAGTCTATCCGGTCAATCAGGATTTCCGTAAGCATCTCACCCGATTTGAGGTCCACCTTTCCCGGTCCCAGATAGAAATCCTGAATAGGGATCGTTCGTTCACTCTCCTTGGTTCGAAGATGCAATCGGGCGTTTAAACAAAACAGCATTGATGCGCTATCAGCAGATGTAGCTCCATTGCAAATGTTCCCACCAATTGTCGCAATGTTCCTAAGCTGAGGTCCTCCCATGGTTCCTCCAGCTTGACCAAGATAGGATACATATTTGTTAATCAATTCGTTCTCCTCCAGTTCCGTAAAAGTAACCAGTGGACCGATTGAAAGAGTACCCTCCCTATTCACAATGATCTTACGTAGCGGGTTGATCCTCTGGATTCCAACCAGATGAACACCCATATCCTTTCCTTCCCGGACGTTGATTAATATGTCCGTTCCACCTGCGATGATCCGACTTCCCGGATCGTCATGCAGGTATCGCAGCGCCTCTTCCACCGTAGTTGCCTCTTGGTATTTTCCAATATCGTACATGGCCATTCCCTCCTATATCAGACCTGCTGCACAAAAATACTCGAATAAGGTCTGAGGATTCATAGGCAGTTTGTTCACCTTCACACCGGTAGCATGCAGAATCGCATTACGGATGGCCGGTGCAGAGGGAACAGCAGGTGGCTCTCCAAGTGCCTTGTTACCATAAGGGGCGGTTGGATCATTCTCACCAACAAAGAGTACATCTAAGCGAGGTGTATCCATCAACGTCGGAAGTTTGTAGTCGAGCAAGTTATTGTTCCTAGGGGCACCAGTCTTTTCGTTATATAGCATGACCTCAGAGAGGGCATACCCCAAACCCATACTCATTCCACCATGAACCTGTCCTTCGGCCAGCACGGGATTAATAATCTTCCCCGAGTCATGAATGTTGAGAACCTTCATTATCTCTACCCGGCCAGTAGGAATATCCACTTCCACTTCTGCAACGCATCCTCCAAATGCAATACAGTTTGTATCAGATACTTCAGTCACATCAGCCGTAATGGTGTCAGCGTCCGTACGATTGTAAAAAGCATCCAGGGCAATCTTCCCAACATGACATAATACCTCTCCATTGTCTGCACGGATAATATTACCATCCTGGACATCCAGGGCAAACTGCTGAATCTTGAGCATACCGGAAGCCCTTTTAAGAATTTTCTCACGAACCTCGGTGGCCGCTTTCCTCACAGCCTTCCCCGATACATAGCACTGCCTGGAAGCGTAGGCCCCAGGATCGAATGGGACCACATCCGTATCAGTAAACTCCTCAAAATGCACCATTTCGTAGGGGATCCCAATGGTCTCAGCTGCCATCTGGCTAAATACTGTGGCAGCCCCCTGACCAATCTCAGTGGCCCCCATCTGGAGTTGCACCGAGCCGTCTTGATTCATCACGATCCTGGCTCCGCCAATCTCCAAACAAACGGGATATGTCGAAGTACGGTATCCAAATAACGCAAATCCAACCCCACGTCTTTTATCCCCGGTCTGGGCGCTATATTGCTTCCTCTTTTTATCCCAGTCAATATACTCCTTACCTTTACTAATAATCTCTGGCAAGCCGCAAGTTAGTATCGGAACACCAGTCAATTGATCCACAAATCCCTTTTGCACCATGTTCTTCTCCCGCAAAACCAATGGATCGATGTCCATCTCCAGCGCAATATTATCCATGTGTGCTTCAAAAGCAAAAGTAATCTGAGGAGTACCATAGGCACGCATCGCTCCTGCCACAGAACAATTGGTATATGCCGTATAACTCTCATATTCCACTGCCTTTTCAGCAGGATATAGCCTATAAAAATCTCCTCCCATCTTACCAATTACTGCATGACCATGTGCAGCATACGCACCCCCATTGCCATAGACCTTTAACTGCTTGGCAATAATTCTTCCATCTTTTCTCAAACCCGTTTTCATATAGAATCTGGCTCCATGTCGGGTGCGCGTTGATGTAATGCACTCTTCTCTTTCCATATCTAGCAAGACAGGTCTTCCATTCACAGCCAAAGTCATCATAGCAACCAGTGGTTCCAAAACCAAATCCTGCTTATTTCCGAATCCACCACCGATAATTGGCTTGATGACACGAATATTTCCTACCGGCATGTTAAGAGCAGAGGAAAGAATCCGCCTGACAATATGGGGTATTTGAGTGGAAGTAACCACGACCAAACGCCCGTTTCCTTCAACATAGGCATATGCCACTTGGTTTTCCATCTGGCAATGCTGCACAGGCTTGACTTCCAGTACTTCTTCATATACAAAATCCGCCTGATCAAATGCTTCCTCAATATCAATATCCCCTAGAGTAAATCTATTATGTCCTACGACATTTTTACTACCCTCGTGGATCTCAGTAGCACCTTCCTTGAGTGCTTCTTCGGGGTCCAGATAGAAAGGAAGTTCTTCATAGACCACATCAATCATCTTAAGAGCCTTCTTAGCAGAAAACTCATCCTCAGCAATGACAGCGGCAATTTCATCCCCATAAAAACGAACCCAATCAGTCAGCACATTCCGATCTGCGATATCTTGATGATTCGGATCAAGATTATAAGGATGCCCAGCAGTAGGGAAATTATGGCATTTGGTATTGAACGGAGTTAATACTTTAACCACACCCTTCAGAGATTCCGCTTTATGGATATCCATTGATTTTATACGACCATGGGTGATGCTACTTCTAAGCACCTTGCCATACAACATATTTGGCATTCCCATGTCTCTTGTATATCTTGCTTTGCCAGTAACTTTTGCAACCGCATCTTTCCGTGGAACATTTTCGCCTACTATACGAAATTCCATTGTTCTCACCCCTTCATTATCTCAACGCAAAGAAAATGCAATCACTCGAGCATTATTCAATAAGATATCGTCCGTCCGGAAGTCTAGAAAGCAGCTCCTGTTCCCGCAATTCACCCCACGCAAGCAGAAAATCCTGGTAGCTCTCATTCTGAAAAAGGTCGATCACATCTGAAAACTGCATCGGTTTCGCCAATTCACCACGCATTTTTTGTACCATTTCATCCACACCCATCATGATTCATTCCCCTCCAAATTCACAATGTTTTCTCGATAAGGTCTGATCAACTGATAACGCTCCTTTGGAACATTTTCTGGTCTTGTCGCATCAATCCCAATCTTTCCGGTTACCGGAAGGGCCCCCTTTGGAAGCAACCAGGCCGCCACGCTAGGGTCAACGTGATTCGCACGTGCGCCATTAACAATGATAATGTCCTTATCAGGCCGTGTACGGAACACCATGGCTCTGTCCACTTGATCTGAATCAAAAATATCGACATCACTGTCAGTCACAACTGCAAATTTCACCCCACCAATGGTCAACATCGCCATCAAAGCATTTCTTCCTTCGCCAGCTCGTTTGTCAATAGAGGCAATAATATGCCAAAAGCAAGCTCCGCCAATGGTGCTGCGAACCTCGCACGCTTTCACCCCTGCATGGTTGATGGCATTCAGACATGCTGCTTCAGTACTTGCCGCCAGCAAGTAATCATTTTCCCAGGGCATGGCAAGTGCATAGTAGATGGGGTCTCTTCTCATGGTGATGGCCTGAAACCTCACTATCGGATTCCATTTGCTCTCTCCCTGATATCCTGCAAATTCCCCAAAAGGTCCTTCCTGCTCCGTCCAGCCAATGGGCAAAATTTCTCCTTCCAACACAATTTCCGCCTCGGCAGGCACCATAATATCACTAAGTTCGCTTTTTACCACAGGTACTGGTTCTCCAAGTAGCCCACCAGCAATATCATATTCCGAGACACCCAGCGGAGCTTTGTAGGTCGATGCCATCATCAGTGCAGGATGAACACCAATGGCAACAGAGATTTTGAGTGGCTTGCCCTGTTCTAATGCTCTTTCATAATAAAATCGGAGATCAGAAGCATATACCAAGTCAATCCCAGTCTCATTCTTTTTCCTATACATTAGTCTATACATGCCAAGATTTGTTCCATAATCCGGATCATTGGCAATGACCACACCCCCTGTAATGTAGGGGCCGCCATCTCCACAATGCATGAGAGGGATGGGTAATCTAGTCAAATCAGCATCATCTCCTAAGAATATCTGTTCTTTCACGGGCCCAGTTTCCTGAATCGTTGGCGCCCATCTTTGCTTCATGATTTCATTGAAAGCCTGTGCCATTCTTCGGGGATCACAGTTTAGGACCTGGGCGGTCATGTCACGTGTTGTAAAAACGCCCCCAAATATTCTAAAATTTTCGTATCCCTCAACATGTTGCATCAAAATAGGAGACTTGGCTTGACTCAAAAAACTAGAAATATCCCTCGGATTGACTCTATCCACCTTCTTAAGTTGACCTTTCCGATCAAGTTCTTGAATAAATTTTCTCATTGTTCACCTCATTCATAATTAGATTCCGCCTTTAAAAACCAGGCTTGGAAGGAATGTTGTAATACCCGGGGCAAAAGTAATCAATATGAGCACCAGAATACTGACAAGGATAAATGGAATCACACTTCGGTAGATTGAAAACATAGGAACATCAATCACCGAACTGGTCACGAAAAGATTCAATCCAAAAGGCGGGGTAAACATTCCAATTGCAAGATTCATCGTCATAATGATTCCGATGTGTGTTGCGCTCAAGCCCAGAACCATTCCTATCTGGTAGAAAATCGGTCCTAAAATAATAATCAGAGAATTTGGATCCATAAACATTCCAGCAATAAGTAGGATCACATTCATGGAGATCAAGAAGAATATGGTTGAGGAAGAACCAGCCACAAATGTAGACATCTGCTGAGGAAGTTGCATCACTGTAAGAATCCAAGCGAATATTGAGGCAACTGCAATCAATGACATGACTTGGGCTACAGTAATAACACTTTTCTTTGAAACATCAATCAACTCTCTGATTCCAATTTTCTTATACACCACAGCTCCAACAAAATAAGCGTATACAGCTGACAATCCAGCCGCTTCGGTAGGAGTAACGATTCCCGCATAAATACCACCAAGGATGATAACCGGAACCCCCAATGCCCAGGAAGCTTTTTTGGTCGAATTCCAAAGTGTGTCCGGGGCATCTTCCACACTTGAAGATTTCTTAATCCCATTTTTTTTTGCATGCCACATGCAGTACAATGCAGTAAAAAGACCGTATAGCAATCCAGGTATGATTCCCCCGATAAAGAGAGCTCCCGTTGAGGCTCCTGTTGACGCTGCAAAAAGCATGATTGTAATACTCGGAGGAATAATCACAGCAACCGATCCACTACTGGTGATCAATCCTGCGATAAAAGATTCACTATATCCATCCTTTACCAATCTTGGCGCCATCAATCTTCCTATGGCCACAACAGTAGCTGGAGCTGATCCTGATAATGCCCCAAATGCCATACAAGCAACCTCCGTGGCGACCGCCATACCTCCAACCACATTTTTTACCAAGGATCTTGCCCATTCAACAATACGAACTGAAAGACCACCGACATCCATAAGATTAGCGGCAAAAATATAAAACGGTAAAGCCATGACCGCAAATTTATCCAAACCTCCAAACAAGCGGGTTACAACCAATAATTCTGGAATATCTCCCCCCACCCAGATTGCCATGACAGAAGATAATCCTATCGCAATAAAAACAGGAGCACCACTGATTAGAATTCCGAAAAACAAAAAAAGCAATACACTCATAACCATTGAGTTCATCTCCCCCTTTGCATATCAAGAAGATCTTCCATAAACCGAAACGTCATCAAGAAAAAGCCCAATGGTACAGCTAGATATGGAATATACATTGGTATTCGCAAAGCAGGACTCATTTGTCCCATGCTAATTTGAAATGCAATTGTCTTGATGCCAATAATCAAGATCCACGTACAAAAAACCATACTGATCAGTGATAAAATCTTTTCATAAAGCATCTTCACACGTTCGTTCTTCAAAGAATCCAGAATAACTCTCATCGCAACGTGCCTCTTTTCCCCGACACAGATGGCAGCCCCAATAAAGGTAACCCATATCATCGCATAAGCAATATATTCTTCCGCCCAGGATAAACCCTCTCCAAAAAAATACCTCAATATGATGTTCACAAATAACACTCCAGTGGCCGAAAGCAACAACAAGACTGTGGTGAAACGCTCAAATATCGCCAATACTTTGCTTATCTCTTTCATCACACACTTCACTCCTTGTATTTACATGGCTACAGAATATTGTATATGGAGCGAGGCTCCAAGCATCGCTCCATATACAAGGTGCTTAACTATTCTCTTCTACCGCAGTCAAAAGATCATCGAGAATTTCATCACCAAGTTCCTCTCTGATGAAATCATAGATTGATTCTGAAGCATCTTTAAATTCCTGTATTTCCGCATCAGATAATTCATGGAAAACTACACCATAGTCTCTGATTGTTTCAATTGATACATCTTCTACGGCACCCAATTCTTCCCGATCTTTCAGAACTGCCTTTCGTCCTGCCTCAGCTATAATACCTTGCTGCTCTTCCGTTAATCCATCGAACCAAGCCTTATTCGCCATGAGAACAGCAGGTAACGGAGCATGATTTGTTACTGCCAAATCGCTTTGCACTTCATAATATTTCTGTGTGGCAATTGTCCAAAAGTTGTTTTCCTCACCATTTACAACTCCTTGTTGTAAAGCGTTGTACAACTCACCAAAGTCAATTGGAATGGGGTTACTGCCCCAAGACGAATACTGTTCCAACAATAATGGTGAATTCATCACCCGGATTTTTAAACCGCCCAAATCGGAAATATTTTGAATAGGGCGATCTGCTGTAATCTGTTTAAATCCCGTCCAGGTAAATCCCAGACCTTTAATCCCTTTATCCTCAAATTTCGCCATAACACCCTGACCAAAAGACCCATCAAGGACTTTCCATAGAACATCTTCATTTGGAAATACAAAGGGTAAATCAAGAATAGCCATCTCTGGAACAAAATTCCCTGCAATAGCTGTAGGTTGTAAATCAATATGAATGCTCCCCTGTTGTACTCCTTCCAATTGCTCACGGTTCGAACCAAGTTGCATAGCAGGATAGATTTCCACCAACATCTGACCATTGCTTCTAGTTTCAACTTCTTCCTTGAAAACTTCTGCAGCCATATGTGCAGGTGAATCTGTTGGATAATTATGGCCATACTTGATCACCATCACCTCAGAAGGCACCGGCTCCTCCGTATCTACTTCTTCTGGCTCTTCATTTTCAGTCGCCTGTTGGCTACACCCAATCAACCCCAGCAACAATGCACAACACAAAATAGCAATGAGTATTTTTTTCATCATGATCATAGACCTCCCCTTACCGAATCCACAAACAAGCAACGACGCAATTAAAAACCCCTATACAAATCATCGACATGTAACCTCAAGTTGAATTACTTTGTTTGTCCTTCACGGGCGCTTACCATGCTGATCGATTGGCTATAGAGTGGAAAAATATTCCATGACCTCATCCATAGATAAAACATCTCCATACTTCATGTGAAAATTAAATAAAGAAACTTTATGTCCCGTTACACTACGGTCTGCCACGGCTTCTTGTGGAATAACAACTCTAAAGCCGTTAGAAAATCCATCAACCGCTGTCGCATATATACAACCACTGGTCACCATACCTGTTAGAATCAAAGTATCAACTCGCTTCTGCACCAGCATACTGACCAAATTGGTGCCGAAAAACGCACTCGGTACCATTTTCACGACAACCGGTTCATCTTGTCTGGGTTTGAGTTCAGAAACAATTTCATATGCCTTGGGTTGGCTCAGCGCTTTGTCGACCTCTGGCGTCCTTTTCCATAGACCTCTCTCCACCGAATTTTCTTTCCATTCTGACGTTGAATAAAATACAGGCACCCCTTTTGCTCTCGCCTGATCAAGCAAAATTCGAATGTTCTCAACACACGCCGGACCCGTTTCACTTCCTAAGGGATAGGAAGGATCCGCAAATCCATAACTCATGTCTACAATAAGTAGCGCTGCACGCTCACCAAATCCTACTCTTCCAACCCCCATTCCTCCATTATAAAATTTTTCCTTTTCCTGTTCTGTAATCACATCATCCCAGATGGCCATAATCATCACTCCTTTCTATGCTCATACCAGCTCATTTTTCAGCAACTTGTGCATTACACTGTAGGTTTTCATATTACTTTGATACCCTTAGTATTAGACTATGGCAAAAAATTGTCAATATAAGTACATTGATGTCTTGTTGCACCAATCCTAGTAGCACAATGGTTGCAGAAAAATCCTAGCAGCTTCATAACAGATTGGATTATACCTTTACTCTACGCCGCTAAGATGACATTATTCCCCACATTTCTTAAATTCTCGCTATCACATTCGGGACCATCTCTAAGTTCCGGACCGAAGATACCATACGCTACCTAAACTATGCCGTTTCGCCATTCCACCAAAACCTTAATATCATACAGTCCAAAATCCAGCGTAAAATAGATGGGAAATCTTGATTCACCTTATCCCAAGATTCTTTTTCCACTTCGCAAATCCAATACTTCTTTTTAGGACAACCTCACAAACGGTATGATGCTCATCGACAAATTATAGAATATCAATCGCATGGTGCTCATTGGTGTCATCATTTCCTTCGCAACCGGGTTCAATACGTTCCCATCTCACTTAAGCGTTATGGCATTCACCGGACACATCTGGGGACAAAGACCACAACCATCGCATTGCTTCTGGTCCACAACATAACTCTCTGTTCCTGGA
>DIET01000046.1 GCA_002418765.1 Peptococcaceae bacterium UBA5767 | reverse complement strand
GAAGAAATTTCCCCCTACTCGATTGCAAGCACATTAAAGTATCGAAAATTCTTGCACAGACAAGGAATCAGGGATCATTTCTTTGAAAGGTTGATGCAAAGGAGGATTCTTATGTTTTCACAACTGGATTTCAAGGTCAAAAAGGTGGTTGTTATTGTGGTTGGTGTATCCCTGATGGGATTGGGATCATGGGGTGCAAGAACCCTTTTTTTGCAAAAAGAAGAGATTGTTTTTCAAGATCGCTTTCATACGGTGCAGACAGATGAGGAGTCTGCATTGGCAGAGAAGGAAATACTTATTGCGGTCCATGTAGGAGGAGAAGTGCGTTTGCCAGGTGTGTACAAATTATCAGCTGAGTCCAGGGTCGATGATGCCATATCCATGGCTGAGCCCTTGGACACCGCCTATTTGGATGGTCTCAATTTGGCAATGAAACTGGTCGATGGACAAAAAATATTTGTTCCTTCAACGTCCCTAGAGAATCAGGATAGTCGTATCAATATCAACACCGCCAGTCAGGCTGAACTCATGACTCTGCCAGGGATCGGAGAAGTAACATCCCAAAAGATCATACGTTATCGAGAATCAAAGGGATTATTCTATGCTTTGGAGGATTTGTTGAAAATTGATGGTTTTGGAGAGGGGAAACTGGCTGATATTGAAAGCCTGGTTCGGTTGTATTGAAGGCGCCGCCTGAGTTATTCTTTCTGATGTGCTATGCCGTGGTGCTGGGGAAACTCTATCAGATAGATGTTCGTCTTTGGATTCTTGGTGGTATGGTGACGATGCTTTTGTTGTGGCTTGTGCAAGTCTTTGGTGAAAAAGATCTACGACGATATGCTCTTAAAGAAGGTGTGTTGTTCAAGCAGATCGCAACCTTGATTTTGCTGTTGCTTTTGACTTTGATTTCAACAAATTTTCGGATGGCACAAATAGAGCAACTACTGGGTCGAATACAGCAAGAAGAAGTGCTGATGCTGGAACTTATCCATCCGATGGTGGAGAAACAAACGAGTAGATATGGTGAGGATGCGACCGTATACCAGGGTGTATTTCAAGGAAAGATGCAGAAAAAAGCATATTGTGTGATGCTGACGACATCTGTGCCCTATTTTATTGGTCAGTCAGTGCTGATTCCCGTTGACTGCTGCTTTATTCCTCGTTCTGCTGGGGGAACGGGACAGATGGATTACAAGAACTACCTACTGGGGAAAAACATCCTATTGCAAGGCAGCATCGAGCAGGCAACCGTTGTGCCCTCACAAGAACGATTCCCCGGGCTGAAGGTAATGGAGCTTGACAGGCAAGGGTTCTTTGAAGAATTACATTATTTATTGCAGGAGGATGCCTCTTGGGTGGAGGGAATGGTGTTTGGGCAGACACAGAACTTTTCTGATGCTGATTTGCAGTTGATTACCCGTTTGGGATTAAGGCACCTTTTTGCAGTATCAGGTTATCATGTGGGTATTTATTATTGTTTTTTGCTCTTGGTGTTTGGTCTATTGGGCTGTCAGGGGTGGTTAAGAAGCAGTCTCATGCTGTTGGGATTGTTTTTTTTCTGTTGGTTGACAGGGTTTTCTGCTTCCACCATCAGAGCTTCCATGGTGCTGGGCATTTACGTGCTGTCTGAGATGTTGCTGCTTTGCAAAGACATGAGCCTATCTCTTTCCCTGACAGGGATAGCCATGCTTTTGTGGCATCCCTACTATGCCTTCGATCTGGGGTTTTCTTTGTCCTTTGCAGCGACCTTGGGTATCGTGCATCTGTATCCATTGCTCAGTGCTTTGTATCAGAATCGTCTGTTTACACTGGGACTGAGTGCATGGCTTTTTTCTCTGCCCTTTCAATCCGTTTTTCATCACATATCTTGGATTGGCATACTTCTTACACCTTTCTTTTCTCTTTTTTTGGCTTGTATTCTCCCTGTCACTTTATTGATGTATCTTTCACCAATTTCATTGGTAACACAGATCATGGGAAGTGGATTGAAAAGTATTTTGCATATACAAAGACTCATATTGCATCTTTTCGAGACAGATTCCTTTTGGGGAGGGATCCCCAGTAAAAGTATCTTGTGTTTTCCAACGTTACCCCTCTCACGTATCTTTTTTTTCTATTGCTGTTTGACCATTCTGATCGTATTGGGTAAAAAAATGGATCATCAAAGCAGAGTGAAACGACATAGGATATTGGTCAGCTTGCTGATTGTTTGTTTGGTAGTTTTTTTATCTTTGCCAATTCCATCCAAAGGATTGGAAGTAGCCTTTTTAAATGTTGGCCAAGGGGATAGCATTCTTGTGCAATATGGAAAGTTTTGCATGTTGGTGGATGCTGGAACCCCTTGGGCTGGTGAATATGTGGTATGTCCATTTTTGAGGAGTAAAAATATACAAAAATTGGATGTTTTGGTGGTTACTCATTTGGATCAGGATCATGCTGGTGGGATTGAGATGATATTGCAGGAGGTGGAGGTGGATTATGTCATGTTGAGTGTGGGATCGCAATCGGAATTGGACTCTAATCCACCTGCCTGGTGGCGCATACTGCAAGAAAAAAGGATTCCTTATGGCTACCATCAAAAAGAGGATCGATTCTCGTACCGTGATTTGTGCATGACGGTACTGTCTCCTGTGGATGCTGCTTGCGATTCCAATGAAGGTTCATTGGTGCTGCAATTGTCATTGGACTCTTTGTGTGTTCAACTGACGGGTGATGTGGAGGGGGAGATGCTCGAAAATCTGGTGACTGACTTTGCTGAGGTCAAGGAGTTTATTCTGAAGGCGCCGCACCATGGATCGGTTCATTCTCTCAATCCAGAGGTGTATGATCGAATGCCAGTGGATGTCGTGGTTTTTTCTGCAGGCATGAACAATCGTTATGGGCATCCGCATCCGGAAGTGATGGCGTATTGGATGGATCGAAATGCTGCGTGTCTGAGAACAGATCACGATGGAGAACTATTATTTCGCTATCATAAAGAACGCTTGACCTTAGAAAATGACTATGCTTTGTGGTAAACTAAGTTGAGGTGATTTTATGGAGACAATGGAAGACATGATGGATCGGTCAGGTGTAAAATCGTTGTATGTGTTGGCCGGAGAGAATGAATATTTACGTAGGAAGCATGTTGAAGATATATTGCGATTACGCCTTGGAAACCGCGAGTTGGAACGATTGGATGCAGACGATTCTTTGCAAGATCTGATCGAGAATGCCAATATGCTGTCTTTGTTCGGAACAGGAAAAATCATCCTACAAAACAATCCCAAGTGGATAGCTTCACAGGACGACTGGGATGATTTGTTCGCTTGGTTGGACCGGCCCACTCCAGATATCACCATTGTGGTAACCAGCATCAAGCCTTTGGACAAGCGCAAAAAAATGGTGAAACAATTGCTACTCAAGGATGTACTGATCGAATGCCATCCACAGAAATCCTGGGAATTGCCTGGTTGGATTGTCAAACGGTTTGCAGAACGAAAAAAGAGAATAGATGCAGAGGCCGTTGAAGCTTTATTGGCCTTGGTTGGAGAAAATGAAAGCTTGTTGGACAATGAGATTTTGAAGCTTTGTCTTTATGCCCGGGATGAAAAGGCAATTACGATCGAGATGGTAGAATCGCTGTCTTCTGCCAGTGCAGAAGCGGGAATTTTTGAATTGATCGATGCTTTGATGCGGCAAGATGGTGTTGTTTGCCTGAAAAAATTGGACAATCTGATCAAAATGAAAGAACCTGAAGTAAAAATTAATTTTATGTTGGCCAGACAGTTTCGTCTTCTTTGGCAAGGAAAACAGCTTAAAGATGCTGGAACGCCATATGCAGAGATCATCAAGACCATGAAAGTCAATCCGTATGTCTGGAAGAAGACGGAGCCTTATGTGCTGCGCTATGATATGCATGTTTTACAGCGATTTTTTGAGGAAAGTCATCAACTGGATATGGATATCAAACGTGGAATGGGAGAGCCACGGGTATTGCTGGAACGCTTTATTCTGGATTTTTGCACCCAATAGGTCGCGGTTTTTCGTTTATGACTGGTAGAATAACAAGCATTGGGGTATAATAAATCAATATAAAGAATATCTGTTGGCAAGAAGGGTGTAATTCCCTCGCAGTCCTAGCTACCGTAAAGCCGGAAAACGCAAATATTCAATCTTCTCTAGGGTTAGACAAAAGAATTTTTTGGCTGCCCTTGGCAGCTTTTTTTTGGAGGAAAAATGATGAAAAAAACAGGATTTATGATCGTTCTCATGCTGCTTTTGTGGTCTTTGGTTGGCTGTTCTTCCCAAGCAACTATGGGGGAAAAAGATCTAATCATCGACATTTTGGGTGCGGATGGATATGAGAATCAATATATCCTAAGTACGGATGAGGAATACCTAGGTGACGTATTGGCGAAGACGGAGATTGCGGAGATGGAGGAAGGATCTTTTGGAAGGTTCATTACCACGGTGGATGGGTACACGGCGGATGCGACCAGTGAATATTGGAGTATCATTATTAATGATGAATATGCTACCAAAGGTGCAGATGAACTGGCCATTTCGGATGGTGACACGATATGTCTGGCATTGGCAACATTTTAATGTTTGGTCGAGCTGGAGAAAGAAAAAACTCTTATTGTGAGATGCGAGCCAAAGAAGTGGCCTTTGCGGCCGTCTTTGCCGCTTTGTTCACCATCGGTGATTATGTTTCATTTTATAATTTTCAGATTGTGACCAGTTTTATGGTTGTCTGTGCTGTTTACTGCGGCATCCGTGTTTTATTGCCCGCTACGTTTATCTATGGCCTGATTGATGTTATATTTGGTATGGGGATGTATTGGCCATTGGTCATAGACTGGCAAGTGGCGGCCTTGACGGTATGGCTGATTCTTCATTATCGACCCAAGCGTTATGGCTTGGCCTCGGGGGGCGCTTTCCTCACGTTTACCCTGGTGGATGCGTGGATAGCGTCCTTGATGTTGGAGGCTCCGTATTTTGCTTACTTGCTGGCCGGTGTGCCCTTTATGCTGCGAGGAATGCTATCCGGGTTTGTATTGGCAGAAATTCTGATGCGTATTCTGAATAAGCGTACTGGGTTAAAGTCTATGTATAACGATGACTAGGCCTGAAAAGGAAGTAGAACATCATCGGCAGGTTATGCAAGGGAATAGATTATCAGCGAAAGGGTACCATCATTGGATGGAGAGGGAGTTCTATGGGGACCGTAGCCAATGCACTAAATATGATGTATATCTTGCGTGATGGGGGAACCCACAAGATCAGAGAACTGGCAGAACAGCTGGAAGTGAGTCCCAAGTCGATTCGAGTGTACCGGGAAGCACTCGATGGTGCGGGCATTTATGTTTTGGAGAAAAGGGGTAAATACGGAGGTTATTATTTGCCAAAGGATTTTCAAAATGCCTTGATGGGGCTCGGCGTGACGGAAGAAGAGAAGCTGGCTTTGGAGATCGTAGAAGGTGAATTGAAAAGTGCAGGTCATGTAGAAGCCAATCAGATATCCGCTTTGTTGTTGAAGATGAGGCTTTTGGATGAGAAAATGCATAAGGAACATCAAGCCCCTTTGGAAAAAATATCTCATATTGCCGGCGGATCCAGACCCAATATGGACGTGCAAAAAGAGAGGGCCAAGCTGGTACAGGCGGTTAAGGCCAAGCGCGAAAAGAAGAAGCTGAGCCTTGTTTATCGATCTTTATCCCAAGAAGAGCAACAACGTGTTCTTCATATATATAGCACCTATACCTTTCGCGGTGAAATCTATGTTGTTGCCTATTGTGAATTGCGTAAGGAAGTCAGAGATTTTAAACTAAGACGAGCCCATTCTCTTGTTTTGCTGGAGGAGAATTTTGTGATTCCGTCGGATTTTTCCTTGGATGATTATTTGAAGAATTGCATTGGTATTTTCAAAGGGGAAAGTTTGGATGTGCGCTTGAAGGTGAAAGAACCCTTGGCACAAATTGTTCGGGAAACAATCTATTCTGAAGAGCAGAGAATAGAAGAATTGCCTGATGAAAATGCCATATTATTCGAGGCTGTTATGCGTGGCAAAGAGGAAATTATTGCTTGGATATTGAGCATGGGAAGCAATGCCGAGGTGCTGGCGCCGACAAGTTTGAAAAAAGCTATTTTAGATGAAGTGAAAGGCATTGGGGGACTTTATGAGAAGACATAGAAATAGATCAGCAGGAAATGGAGTAAGCTTCCCAGCAGAATGAAAAGATGAAAGATTTCATGAAAATAGAATATACCGATGTGCAGGGAAGGTGATTTTCTCCCATAGATGACGGCGCCAAAGGTGTAGGATAGGCCCCCGCCAAACAACAATGCCATGGCGAAGAAGGGTAATGTGTGATACAACGGAACTATAACGATAACGGCAGCCCATCCCAGGACAAGATAAATGCCTGTGTAAAACCAACGGGGTACGCGCACAGAGGATATTTTTAATCCGATTCCGATGAGGGAACTGATCCAAATGGACAGAAGAAGACCATGTCCGAGTGTGCTTTGCAGCACGAGCAAACAGATTGGAGTATAGGTTCCTGCAATGAGAATATAGATCATGCTGTGATCTACAATACGCCAACGCTCAATGGCTTGGTCATTCCCTTGATATGCATGGTAACATGATGAAGCGCCATACAACAAAATGAGGCCAAGGCTATAGACAATAGCTGAGATCGCTTCCAGAGAAAACCATTCAGGTACGAGCCTAAGCAGAAGGGCAGAACCAAGAATGGAAAAGAATAAGCCCAATAGATGGGTTAAGGTATTGAGTGGTTCTCGAAACAAGGCCATGACGACTCCTATCTAGTAATCAAAACTATATATCATTACACTAATATAATGATATATATTCTAAGATATGTCAATATCTAGTTCTCTCTTTTTTATGTGCGCGATTTATTGTATAATGGTGCTGAAAGAGAGGCGTTATGGATAAGCTTACAAGTGATATACCACTTAGCATCATTGAAGAAACAGATATTCCGGAGATTCCTTTGTATATGGACCAGGTAACCAGCTTTCTAGATGAGCGTCTGTTGGGATCCATGAGCAGTGAGGATGATACTGTACTCAGTAAAACAATGATCAACAATTATGTTAAATCGGGCGTTATCGAAAAGCCAATCAAAAAGAAATACAGCAAGAGTCAGCTCATGAAAATGATCATGGTCTTTCATTTAAAGGGAGTATTACCGCTGGCAAGCATCAAAGCATTATTCGGCTGGTTAGAGAACTCCCCTGAATATGGGGATATCAAATCGGTTTATTGCTTGTTCGTTTCCTTGCAAAAGAAAATGATTCAAGAATGGAAGGAGCAAGAGATAGCATGGGAAACGGCTACCATGGAGGACATGCTAACGATGATGATTCGTGCGGATCTTTATAAGAAGATAGCCCGACGCAACGTGGATAGTAGACAAAAAAAATAGCACTTACGTGCTATCTTTTTATGCTTTTAAGGATTTTTCAAGTCGGGACTTTTTGCGATCTGCATTTTTTTTATGAATCAAATTTTTCTTTGCTGCTTTATCGATAGAGCTGATAGCGCTCACCAATAGTTCGTTTTTGTTTTCAGCGTTCGAAGATATTGCATTACGAAATGCCAGAATTTTATTGCGCATGCTTGATTTGATGGCTGCATTGACAAGTTGTTTCTCTTTGGAAAGAGCTGCTCTTTTTTTGGCTGATTTAATGTTCGGCACGCTTCTCACCTCCTATACTATTTTATTTTATTCAACAAAATGTATTCTATCATTATGTATAGTATAATGCAAGAAGAACAAGGAAAACTTTTTTGGTTTCCACGATGATAGGGGTGTTTATATGCTAAGCAGTAAACAAAAATCTATTGTGGCGACAAATCTGTTCCGTAAATTCTGTGTCTATGGATTTTTAAAAAACATGAAATTGTTTGAACCTTTTTTGATGCTTTATTTGCTGAGCATCCCTTTACGCCTATCAGAGATTGGCTGGCTGTATGCGGTGCGAGAAATCACTGTGATCGTGTTTTCTTTGCCGATGGGTTTGTTGGCCGATGTATGGGGAAGAAAACGAACCTTGATGGCTTCCTTTGTTTTTTATATGGCTTTTTGTTTGTGTTTGTTCATGGCTGCGTCTGCTCCTTTGATTTGGCTGGGCATGTTTCTTTTTGGTTTTGCTGAATCGTTACGACTTGGCACGCATAAGGCCATGATCTTCAGTTGGATAGCTAAGGAAAAACTGAAGCGGGAGCGTACATTTGTTTATGCCAGGACCAGATCCTACAGTATGTGGGGCATGAGTGTTGGTGGACTTATTTCGGCTTTTTATTTGATCTTTGTGCCTTATATGCAATGGGTATTTCTTCTGGCCATGATTCCTTATGCCTTGGATTTTTGGCTGGTTTCGACTTATCCGGACGAACTTAACAGTGGGAAAGGCATCGTCCATCTTGATCAGATGCGCAAGCATCTTGAACAAAGCATCAATGACCTGTTGCAAGAATTTATGCTCAAGCGTAGTTTGTTCAGTTTGTACGTGTATGAAGGCTTCTTCAGAACCATTCGAGATTACATGCAGCCACTTATCCAAGGCCTTATGATTTCTTCGGTCAGTCTGGCTGGATTGGTTTATGTTCATGATACACAGAGTTCCCCATGGGTTTTGGGGGTGCTCTATTCAATTTTTTATTTGCTCTCTGCTTTTGCTACTCGTCAATCTTATCTTTGTAAAAAGAACTGGGGCGCTCGGGTGACTGCAAATCGTATATTCTTCTTGTGTGGTTTTGTTTTATTGTTGATCTCCTGGAGCGTTCATAATCTCTATTTGCTGATTTTCCTATTCATGCTGTTTTTTGTCATGAGCAATATGCGAAGACCTTTGATGGTGGGAATCCTGGGAAAACGGATGGATGATGAAAAACGTGCTACGTTGTTCAGTTTGGGGAGTCTTATCAAATCTATGGTGATTGTGCTGTTGGCTCCTTTGTTAGGAATCATGGCGGATACGCTTGGAATGATTTTTATGCTGAGAGTGGCCGCAGTTTTGGTTCTGATTATGGCGGTTATTCTAAGGATTCCGTCCAAGAAAAGTAATTTCTTGTAGAAGCCCAGTTCGAAAGCTATAATGAGTAGGAGATTGTTGGAGGCTAGCATTGATAAACGAAAATAGAGTAGCCAAAACGGCAGGATTTTTGATGATGGTCATGATAGGTTCGCGTATTTTGGGGTATCTGCGTGATATCATCATCTATTCTTATTTTGGACAAAACAGAATCACTGATGCCTATAACGCTGCCTTTTCCATACCTGATTTTTTGTACATGCTTTTGGTTGGAGGGGCCCTTTCTTCGGCATTCATTCCTGTGTTTTCAGGATACATTGCCAGACAAGAAGAGGAAGAGGCGTGGAAGGTTGCCAGCATCATTTTTAATGCTGTCATGGTTTTGCTTCTTATGGGTGTTTTGGTGGGCTATATTTTGACTCCACAGTTGATCGAGCTCATTGTTCCCGGGTTTGAACCTGAGTACAAATCCATGACCATCCTGATGACGCGCATTATGTTTTTACAAGTCATTTTCATGTCCATGGCTGGCATAGCCCAAGGAATACTTCATTCCTTTAAACATTTCAAGATGCCTGCTTTGGGGAGCTTACTCTACAATGTAGGCATCATTGCTGTCGGTGTTGTGCTTGTGAGGCGATTGGGCATCGTTGGTTTCAGCATTGGTGTAGTGGTAGGTTCGTTGATCAATTTGGCTGTGCAGATTCCTGTTCTTCGGAAAAAAGGGGTTCGCTATTCACCCTTGCTCCATCTGCGTCACCCGGGGGTACGAAGAATCTTCAGTTTGATCATACCGATCCTGATAGGGCAATCGGTCATTTATTTGAACTTATTTGTGACGCAAAATTTGGCAAGTGGTTTGGATGGAGGCATGATTGCTGCTTTAAAACTGGCTGAGCGATTGATGAAGTTGCCTATTGCAGTGGTGGGTATTTCCATGGCCGTTGCCCTCTTTCCCAATTTGACAGAGTACGCTGCCATTGGGCAGATGAAGCGCTTTCACAGTAGTCTGTTGACAACATTGAATCAGGTCATATTTTTGTCCTTGCCGGCAGCAGTAGGATTGGCTTTCATGGGCAAGCCTTTGATTCGGTTGATGTACCAACAGGGTGCTTTTACTGCGCAAGCCACACAGGCTACTTTTGTGGCATTGGCATTTTATGCTGTAGGTGTTTTGCCCTACAGTGCTATTCATGTCTTGTCCAGGGCCTATTACGCGCTTGAGGACACCAAAACACCTGTTGTTATTTCGTCCATATCGATGTTGGTCAATCTCTTTTTTAGTTTGTTGTTGATTGGCCCTATGGGGCATGGAGGTCTGGCGTTGGCTTATTCGATTACCGGGATGTTCAACGCTGTGGTGATGTTGTTTTTTCTTCGAAAAAAAACGGGACCATTGGGAGGCGGCGCTCTTTTGAAAACAGTATGGAAAACAGCGGGTGCCAGCTTGGGTATGGCGTTGTTGCTGGTTCTGGGCAATATGCTGTGGCCGCAGGTGCTTGATCTGAATGCAAAATGGAATCAGGCTATTGTTGTGGTCTTGGGGATTGCTTTAGGACTGATAGCGTTCATGGGCCTGGCGCGCCTGATGGGAATGAAAGAAGAAGCCATGGTAAGGGATTTGATTTGGAAAAAATTGAAACGGAATTATGGATAGAGAAGGAAAGGATATTATGCAAAAAAATATTAGGAATTTCTGTATCATCGCCCATATTGATCATGGTAAATCAACCATTGCTGATCGTTTGTTGGAATATGCCGGCACGGTTGAAACGAGAGATATGACCTCGCAGCTTCTGGATTCTATGGATCTGGAGAAAGAGCGAGGGATTACCATAAAGTTGAAAGCGGTGAAGATGCTCTATGAACGTGCGAAGGGGGAACACTACGAACTTAATCTTATTGATACTCCGGGACATGTGGATTTTACCTATGAAGTGAGTCGAAGCCTGGCCGCCTGTGAGGGTGCTTTGTTGGTTGTGGATGCCGCGCAGGGTATAGAGGCGCAAACTTTGGCCAACGTCTATTTGGCTTTGGAACACGATTTGGAGATTATCCCGGTCATCAATAAAATTGATCTGCCTTCTGCTGACCCAGAACGGGTAAAGCAGGAAATCGAAGATACCATCGGGTTGGATACCAGCCATGCCATCATGGCTTCAGCCAAAACTGGTCAGGGTACCAAGGAAATATTAGAAGCCATATGCAACTTCATTCCAGCACCGACCGGAGAGGAAAATGCACCTCTTAAGGCATTGATTTTTGATAGTTATTTTGATGCCTATCGTGGCGCGATTCCTTTTATTCGCGTGTTTGAAGGCAGCATAAAAAAGGGTGATCGCATTACGATGATGAAAACGGGTGGCGTCTTTGACGTGACGGAGGTTGGCATATTTACTCCTGCCATGAAATCCACCGGTATTTTAAAAGCCGGGGATGTGGGATATATTTCTGCTTCCATCAAAGATGTAAGGCATACCAAAGTGGGAGACACCGTAACAGGATTCTCTCAGCCTACAAAGGTTGCTCTGCCTGGATACAGAGAAGCGCAGTCGATGGTGTTTTGTGGATTATATCCTGTAGAAAACAATCAGTATGAAAATCTCAAAGAGTCGCTGGAAAAGCTTCAACTCAATGATTCATCACTTATTTTTGAGGCAGAGACATCACAGGCTTTGGGTTTTGGTTTTCGTTGTGGCTTTTTAGGATTGCTGCATATGGAAATAGTGCAGGAACGTCTTGAGAGAGAGTATGATATCAATCTCATTGTGACAGCACCCAGTGTGGAGTATCTTGTTACCTTGACCGATGGCACGATATTACATATCGACAATCCTGCTAAAATGCCAGAGCCTACGCGGATACAAAAGATTGAAGAGCCCATGATCCAGGCCAATATCATGGTTCCCAGCGATTATGTGGGTACTGTGATGGAATTGTGTCAGGATAAGCGGGGCGTTTTTCGCAATATGGACTACATCACCAAAGAGAGGGTCAGCATTCATTATGCGATACCTTTGGCAGAAATTGTGTATGATTTTTTCGATCAATTGAAATCCCGCACCAAGGGTTATGCCTCACTTGATTATGATTTGTCGGGTTACCAGGATTCCAAATTGGTCAAGTTGGATATTCTTCTGGCGGGAGATCCGGTGGACGCCTTGTCATGTATTGTACATAGAGACCATGCTTATGCCCGGGGGCGGATTTTGGTCAAAAAGCTGCGTGGCATTATCCCCAGACAAATGTTTGAGGTAGCGATTCAAGCCGCCATTGGCAACAAAATCATAGCCAGAGAGAGTGTCAAGGCCATGAGAAAAGATGTATTGGCCAAATGTTATGGTGGAGATATTTCCAGAAAGCGGAAGTTGTTGGAAAAGCAGAAAAAAGGGAAGAAGAGAATGAAGCAAGTTGGAAAAATTGAAGTCCCCCAAGAAGCTTTCATGTCGGTATTGTCTATTGGAGACGAGGATTAGTGTTGTGAATACCTTAGCAAGCTCGTTGTACGTTCATATTCCTTTTTGTCTGAGCAAATGCCATTATTGTGATTTTGCAAGTTTTTCTCATGTGGACTTAACAGAACAGAAGGCATACATGAGGGCATTGACGAAAGAGCTTGTTCAACGAGCGATATATTTAGAACCCAAGCTTAAGACGCTGTATATTGGCGGGGGAACGCCAACGGTGTTGCCAGAGGAACTCCTGATCGGTTTACTAGATCAGATACACGCTCATGTTGATTTTGATGAGCATATCGAGATAACCCTGGAAGCCAATCCAGGGACCATTCATCGACATACCATAGAAAAATTTGTGAGGAGCGGCATTCATAGGGTATCATTGGGTATACAGTCTCTTCGAGATGAGGAATTGAGATTGTTAGGACGTACCCATACGGCCAAACAGGCGCTACAAGCTCTGGAAGATCTTTTCTCTGCTGGTGTGGACCAAGTCTCGGTGGATCTCATGGCCAACATTCCTGGGCAGACCACAGAATCTTTTGCAGACACACTGAGGAGTGTCTTAGCGTATCCCATATCCCATCTTTCGATCTATGATTTGAAAGTGGAAGAAGGTACCCCTTTTGGCCGATGGCAAAAAAGAGGCGAGCTTCATTTGCCGGAAGAAGACATGGCCAGCCGGATCGATCGCAAGAAGGATGAACTACTTGATACCAGTACCATGGGACGGTATGAAATAAGCAATTATGCCAGGAATCAAGCTGTGTCAAAGCATAATCTGGTGTACTGGCACAATGAACCATATTTGGGCATCGGACTGGGTTCTACTTCCCGCCTGGATCAACGCAGGCTGGTCAATCATCGTACGATAGGTGATTATATCAATGGCGTTCATCAAACAGAGAATGCGGTGGCAATAGTAGAAATGGTCGATGCGAAAATGGAACGTGAAGAAACTATTTTTTTGGGACTGCGACTCACAAAAGGGGTGGAGTTGGGTGCATTCAAGCAACGTCACGGATTGGATCTGATGATGTTGTATGGACAAGAGATTCAGAAATTTCTCGATTGGGATATGCTCCTGATCGCCGATGGACACTTGAGGCTGACGGAATTAGGCCGAAGATATAGCAACCAAGTTCTTTCGTTGTTTGTTTGATGGAGGATCAACATGAAACGATTTCATGCAGGAATTGATGTGGGTTCTACCACTGTCAAGATGATTATTCTTGATGAAGCGGGTAGGACTCTTTTTAAGGAATACAGAAGACATTACTCCAATGTGCGGGAAACTGTGGTGGAGCTTTTAAAGGATACGTATGCCCAAAATCTGACGATATTGGAGCAAAACCTGGTTACCTTGATGATGACTGGTTCAGGGGGATTGTCAATCGCGGAAAAACTGGGGATTGGGTTTGTACAAGAAGTGATTGCTTGTTCTGTGGCTGTAGAGGAATTGATCCCCCGGACGGATGTTGCTATTGAACTCGGTGGAGAGGATGCGAAAATCACCTACTTTGGAGCCAACATGGAACAAAGGATGAATGGTACTTGTGCTGGAGGCACAGGAGCATTCATCGACCAGATGGCTATTTTGCTGGAGACAGATGTAGAAGGACTCAATGCATTGTCTAAGCAGGCCAGACAAATATATCCCATTGCTTCTAGGTGCGGTGTTTTTGCCAAAACGGATATTCAGCCACTGTTGAATGAGGGGGCAGCCAAATCAGATATTGCACGTTCAATCTTCCAGGCAGTGGTCAATCAGACGATTTCTGGACTTGCCTGTGGACGACCGATACGCGGCAATGTAGCTTTGCTGGGTGGACCATTGTATTTTTTAAGTGAATTGCGCAATCGTTTTCAGGACACCCTTGATCTCAGTGAGGAAGAAGTGATTTTTCCAGAGGACTCCCAGTACTTTGTGGCTATCGGTACGGCATTGTATTCCAGACAGGGTGAATTGTTACAGTTTTCTCACTTGATTGATAAGCTTGATTCTTTGTTCACCAAAGATTTGGGGAAAACCACTTCACTTCATCCTTTGTTTGTGGATGAACCAGAGTACCAAGCCTTTGTCGAGAGACACGAACAGGCCAAAGTAGGAAAAATCAGACCTGAAGAAGCGGAGGGGTATTGCTTCTTGGGTATTGATGCAGGAAGCACGACCAGCAAGATTGCTTTGATTGATGAGTTGGGCAGACTTGTCTATTCCTACTATGGAAATAATCAGGGATCACCTCTTTTGAATACGGTAGATGTTTTGAAAACCATGTTGGATTCATTGCCAGAAAATATTAAAATTGCGAAGTCGGCTGTGACAGGGTATGGCGAGGGTTTATTGAAGGCCGCTTTGCATATTGATATAGGTGAAATCGAGACAGTGGCTCACCAGAAGGCAGCCAATTTTTTCCTTCCGGGTGTAGATTTCATTTTGGACATCGGGGGTCAGGATATGAAGTGCATGATGATCCATGATGGTGTGATTGATTCCATTAAACTTAATGAGGCCTGCTCATCTGGTTGTGGGTCCTTTATCGAGACATTTTCCAAATCACTCAATATGGATGTCAAGGACTTTGGGAAAGCTGGAATTTATAGCAAAAACCCTGTAGATCTGGGCACCCGGTGTACGGTTTTTATGAATTCGAAGATCAAGCAGGTCCAGAAAGAAGGCTCCAACGTAGAGGATATCTCAGCAGGCATATCTTACTCTGTGATCAAGAATGCTTTGTACAAAGTCATCAAGCTTCGCAGCCCAGAGGATTTTGGTGAAAGAATCGTGGTGCAAGGAGGAACATTTTACAATGATTCTGTTCTTCGCGCTTTTGAACTCATCACCGGCCGGGAAGCCGTAAGACCCGATATATCAGGAATTATGGGTGCTTTTGGCGCTGCCTTGATTGCCAAGGAGCGCTGGATCGAACAAGAAAAAACAACGATGCTGAGTAGAGAAGAGCTGGAAGCCTTTACGTATGATTCCAGTTTGAGCCGCTGCGGACTGTGCGGCAATCATTGTTTGCTTACGGTCAATCACTTTCCTGATGATAGAAGTTACATTACCGGGAACCGTTGTGAACGTGGTGCGGGGATGAACAAACAAGATCTTGATTTGCCCAATTTGTATGAATACAAATATCGTCGTGTTTTTCAATACAAATCATTAACGCCGGCAGAGGCAATACGAGGCTCTGTCGGGATACCGCGTGTTCTCAATATGTATGCCCACTATCCGTTTTGGCACACTTTTTTTACTGAGCTAGGTTTTAGAGTGGTCTGTTCCAAACGCTCATCCAAGGAAATATATGAATTGGGTATGGAGACCATTCCTTCTGAATCGTTGTGCTATCCGGCAAAACTGGCCAATGGGCACATAATGGATTTGATACAGAAAGAAGTGGATATTATTTTTTATCCTTCCATACCGTATGACATCAAAGAAGATGAAGGAGCAGACAATCAATTCAATTGCCCCATAGTTACTTCTTATCCAGAAGTGATTGCCAACAATATGGATGTTTTGAGGGAGGACAAGGTAGTCTTTTTGCATCCTTTTTTGCCCCTTCATCATCCAAAGCGTATGAAAAAGCGTTTGTTGCAAGAACTGGGTCAGCAGTTTCATATTTCTTCCATGGAAATAGGCAGGGCAACCGATCTGGCCTATGCTGCATTGGAGCAATACCATGAGGATGTACGGCAAAAAGGAGAAAGCGCTCTTCACTATATGGAAAGTCATCAAGTTGCCGGCATTGTTTTGGCTGGACGCCCTTATCATATTGATCCTGAGGTCAATCATGGTATTCCGGAGATGATCAATACGCTTGGCGTGGCGGTTCTTTCTGAGGATGCTGTAGCCCATTTGAGTCGGGTACCCAGACCTATTCGGGTAGTCGATCAGTGGATGTATCATACACGTCTTTATAATGCTGCCCATTTTTCACTGCAGCACAAGAACCTTGAAGTGGTCCAACTCAATTCCTTTGGGTGCGGATTGGATGCGGTGACCACAGATCAGGTGCAGGAGATTTTGGAATCTTATGGCAAGCTTTTCACCGTGCTGAAAATTGACGAGATCAATAATTTAGGAGCGGCCAGAATCAGGATACGCTCTCTTGTGGCTGCAATGAAAGAAAGAAGCAAAAAAAATATAGGGATGCAACGTGTTAAACCTGAAGTCGTTTTTCCGGTTTTTACCAAGGAAATGAGAAAAACGCACACCATTTTGATACCAGAGATGTCACCCATTCACTTTGTCTTTTTGGAAAAAGCATTGCAGAATTCTGGTTATCAGGTGAAGCGTCTACCAGAAGTAACACCCCAATCGGTTGAGCTGGGATTAAAGTATGTCAACAATGATGCTTGCTACCCTTCTATTTTGGTGACGGGTCAGATTATGGAAGGCTTGCTTACCGGGGATTTTGATCTCCATGAAACAAGTGTCATCATTACGCAAACAGGAGGAGGTTGTCGGGCGACAAACTATATTGCCTTCATAAGAAAAGCCTTGCATGATGCTGGGATAGGACATGTTCCGGTGATTCCGCTGAATGCTGGAAAGGGTTTGGAAAAGGCCCCTGGCTTCAAGCTCACTCTGCCTATGCTGCAGCGCTTGATCATGGCAATCGTTTATGGCGATCTGCTTATGCGGGTATCGAATCGAATCCGACCCTACGAAACGGAAAAGGGACGGACAGATCTTGATGTGGCCAGATTTATTCAAACGATACTGGGATCGCTTGAGAAGGCCTCTTTTAGAGATTTCCATCGCCATATCAGGGAGATTGTAGCTTATTTTGATCAATGTGACATTGTACAAACCAACAAGCCCAAGGTGGGTGTGGTAGGCGAGATTTTGGTGAAGTTTCATCCTTTTGCCAACAACCAGATTGTTCAAGCCATTGAAGATGAAGGAGCGGAAGCGGTGGTGCCTGATCTGCTTGATTTCTTTTTGTATTCACTTCATGGGAACATTTTCAATCAAGAAGAGCTGGCAGGATCATTATGGGATAAAAACGTGGCCAGAATGGGTGTGGCCTTGATGGAAATGTTTCGTAGTGAGATGCGTAAAGTACTTAAAAAAAGTGCAAGATTTGAACCGCCTGCGACCTTGGATACCCTTACCGAGGGGGCCAAGGATATTTTGTCGTTGGGCAATCGAACGGGAGAAGGTTGGTTCCTTACGGCTGAGATGGTGGAATTGTTGCATCATGGTGTCAATAATATTGCTTGCATTCAACCCTTTGCCTGTTTGCCCAATCATGTGACCGGAAAAGGGATGATCAAAGAGCTCAGAAAACGCTATCCCCAGAGCAACATTGCTCCGATTGATTATGATCCTGGAGCCAGCCGGGTCAACCAGATAAATCGCCTGAAGCTAATGCTGGCCGTGGCTCGAAAAAACATGTAAAAGTGTTGAATTCTATGGTATTTCAGTGTACCATGGAATATACTATATCGGTGCTTATCAATAGAGAAGGATTTTCATGACCTTTTAAAATCTTGAACAACATGACGAGTAACCATGAAGGAGGAATACATATGGCAGTGCCAACGTTAAGTGCAGAATTAAGAGAAAGCAAAGGGACAACTGGCTCCAAGCAATTGAGAAGGGGTGGGGTTGTACCGGGCGTGATTTACGGTCGTGGCGAAGAATCCCGAAATATTAAGGTGGACAGGAAGATATTTGATAAAATTGTAGGGCAGTTTGGTGCTTCGTCGATGGTCAGTCTGACTTTGGATGGAGAAATCTTGCAGACCAATATTCAGGATGTGCAAAGAGATCCTTTGTCACAACAAGTGATTCATGTGGATTTCCGTCACTTGATTAGCGGACAAGCCGTTAAAATTAGAATTCCCATCATCTTGCACAACACGGAAGAATTCAACAAAAAAGGTATTCTGATAGGGCAAAATATTTCCGAGTTGGAAGTGCATTGTATGCCCAAAGATATCATGCAGAGCATTGACATTGATGCCAGCAAACTGACGGTTCATGTACCCTTGACTGTTGGAGATTTGGATTTGCCAGATACCATTGAGCCACTGCATGAGTTGGATGAAACAGTAGTATTGGCATACATTAACCGTATTTCGGAAGAAGAAGAGTCTGAGGAAGAAGAAGTGATTGAACCTGTGTTTGACAAGGGTGCATCAGACGAAGAGTAACAAAAGGAATAAAAAAGGCGAATCAGCAGATTCGCCTTTTTTGATTGTTGTCTATGTCAGATCCTCGTTAAGTCTTTTGGGATTTCCAAAAAAACGGATCAGCTGAGAAAAAATAATATAGGCGAGCAAGCCATCTAAGATGTGGTGCAAAGCAGTACCCAATCCTACTACGATCAAGGCGGTGTAAGCATCAAATCCAAAGGGCAAGACGACCAGTGCTTCTCCTAGTGCATGCAGTGGCAAGATCAACCATAATGTCTTGCTTAAGGATTGATTCTTTCTATATAGCAGTCCGCCGATCCATCCCAGCAAGATGTGCACGCTGGCTCTGGCTCCTATGATGGGGCCGAGAATCAGAAGAAAACCCAAAGCAGAACCGAATCCCACCATGGAACCCACGAAGGGGCTGATGGTGATGGCCAAAAACAAGGGAACATGGGAAGCCAGTGTGGCACTGAATGGTGGAATATAAATACGTAAGAACCCTCCGAATACCAAGGGAATGATGAGCGAAATAGCCGTCAAAACGGCTCCAGTGACCAAATCTTTGGTTTTCATCATGAACTATGATTTGGATTTGTTCAGCAGTTTATCGACCATTTCACCCCCGGCTGCCACGTAATCTGGATTTACGGTGTGAAACATGACGGTTACGGCATGAGCGGGATGCTGTGTTTCTTCTACAATCACCTGTGTGATTCGTTTGGCAATAGACTCTCGAGTCTCATAAGACTGTTCGCGGATATGTACATCAACAATTGGCATAGTTTATCCTCCTTTTCCTTTTTTATTCTATCGTATTGCACAGAACAGAGCAATACTATGTAGAGTGGAAAAGATACTCTCTTCATGCTAAGATAAAAAATACAAGAATGGTGAGGTTGCGATGATTCGATTGCACAACAGCGACAATGGTTTACGAATAGGACTAGAACGGGTAGAGACAGTGCAAACAGTTTCTATAGGCGTTTGGGTGAAGACGGGTTCTCGTTGGGAAACCTTGGAGAACAATGGTATTGCCCATTTGATCGAGCACATGGTGTTTAAGGGGACCGTGCGCCGAAGCGCGCAAGTGATCATGGAAGAGATTGAAGAAAAAGGTGGTTCTCTCAATGCTTTTACTTCTCGAGAATACACTTGCTTCTATGGAAAAGTTCTGAAGGAAGACCAGCAGCTACTTTTGGACATACTCAGTGATATGGTCTTTTTCAGTACCTTTACACAAGACAATATTGACAGAGAAAAAATGGTTGTTTTGGAAGAAATCGCCATGTATGAAGATACGCCTGATGACGCTGTTCATGATCTTCTCTTGGAAGAAATGTTCGCACATCACCCTTTGGGGCGCAATATTCTTGGAACAGCAAATCGGATTTCATCCATGACACAAGAACAGATAGTCTCTTTTCATCAAGAGCATTATCAGCCTCATAAGATGGTGGTTTCCGTGGCTGGGAATATTCTGGAAGAGGAAATCATTTCTCAGATTGAGCATTATTTTATGCTCCACCGCCAAAGAGAAAAAAATAATGACAGCATGCAGCCTATAGGAAAAATCGGAAAAGGATTTATTTACCAGGCAAAAAAAGTGGAACAATCACATCTTTGTTTGGGGATACAAAGTCCCCATAAAGAAGATGATGAATATTTTTCCTTGGTTATGCTCAATAGTATTTTGGGAGGTAGCGGCAGTTCAAGGCTATTTCAAGAAATTCGGGAAAAACGTGGTCTGGCCTATTCCATTTATTCTTACAACCAGTCTTTTTCCGATGTGGGTGTTTTTTCTATCTATGCCGGAACGTCGCATCAAAGTGTCAATCAGGTGCTGGATTTGGTTGTGCGTATGCTGGAGGACGTGAAAAATGGTGGTCTTAACCAGAAAGAGTACAACCGGACCAAAAATCAGCTGAGAGCGCATATCGTCATGGGCAATGAATCCATATCTTCCAAAATGAAACGCATCGGCAGTAATCTGATGGAACAAGATCGGATTGTTGAAGAAGAAGAAATTTTGCAAAAGCTGGAGGCAGTTTCTTTTGAAAACATGGAAGAACTGGCCCAAAAACTTTGTGATCCATCCTCCTATGCCATGGCCGTGATTGGGGTGGAGCGTAACAAAAAGAGTGTAATGACTTGGTGGCAAGAGTTGAAGGGGACAATTCATGAGGCGCTTTGAAAAGATAAGTCAAAAACAATGGATACAAGATGCACATTCTCTAGATTATCATGATATCATATTGCCCAGACGGGCGACCCGTCAATCAGCTGGTTATGATCTCTTCTCACCGCAAGATATAGAGTTGGAACCAGGGTCGACGATTATTATACCAACAGGTGTAAAGGTCTATATGAATCCAGATGAAGTGTTGTTGATCAATTCACGCAGCGGACATGGCTATAAATTTGGTGTTAGGTTATGCAATGTTCAAGGTTGGATCGATGCTGATTATGTTGACAATGAAACCAATGAAGGGCACATCATGCTCTGCTTGGTCAATGATGGCGTCAAGACATTTCGCATAGAAAAGCATCATGCCATAGCCCAAGCTTTGTTTACGCATTATTTGATTACGGAGGATGACATTCCGATGAGAGATAAGCGTAGGGGTGGCTTGGGCTCTACAAAATAATTTCTTTTATTCCTGGTTCTATAACTGCTATAATGACAACAAACGAAATGCGTGAAAGAGTATGGAGGAGAAAAATGTTTGATGGAAAATTTGCCAAGGAAGGACTGACATTTGATGATGTATTGTTGGTGCCGGGGAAATCGGATGTGCTCCCCAATGAAGTGGATGTCAAAACGATTTTAACCAAAACCATTCAACTGAATATGCCGATTGTTTCTGCCGGCATGGATACGGTGACAGAAGCAAGGATGGCCATTGCCATGGCTCGTGAGGGTGGATTGGGTGTTATACATAAAAATATGTCCATAGAGGAACAGGCCACCATGGTGGATATTGTGAAGCGCTCAGAAAATGGTGTCATTACGCATCCTATTTATGTCCATCCAGAGGATACGTTGCAACGTGCAGAGGATCTGATGTCCAAGTATCGGATATCCGGCGTACCGGTAGTTGATCAAGAAGAGCGATTGGTCGGTATCCTTACGAACAGGGATATGCGATTTGTAGAAGATTATCAGACCTTGGTCAAAGATGCCATGACATCAAAAAATCTGGTAACGGCCTCAGTGGGCACCGATTTGGAACAGGCAAAAAAGATTCTTGAACGATATAAAATTGAGAAATTGCCCTTGGTGGATGAGGGCATGGTCCTTCGTGGCCTTATTACCACCAAGGATATTGAGAAAGCCATCAAATATCCAAATTCTGCCAAGGACGAGCGTGGACGTCTGCGCGTAGGTGCTGCAGTGGGTATTGCCAGTGATGTCCTAGATAGAGTCAAGGCACTCGTAAAAGCTGATATTGATGTAATTGTACTTGACTCGGCACACGGTCATTCCAAAGGTGTTCTGGAATTGGTAGCATCGTTGAAACAGAAGTATCCGGAGATTCAGTTGATTGCTGGGAATGTCGCCACAGCTGAGGGTACCCGGGACTTGATCAAAGCAGGTGCGGATGCCGTTAAAGTAGGCATAGGGCCTGGATCTATCTGTACCACCAGGGTTGTTGCAGGCATTGGCGTGCCTCAGATCACAGCTGTTTATGATTGTGCCAAAGAAGCAGCCAAATACAATGTTCCTGTGATCGCGGATGGCGGCATAAAGTATTCTGGTGATATTGTGAAAGCGTTGGCAGCGGGAGCTTCGACAGTCATGTTGGGCAGTATGTTGGCAGGAACTGAGGAAAGTCCCGGAGAAATCGAAATATACCAGGGACGCAGTTTTAAATCCTATCGGGGAATGGGGTCCATAGCTGCTATGAAAAGTGGCAGCAAAGATCGGTATTTTCAACAAGATTCGAAAAAACTGGTCCCAGAGGGCATTGAAGGCCGCGTGGCTTACAAAGGAGATGTTTCCGAAACCCTCTATCAGATGGTGGGAGGTATTCGAGCAGGCATGGGTTATTGTGGATGCAAGGACATGGAATCGTTGAAGAGAGATTCCAGGTTTATTCGTATCACGGGAGCAGGTCTGATTGAAAGCCATCCGCATGATGTTTATGTGACCAAAGAATCCCCCAATTATCGAAAGCAATAAGTAAATAGAGTGAAGAAGAAGGCTAAAACAATGTGTTTTAGCCTTTAGAAATTTTTCTACCTATACTATAATCGCTATGAAGTGTATTGTAATCGGAAACGGAAAGGGAAACGACGTGTTATACAACATTGAGGTCTGGGGTTGCCAGATGAGCGAGCATGATGCGGAAAACATAGCAGGCATGCTAGAAAGCATGGGCTATCAAAGAACGCATGTCTCTGAAGATGCCGATATCGTGGTTTTGCATACCTGCTGTGTAAGAGAAAAAGCAGAAGCCAAGGTTTTGACTCGTATTGGGACATTGAAAAACCGAAAGGCAGATAACCCTGATTTTATTTTGGCCGTGGGTGGATGCATGACGCAACAAAAAACGGTTGCCAAATATATCCATAGTCACTTTGCGGATGTGGATATCATTTTCGGTACACACAATCTACATCGATTTCCGGCGTTATTGGAACAAGTCAAGGCTAAAAAGCAGGCCATTATGGAAGTTTGGGATGACCATCAAGGTGTAGTGGAATCGTTGCCTGCCACCAGAGCCAATACCATAAAAGCGTATGTCAATATTATTTATGGGTGCAATAATTTCTGTACCTATTGTATCGTACCCTATGTTCGAGGTCGAGAGAGAAGCCGGGCAATGCCTGATATCATCGATGAGGTGAGCACTCTTTTACAGCAAGGCTATCGAGATATTATGCTTTTGGGGCAAAATGTAAATTCTTATGGGAAAGATTTGTCGGGAAAACCCGATTTTGAAAATTTGTTGCGGGCCTTGGATGGTTTAGGGCGTTATCGGCTTCGATACATGACATCTCATCCCAGGGATTTTTCGGATTCATTGATTGAGACCATGGCTACATTACCCAATGTTTGTGAGCAGTTTCATCTCCCTTTGCAATCAGGGAGTGACCGTATTATTAAGAAGATGCATCGAGGTTACACCAAAGAAGGGTATTTAGGAACCCTGGCAAAAATCAAGCAGACATTTAACAATCCCACCTTGACGACCGATATTATTGTTGGTTTTCCCGGGGAAACAAAAGAAGATTTTACACATACGATGGATGTTGTTAGACAGGTCAGGTATGATTTGATTTATACGTTTTTGTATTCACCCCGAGAGGGAACCCCAGCGGCACGGATGGCAGATGAAGTACCGCAGGAAGTTAAGATGGAGCGTTTTAATCAGTTATTGACGTTGCAGAATCAAATTTCGTTAGAAAAAAACAAGGCATTATTGGGCAGCGAAGTGGAAATTCTGGTAGAAGGAAAGAGCAAAAATAATGACCAAGTGCTCACGGGCCGGACTCGTGGTGGGAAGGTAGTCAATTTCTATGGTGCAGAGCATCATATTCATCAGTTGGTCCAGGTAAACATCACAGACGCCAAAACATGGAGTCTGTGGGGGGAAATGAAACGAGGATAAGGCGATGGGAGAACTCACACCCATGTTGAGACAGTACCAAGAAATCAAGGAGCGATTTAACGATGAATTCCTCTTTTTTCGCTTGGGTGATTTCTATGAGATGTTTTTTGATGATGCCATTCGAGCTTCTGACTTGCTGGGTATTGTGCTCACAGCACGTAGCGGTGGCGATGGTCTCAAGGTGCCGATGTGCGGCATTCCTTATCATGCGGCAACAGGGTATATCAACAAAATCATCCAAGCGGGATATAAAGTTGCTATTTGTGAACAGATGGAGGACCCGGCCAGTGTGAAGGGCATTGTGAAACGAGAAGTGGTGCGGATCATAACGCCGGGAACAGTTTTAGAAGAAAATGCTCTCATTGATGGAGAGAACAATTATCTGGCCTGTTTGAGCTATAAAGATTCTCAGCTGGGCTTGTCCTATTGTGATATCAGTACAGGAAGTTTTATGGCCACTGAGGTCAATGGTACGACACATCTTTCCTTGATTCTAGATGAATTGGCCCGTATCAATCCTTCTGAGATCGTCATGGATATGGATAGCGTGGATGACCGCACCAGACAGAATATTGAACACATGGGTTTTTTCATAACGGCTTTGAAAAACGCTTACCAGGATGGATATCGTAAAAAGGTTGAGAACTTAAGTGATACGGAACGTACACTTTGGGACCACAAGAGCTCATATAAAGCGGCTGCGATTTTATTGTATTATCTAGAAGATACACAAAAAATGCTGGCCGACAACTTCACATCTCTTTGTCTTTATTCGTTGGAAGACAGTTTACAGATGGACATGGGAACCAGAAGAAATCTGGAAATAACGCAGTCAATTCGAGAAGGCGACAAGCGAACATCGTTGGTTTATGTGCTTGATCATACAAAGACATCCATGGGGGCCAGACGACTTCGAGAAATGTTGCAACGTCCCTTGCTGTCACTGGAAAAAATTCAGGAACGGCAGGAATATGTGGCTCACCTTATTGAGGATGTATATCTACGCAGAGATTTGGCCAAGGGACTAAAGAAAATCTACGATTTGGAACGCATTATGACGAGAGTAGCCTATGAGCGAGCCCATGCCAGAGATTTGAAAGCCATGCAGAGCAGCTTGATGGAAGCCCAAAATATCAAGTCCCGGCTGCTTGAGGCGGATGCGCTTTTTCAGGTCTATGGAGAGAATTTGGACGTATTGGATGGGCTTTGTCAGCTTTTGGATACAGCCATTCAAGATGATCCGTCAGTTGCTCTCAAAGAAGGGGGAATCATTGCCACTGGCTATCATGAGGAGGTAGATCAATGGCGGATTATTTCCCAGGAAGCAGCCAGTATATTGGCGTCTATGGAGAGCCAGGAACGGTTAAAGACGGGTATTAAAACACTGAAAATCGGGTACAACCGTGTATTCGGTTATTATATTGATGTCACCAAAGCGCAGCTGGACAAGGTTCCCAAGGAGTATATTCGCAAACAGACATTGGCCAATTCCGAGCGCTATGTCACCCAAGAGCTAAAAGAATGGGAAGAGAAGATTCTTAGTGCCAAGGATAAGTTGTATGCGCTTGAATACGAATTGTTTGTGGAAATACGGTTGCGTGTCAAAGAAAAAACCAGAGAGATTCAGGCCTTGGCCAGGGATTTGTCTCAACTCGATGTCTTCGTTTCATTTGCGGAAGTGGCTGTTGCGAGAGGATATGTACGACCTGAACTGACAACAGATGTATCTGTCGATATTGTTGATGGCAGACATCCTGTGGTCGAAACCATTCTTCCGAACCAAGATTTTATTCCCAACGATTGCTTGTTGTATCCAGAAAGAGAAACACTAGTGATTATTACTGGTCCCAACATGGCAGGAAAATCCACCTATATTCGGATGGTGGCTGTTTTGGCTATCATGGCCCAGGCAGGCAGTTTTGTGCCTGCCAAGGCGATGCGGATGGGCATAGTAGATAAGATCTTTGCGCGGGTTGGTGCCAGCGATGATTTGGCCAGAGGCGATTCCACTTTTATGGTGGAAATGAAAGAAGTTTCACAGATTTTAAAACATGCCAGTTCGCGTAGTCTGGTTATCCTGGATGAGGTTGGTAGAGGGACGTCTACAGTGGATGGACTTTCGATTGCCTGGGCTATTGCAGAATACATACATGATAGGATCCAGGCGAGGACTTTATTTGCTACGCATTACCATGAGCTTATTGCTCTGGAAGGCATTTACGAAGGGATTACCAACTGGTCTATGGCCGTGGAGGAGAGAAAAGAGGATGTCTTGTTTTTGCGCAAGGTCATTGCTGGTGGCACAGATCAGTCATACGGCATCCATGTGGCTCAAATGGCCGGTCTTCCACGAGCCGTAATTGATCGGGCCAATGATAAGCTCAAGGAGTTGTTGCAGAGTGAACAACGCCTCATTTTTCAACAAGGAGAACAGATGAGTTTTCCAAAGACCAATGCTGCTTTGGAATTATTGAGCGAGATAGATCCTGAGAGCTTAAGCCCCAAGCAAGCTCTGGATTTGCTATTTGAGTTGAAAGAACGTAGCCGGAATTGAGGATAGGACAATGGCGCATATTCATGTATTAGAAGACCATATTGCCAATCAGATTGCTGCTGGAGAAGTGGTGGAAAGACCTGCGTCTGTGGTGAAGGAACTGGTGGAAAATGCCATTGATGCTGGGGCTAAATCTATTCATGTAACCTTGGAAAAGGGTGGCCTGAGCCGTATGGAGGTTCAAGATGATGGAAATGGCATTGCATCAGATGAGTTGCGTCTGGCCTTTCTTCGTCATGCAACCAGTAAAATTGGTCAAACTTCGGATCTTTATTCGTTGAATACCATGGGTTTTAGAGGGGAAGCGTTACCCAGTATTGCTGCTGTTTCTCGCATTCATATGGTTTCCAGACAAGCTGAGCAGCCTTCAGGGCAGGCCATAACAATTGAAGGTGGAAGAATTGTTGCAGAAGAACCGCAAGTCAGGAAACCAGGCACGACAGTAGAAGTGCGCGATCTCTTTTTTAACACACCTGTGCGCAAAAAATTTCTTAAGGCGGAACATTTGGAAAAGTCAGTGATTGTGGATTATGTTCAAAAACTCGCTCTTTCCCACACCACGATTGCATTTTCATTGATTGCTGATGGGAAGACGCTATTCCGAACAAGAGGAACAGGTGATTTGCGTGAAACGTTGGCATATGTTTTTCCAGGTATTTTGTCTGAGAAATTAATCAACATACAAGAAGAAACAGATTATTATCGTATCCATGGCCTGATTGCACCACCTTATCTGTACAGAGCCAGTAAAGATTTTGAGATCTTTTTTGTCAACCGGCGTTACGTGCAGTCCAAGGTTCTCTCAGCGGCATTGGAACAAGCTTATCGTCATAGAATACCCATTCGCAAATACCCAATGGGTGTTTTGCACATTGAAATGAATCCGGCTGCCATCGATGTCAATATTCATCCGTCCAAGATACAAGTGAAATTCTCCATGGAAGAGACGATCCGCAAAGAATTGGTCAAAAGTGTTGAAAAGGCATTGATGGATCAAAGTGAAATTCGTGCATTACCGCAAAAGAACCAGGGTCATATCAATTCTATGCTCGGGGAATCTGAATGGTCGAAAGCGAAGATTGACACGGCTTCCATATTTACCAGTGTGAACGATCAGCCTAGGGAGATAGGGAGGAGGCAGGAAACTTTCTTGCTGCATCAATTCCATAGAGAAAAAAGCGTCGATGTGTCTGCAAAGCCTGTTTATCTACAAGAAGAACCTTCTGCTTCGTATGAGGCTGGGCAGCATGATACGATACCAGTGAGTACAAAACAGGAAATCTTTATTGGCTATGAAGTCCTTACTGTGATTTCCAGAACCTATGCTGTATTAAAAAAAGAGGATGATCTCTATATTCTGGATCAACATGCTGCGCATGAACGAATTCGCTATGAAGAGCTTCGCGTGGAATATCAGCAAGAGACATTGAAGTCCCAGTTTTTGCTGGAACCAGTAGTTCTGGCGCTGTCTTATGTACAAAAAACCAAGCTTGTGGAATACATTAATGATCTGAACAGACTGGGCATTGTGGTAGAACTCTTTGGGGACAACGAATATCTTTTACGTGGGGTTCCAGTGGGGTTGATAGGACAAGATTATGCGGTGCTTTTGGAGGAATTATTGGTTGCTCTTGATGAAAACCAAGAGAGTATCAAAGAAAAAATGCTGGAGCTTGCCGCTTGTCATGGAGCCATAAGAGGTGGAGATGATCTTCATAATGATACCATTATCCGCTTGTTACAGTCTTTGGGTGAATGTGAGGATCCCTATACTTGTCCTCATGGTCGACCCACCATAATCCGTTTGGGAAAAAAGGAACTGGAGAAATTCTTTTTACGAGATCAGTGAGGTATTTATGCGAAAATGTGTTGCCATCGTAGGGCCAACTGCATCAGGGAAAAGCCGTATTGCTGTGGAGGTGGCCTCCCTTGTTCATGCAGAGATTATCTCTTGTGATTCGGTACAGGTGTATCGCCATGTAGACATAGGGTCAGGAAAAATTAAAGAAGCGGAAATGGTTTCTTCGACAGGATATCGTGTGCCTCATCACATGCTGGATGTCTATGAGCCTCAGGATGATTATTCAGTATATGATTATCAGCAAGATGCCCGTAGGGTCATCGATAATCTATCGGCCCGCCATCAGATTCCTCTGATTTGTGGTGGCACGGGTCTTTACCTACGAAGTGTCATTGATGAATACTGTTTTTCTAAACAGATACCAGAAAAAACCAGTCTAATCAAAAGTAAATATCAATTCTATTTGGAAGAACACGGTCCAGAGGCGCTCTATTTCTTGCTACAAGAGAAGGACCCCATTACATCACAAAAGATTCATCCTCACAACGTACGCAGGATTCTGCGCGCTCTGGAGCGAAGTGAGGAAGAGGTAGGGCAATCACTTCGGTCAGGATTGTTGGTTCCGCATTATGCCCCTTTGATGTTTGGGTTGATGCTGGAGCGATCTGTTTTGTACAGCAGGATTGAAAAACGTGTTGACAGGATGATGCAAGATGGCTTGTTGGAAGAGGTAAAGTATTTATTGCAAAATGGAGTGGATTCCACACACAAGGTCATGCAGACATTGGGATACAGACACATGCTTTTGTATTTGCAGCATGAAGTGCCTTTGGATGAAGCCATTCGGCTTATGAAACGCGATACCAGGCGTTATGCGAAAAGACAATATACTTGGTTTAAGGCTGATGCGCGAATACAGTGGCTTTCGGTGGAAACACCATGGGAAGAGCAACAGGCCATTAAGGTCATAGAAAAAGAGATACAGCAATTTTTTAGAAAATAAAAATGCTTATTGACATTGATGGTTGTTGACCATATAATAAGTCTTGTCGTCGGGGCATAGCGCAGTTTGGTAGCGCACCTGGTTTGGGACCAGGGGGTCGGGGGTTCGAATCCCTCTGCCCCGACCACATGTTTATTTTGGCCCGTTGGTCAAGCGGTTAAGACATCGCCCTTTCACGGCGGTATCAGGGGTTCGATTCCCCTACGGGTCACCATTCGGGCGATTAGCTCAGCTGGGAGAGCGCTTGCCTTACAAGCAAGATGTCGGCGGTTCGATCCCGTCATCGCCCACCAACCCCGTTTTCGAACGGGGTTTTTTTATATCATGGAGGATATGGAATATGCAGAAAATTAGTAAAAGATTGGAAACGGTTGCTTCTTTTCTTTTGCCTGGTGAAACCATTATTGATATCGGTGCAGATCATGCTTATCTCTTGCTTTATCTTTTGGAACGTGATGTTTTTAAAAAGGGTATCGCTATAGAATTGCATGATGGCCCTTATGAGTCTGCAAAAAAGAATATAAACCAAAGTGAATACGTTGATCAGCTAGAGGTTCGTTGGGGGGACGGTCTGCATCCTATTGCAGAATCTGAGATAGAGAGTATCGTTATTGCTGGCATGGGAGGGCAAACGATAAGTCGAATCATAAATGAAAATGCTGATAAAGCGAAAATGGCTCAGCAACTGGTATTGCAACCTCAAAATTCCCCAGATAGAGTGAGAAAAACCTTGTTCGAACTTGGTTTTTTGATTGATGATGAGACACTTATAAGAGAAGATAATCGCTTATATCTTATTATATCGGCGCGGCATGGTGACACGCATCAAGAGGCCAATTGGCAAAATCTGCAAATCGGCCCTAAATTACTTGAAAAGGGGTCTGAATTTTTAGTAGAATATATGCAGAGCATGTTGGATAGAAAAGTAGAAGTGTTGGGAGCCATGCAATGTGCTCAGTATCCAGAAAGCGGTAAAATATCTTTTTATCAAGAAGATATCGAGAAGCTTAGAAAGTTAATAGGATCTTATGAAATGCAAAGAAATCATCACAGCCATTGAAAACATAGCCCCACCATTTCTGAAGGAGTCGTGGGATCATACTGGGTTGATGATTGGCAATCAGATGCAAGAGATTCATAAAGTTCTTTTTGCTGTGGATCTGAATCCTGAGATTGTTGAAGAAGCCATTTTACAGCAATATACCATGATTGTAACGCATCATCCCTTTTTCTTTGACCCCATTCATGCGATTGATGCCAGCACGTGGCAAGGGAAAATGATTTATCGTATGATTCAGCATGAAATATGTTTATATAGCTGTCATACTAATTATGATCAAGCAGAGGTTGGTATTAGTGAGGCAATGGCTACTTTATTGCAGTTGCGAAATCAGAAGAAATTGATGCCTGTTGATTTGAGCGATTACAAATTGGTTTTTTATGTTCCTGCGCAACAAAAACAAAAAGTAGTTGAACATTTGGTAAAAATAGGGGCACGTACATATCGATCTAGAACGGAGTACGTTCAATCTTCGCAAGCAGAGGATTTTGGTTTCTCTATAAAGGAAATTACACGGCCAGCGTTTGTTTTTCAAGAGGATGTGAGTCGTGTAGAATTATATCTGCCGCAATCTGGTTGGCAATTCATCGTAGAAGAGCTAAAGCGTATTCATCCTCATCAAGAAATTGTTTACGATGTTTATGAGAGCAAAGATGTTGCTCGTCATCTGGGTTTGGGAACAATTGGTTTTTTACCTGAAAATCTGCCGCTTGGCCAACTTGCCCACAACATCAAAAATCTATTGCAATTGCCTTTTGTGCACGTGACCGGGGATCCGGACAAGATGATTTCTGTGGTTGCCGTTTGTGGCGGTTCAGGCAAAAGCCTAGTGGATCAATCTGCTTCAAGTGGGGCCCATGTTTTGATTACAGGAGATATTGATTATCATACAGCTTTGAATGCCGAAGAAAAGGGTATCAGCCTGATTGATGCCACTCATTTTGCTACTGAAAAACCAGGGATGCAGATGCTCTGTCAGACAATAGGTCAGACATTGAATATGACATGTGATTTTTCCAAAAAAAGTAAGGACGTATTCAGGATTATTGAGTAGGGATGGCCTGCTCTTTTGTTTTCAAGTGGGGTGAGAATATGAATTATGATCAACTGTATGAGCTGCAGAGTTTAAAATTACGAAGAGAAGCTATGGAAAAAAGTTATCCCAAAGAGAGAGAGGTTAAACTTCGTAGGCGCAAACAGGAATTGTTGGCCGAAAAAAGAGATCTTATTCTGCTTGAAGAAAAATTAAGAATGCATATCAAAGATATTCATAAATTGCAAGATGAGAAAGAGACGATTTTGGAAGAGATTGCCAGAATCAATGAAGATTTGTATTCCAATAAATTCACTGCCAAAGAGTTGACTTCTATGCAGAATCGCCTAGAAAATCTGGAGTCAACATTGGCGAATAGACACAATAGAATTGAAAAAGAAAATGCTATGATTGTTGCCAAAAGAGCGGATTTAAAGGAGAAAAAGAATAGTTTGGTGGATCGAATGAAGGATTATGAAGCCAAAGTAGAAGAGTATCTACAAGAAAGAAACCGGTTGCTTGAAAAATTAAAACAAATGGATGAACAAATCCAGGAATTCATTATGATGCTGAACGTTGAAGACCGGGTCTTTTATGAAAGAGAGTCTGGTAAATATGGAATTGAAATGTTGAGCATTCTTAAAAAGGGGCGATTTTGCTCCTGTTGCAGTATGCTGTTGGAGTCTGATACAATTTTTGCAGTCAAAGCAGAGAGTGTGGGAATTCGATGCCAGAGTTGTGGTCGAGTGATTTATAATCTAGAAGAGTAATAATCATTCTTGAGTTCGAATGCCATTGTTGCTATACTAGGCGTGGGAGTTATGATGTTGATTAAATTACGTTTACTTGGTTTTTTTCAGATGATGCTGGGTACAATGTATTTGGATATTGAATTACCTGAAAAAAGTACGGCACAAGATTTGTGGCAAATCCTTGTCCGTCGCTATAGTCAACTGCAAAAAGAAGATATGAGTAAGATTGCTGGGATGACAGTACATGGAAAGTATGTACAGGTGGAGAACTGGCCATTTGTTTTATTGCGAAACGGAGACCAAGTGGATCTCTTTACACAAATGGGTGGAGGTTAGATAGGAGGCATAATGGGGAAAACAGCTTGGATTGATTTATCCAAACAAGAAGTGCGTGTTGAGGTGACTGACGAACAATTGATTTTAAATTATATCGGGAGCCGAGGCATTGCTGCCAAGATTCTTTATGATCATGTAGGACCAGAAGTAGCACCATATGATGCGGAAAATTTATTGATATTTTCTGTTGGACCTTTTACGGGGACACCTTGGCCGTCTGGCGCAAGGTATACTGTGACGTCAAAATCACCAGCTACAGGGGCATACGGTTATGCCAATAGCTCAGGCTTTTTTGGACCAGAATTGAAAAAAGCTGGCTATGATATGGTGATTTTTGTTGGTAAGTCCAAGGAACCTGTGTATGTACATATCGAAGATGATGAGATTAAAATCAAGGAAGCCAATCAGTATTGGGGGCAGGAAACCGGTGCGGTGGAAAAAGATTTGAGAACGATCTATCCTGGGAGCAGAGTGGCTTCTATCGGTCCCGCCGGGGAGAACCTTGTTGTCTGCGCGTCGGTTATCAATGATTATGGACGAGCTGCTGCAAGGACCGGTATGGGTGCTGTCATGGGAGATAAAAAGTTAAAAGCTGTGGTTGTCAAGGCCACCAAGAAGTCTTCTACGAAACCTGAATTCATGAACGTGGTTCGACGCGTGACTCCTTTGGTTAAGAATCATCCTGGGGCCAAAGATTATACTGAGTGGGGAACGGTAATCTTGTTGAACTACAAGAATAAAAGTGGGGATAATCCTACTCGGAATCATGCTTATGGTCAATTCCCTTATGGAGATGAACTCAACGCACAGGCTATCAAGAAGTACACAAAAAAAACGGGTGGTTGCTATGCATGCTCAATCAAATGTGCCAGATTTACAGAGGTGAAAGACGGCCCATTTATGACACCATTGCAAGAAGGTCCTGAGTATGAGACAGCGAATGCACTGGGACCAAATGTATGGAACAAGAATCCAGAATTGCTTATTTATTGCAATAAGCTATGCAATGAAATGGGCATTGACACCATTTCTGTTGGTGTGATGATTGCCTTTGCTATGGAAGCCAAGGAAAAAGGTTTGATTGTAGATGAACAGTATAATTTAGAGTGGGGTAATCCTGAAACTATTATTGGTTTGATTCAAGATATTTCATTTCGAAGAGGAACCACAGGGCAATTATTGGCAGATGGTGTAAAACATGCAGGTGAAATTGTTGGAAAAGGTGCCGAGCGTTTTGCTTTGCAATGTAAAAATGTTGAAATCCCCAGGCAAGATGGACGGGTTTTAAAAGGGATGGCCTTAGGTCATGCAACCAGCAATAGAGGTGCAGATCATTTATATGCTTTGGCTACGCTTGATTTAACAGGAAATATGGAAGTAATCAATAAAGTTCCTGAATTGGCTGCTTGCGGGCCAGAGTTGATGGATACTACCAAAGAGGACTATAAGGCTGTGATGGTGCGATGGACTGAAGTAAACAATGCTTTGGCTGATGCGCTGGGAATATGCAAATTTGCCTTTACAGAAACTTATGCTATTATGTCTGATGATTTGGCAGAGGGTATGCGAGCTCTAGGATATGATATCAGCAATGAGGATATATTTAGAGCCGGGCAGCGGATTATTAATTTAGAACGAATGTATAATGTTCGTCATGGTTACTCTAAAAAGGATGATAATTTGCCCACACGTTTTTTGGACGAAAGCCTTCAAGTATTTGTCAATCCTGAAGATATTGGATCACCCAATGAGAAAGAGGCACCGTTGGTGCATTCAGGATTAAGGGTGAATTTAGAACCTATGTTGCAGGAGTATTACAAGTTGGGCAATTGGACACCGGATGGAATCCCAACGCCTGAACGGTTGACAGAACTTGGCCTTGGTGAATACATTCATGATATTCCCAATGCGTAAAATGACGAGGCTATCTGATGATAGCCTCGTCGTACGCGAGTGCAATTCTGGGATATTGCTTGTTTTACTGTGTTTCTTCATGATAATACAGTAGTATTGAAGGAGGTATACCGATGAACATAGCATTTTTCCTTTTGCCGAAAAGTGAGGTTATTGTTCTTGACGAACATGCAACTATTCGACAAGCATTGGAGAAGATGGAGTATCACGGATACACAGCAGTCCCTGTCATTGACAAGGATGGAAAATACATCAACACCTTGACGGAAGGTGATGTTTTGTGGAAAATCAAGCACACCAAAGGCCTCGATTTTGACAATACCAGCAAGTATTTTATTGAGGATATTGAAAGACAACGGGAGATTAAGCCAGTATCGATCAATGCGGATATGATGGATTTGTTGGAACTGGCCAAAAGACAGAACTTTGTTCCGGTCATTGACGATCAGGGTGTTTTTATCGGTATTGTTCGTAGAAGTGAGATCATATCTTATTATTATGATCAGATAAAGTAGGTGAAAAATGACCATATATGATGAATCAATAGAGATGCATGAGAAATACAAGGGGAAGATCTCTATTGAGAGCAAAGTTCCACTTGCCAGTACGCATGATTTGAGTATTGCTTATACACCAGGTGTAGCAGAACCTTGTCTTAGAATTGCGCAAAATCCAATCCTAGCCTATGACTATACCAGCAAAGGAAACATGGTAGCCATTGTTAGTGATGGTACCGCCGTTTTGGGCTTAGGAAATATCGGAGGCCAAGCGAGTTTGCCAGTGATGGAAGGAAAAGCGATTTTGTTCAAGGCCTTTGGCGGAGTAGATGCTTTTCCTATTTGTTTGAATACAACAGATCCTGATGAGATTGTGAATATTATCAAGGCGCTAGAACCCTCATTTGGCGGCATCAACATTGAAGACATCGCTTCCCCTGCTTGCTTTGAAATTGAAAAAAGACTAAAGGCAGAATTATCTATTCCTGTTTTTCATGACGACCAGCATGGGACAGCCGTCGTAACACTCGCAGCTCTTATCAATTCATTGCGCCTTGTAAAAAAGGATATGAGTGAGATCCATATTGTAATCAATGGAGCTGGAGCTGCTGGTATTGCTATTTCTAATTTGCTTTTGAAAGAAGGAGCAGAGCATCTTGTAATTTGTGACCGCAATGGAATAATATATAATGGCCGTAAAGAGGGGATGAATCAAGCCAAATACGAGATGGCATTACGTACCAATCCAAGACGATTGGTAGGTGGATTGGCAGAAGCCATGAAGAAAGCTGATGTGTTTATTGGGGTTTCAAGTAAAGATGTTTTGACGCAGGAGATGGTTTCATCAATGAACGAAAAGTCTATTGTCATGGCCATGGCCAATCCTGATCCTGAAATTCTTCCGCCACTGGCGAGTAAGGCTGGTGCCTTCATTGTATGTACAGGAAGAAGTGATTATCCAAACCAGGTGAACAATGTGTTGGCATTCCCAGGTATTTTTAGAGGAGCGCTGGATGTTCATGCTACTGATATCAATGAGGAGATGAAGATCGCGGCGGCAAAGGCCATTGCGGATTTGGTGATGCCAGAAGAGCTATCTCCTACCTATGTCATTCCGGCTGCATTGAACAAAGATGTGGGGCGCATAGTTGGTGAAAAGGTGGCTTTGGCTGCTATTGCAAGTGGTGTGGCCAGAAAAAAATAAGCTGGTTCAGAAGAACCAGCTTTCTTTTTAGGTTAATTTATAGACTATCTGGATTGGTTTGTACCGGGCGGCAGGATGTTTTTCTGGTTGTATAAGTTCCTTTTAATCCATATTTCTCAGATAATAGTGCAATGACATCGTAGGTAACTTTTTGAGCTGCTTCTGTATCAACTTCACCAAATGAATCAATCGTTCTATTTTTGGGATAATAGCAGGTAGCGTAAACTTCCGCTTCATCTTTTGCAACATCATAGATACTGTTTTCCACTACCATGAATACACCACCGATATACATTGATCCAGATGGTAAAAATGATCTGTCAACAACAAATTCGAAGTCAATGTTGTCGGTTGAGTTTAGGTTATTAGAGCAAACAAAGTTAACAAGATATTTGGTTTTCATATTGTACTCCTTTCAGATTATAATTCATTATAGCGATAAATATGGCCAAATGCAAACGAAATGAGGAAGCCTACCATCGAACCAATGGATTCTTACCAAACAATTAAATCAGATGGCCAAAGTGTGTTGATGCGAGATAGGTCAGAATTTCTGGCTCTAACAAAACGAGTCGATAATCCTGATGATGCTAGTCGATGGATTAGGCTTATCAAGTCAGAATACAAGAACGCCACACACCATTGCAGTGCTTATATTACCGGTATCAATGGTGAACATCAATTTTATGATGATGATGGAGAACCGCATGGTTCTGCGGGTCGACCCATTCTAGGAGCAATGGTATCATTGGAAGTAACCAATCTGGCAGTGGTAGTGATACGTTATTATGGCGGTAAAAAGCTGGGTGTTCGTGGGTTGATTGATACTTATGGCGAGGTCGCAAAAATGGCTATCGAATCTTCTGGAATCATGATGGTGACTGTTTCTCGGGATATTGAGATTGTACTTTTGTATAAAAATGTAGATCGTATACACCATTTGGTAAAAAAACATCAAGCGATTATTCTATCTGAATCATTTTTATTAGAAGTAACCATGAATATAAGAATCTCAAGAAATGAATTAGATCATTTTCTTGAATTGATTCAGCCATTTGTTCTTGATGTTCGAATTGATTAGGATGTCAGGAATAATCTAAACAGGAGGTTTTTATGTATTATTCCAACCGGAAAATTATTCGTGTCCAGGGGCAAGATCATTTCATGATGCAAGACAAAGTGATTGTCGAACACGAAGTAGATATATTTTATGATGAATGTTGCTTGGGCACTTACTCATGCACGAACAAGGAATTAAGGGAACTAGCGATTGGTTTGGCTTTCAGTAAAGGATATGCTATTGTTGAGGATATGAAGATAAATATGCATGGCAATCAGATCCATTTGATTACGTCAAAAGAACAGCCTGATTCTTTGGCCAATGGGAATTTGGAACAGGTTAGGGATGATGGAAAAGAACTGAGAATTGAGGCGAGCGATATACTGCGTTGTATGAGAGATTTGAGAGAGGCCTCAGGCCTTTTTATGGAAACTGGTGGAACCCACAATGGTGCATGGGTTTATCGAGGTAACTTGGTTGATATTACCGAAGATATCAGCAGGAATTGCATGGTGGACAAGCTCATCGGGAAAGCCCTTAATCATGCCTATGACTGGAAAGAATTATGTATTTTGCTAAGCTGTCGGGTTTCGAAGGGAATTATGCATAAATTAAGTATGGCAGGGATACCCATTGTGGTTTCCATGTCTGCTGTTATGGACACATCCATTGAGATGGCAAAGATAACGGGCACGACATTGGTGGGATTTACCCGATATAATCGTATGAATATCTATCAAGGTGATGGAATATTGTTAGGAGTGCATGATGATCAAAGATAAAGCCAGAGAGTTGGCAGAAGCGATTGTAGGCTCGAAAGAGTATTTGGAATACAAAACAGCCAGGAAAGCTCTGGAAAAAGATGAAGAAAACTACGAGATTTTAGAGGACATCAGGCAAAGACAATGGGAAATTCAATTGGATGTACTACTAGGGAAAGATATCATCATGGCTGATCATGAGGAAATTGATGAAATCTATACGAGTTTGGCCGATAATGACAAGGTCAATCAGTTTTTGATGGCTGAGTATCGTTTTACCAAGATATTGACGGAAGTGCAAAATATTCTTTTGGATTCGTTGGAAACAAGTAAGAATAAGAATGATGATGTTACTTTGCATTGAGGGGTGAATTATGTTTAGATTGTTGCGCAATAAAAAAGTAATGAGATGGGTCGTCGGGTTTGTTGCTTTCACATTTTTGGGTGGATTTGTAGGCTCATATGCCTTAGGATCATTGGGTAATTCAAGTGCGTTATCGGCTGATTCCAATTCTGTGGCCAATGATTTAGAAGCCACCACACTTCAACTGGAGAAAGACTTAGAAATGTACGCTTCTTTGATTGAAGCATCAGCCGATGATGTTGACTCCTGGATTGCACTGGGAGATATCAACTATGACCTTGCTGCGATATATTCCAATTATTATGGCCAGGATGTGTCTTCTTACCTTGGAGAATCTAGTGCTGCATACCAACAGGCACTTTCGATTGATAGTGAACGAAAAAATTTATTATTGTCAATAGCCATGGTAGAAACATACCAAGGTCATTTTGATGATGCCAAGTCCTATTATGAAGAATTTTTAACACTTTACCCCAAATCTTTTGATGCTCATGCTCTTTATACGCAACTTTTCTTTCTTTCTGGAGAAAAAGAGACAGCATTGAAATGGTTGCAGATGACCAGAGATTTAGCGCAAAGTGAGGAAGAGTTCGACATAGTTAATAATTTGGAATTGATGGGTGAATAGGGTTTTCGTGCACTGCTAAATCAATCGTTTTTTTAGATTTGAAACAGGATACTCAGGGAAGATATTCATTTTTGTATCAGCAATAAATATGTTTTTTATGCGCAATGCTCATGCGAGTATATTTAGATATAGCTTGGATAGAATAAGGAGAAACTATGGCAAACAATAGAATCATTGGGAGGAGTCAATCAATTATAGATGCTACGGCAAAAGTAACAGGATTGGAAAATTATGTGGATGATATTCGTTTGCCGCATATGCTATACGCTTCGCTATTCTTGTCTCCATCGGCGCACGCCATCGTTCGATCCATAGATGTTTCACAAGCCATGACACTAGAAGGAGTTTTGGCGGTATTCAGTGTTTTTAATTGTCCAAATGTTGCTTACAATAGTGCTGCACCCTTTGAAACAGAGGATTTCCCCAAGCAAGAGAGAATGTTTTCTCCAAAGGTGAGATTCGTCGGTGATCGCTTGGCCATGGTCGTAGCGGAAAGTAAAACGATTGCTGATAAGGCTGTTCGTTTGTTGAAGTTTGATTTAGAGGAATTACCTGCAGTTTTTTCAATCAAAGAAGCCATGTTGGATACTGCACCCTTGATCGATGATCAAGGAAATGTTCTGGATACGGTTGAAATAGAGACTGGGAATTTTGAGGAAGTGCGAAAAATTGCTGATGATACTTGCACTAGTGAGATAGATATCCCTTCTTATCATCAAGGGGCGATGGAACCGCATGGTGTGGTTGCTGATGTCTTGGATGAGGGTATTGTTGTCTATTCGCCAACTCAAAATATTTTTTCTGCACGAATGATATGTGCCGCTGTTTTAAACGTTCCTGAGTCGAAAGTACGTGTGATTCAGTCCACGATGGGGGGGTCTTTTGGTTCCAAATTGGAAATTATCTTGGAGCCATTATGCGCTTATGCTGCCCAGCAATTAAAAAGGCCTGTCAAGCTTATTTTACAGCGCCGAGATGTCATGATAGCGACGCGAAGAAGTTATGCTTTACGTGCCAATATTACGTCATATATTAAAGAAGAACGTGTCATTGGTCAGGAAATTGAAGCATGGGTTGATGCGGGAGCTTATTGCTCAAGTGGGATTGATTTTATCTGGGCGATGAGTGCCAAGCCCTTTCGATTATACACGTTTGATACGATCCGCTACAAGGCAACATCGGTTTTGACCAATCACCTGACTGCTTCAGCCATGAGGGGATATGGATCGACTCAGCTTATAACAGCCATTGAAATGCATATGGATCATTTGGCTAGACATTTGAAAAAAAATCCAGCTGCGCTGAGATTGGAGTATGCATTGCCCCCTGATGGTGTTGATGCCAGAGATGGACAGCATTTTGGTAGTATTGGCCTGCTGGATTGCATCACCAAAGGAAGGGAGCATTTTTCGAGACCAGTTGGTGAACGTTGGGAGGATAATCATTACATATACGGTACATCTATGGCCCTGGGAGTTCATGGCAATGGCATGTATCCGGTGCATACTGATTTGACAACCATGTCATTGAAAATGAATATGGATGGTAGTGTCGTTCTATCAACGGGAACCGTTGATATGGGAACAGGCGCCAACACAAGTTTCAAGATGATGGTCGCAGAAATCCTTAATCTTTCTATGGATGATATTACTTTGGTACATGGGGATACTTCGAGTTGTCCCTTTGATTTGGGTTGCTACGCCAGTAGAAGTATATATGTGGCTGGTCATGCTGCTATTTTGGTTGCACGTTCTTTGAAAGCCTTGCTTGAGGAAGAAGAAATCAAATTACGTGAAGAAATGGATATCCCGACAGAAGAATCAGTGTCGTACCATTGGATTGCGAGGCATGCCTTTGTTTTGCATCAACGTGATTTGTATGCACATGCTACCCATGCTTCTCAAGCAGACCCAATGAGTTATGCTGCTCATTTTGCAAAAGTGCGTGTACATAAGCAGTCACAGAATATAGATGTTCAAGAATATGTTGCGGCTCATGATGTTGGTTTTGCCATCAATCCTATGGGTGCAGAAGGACAGATTGAAGGCGCTGTCCAAATGGGGATGGGTATGGCTCTACAGGAAGGACTAAAGTATGATAAGCGAGGGGCATGCTTGAATTGTCATTTTAAAAAATATCGGTTGGTCAAAGCGCATCAAATGCCTGGCATACAAAGTATTTTTATTGAAAGTATAGAAAAAACGGGGCCTTTTGGTGCGAAAAGTATTGGGGAAATTGCAGCTGTTCCTGTCCCAGCGGCAATTGTAAATGCATTGTCAGTGGCGCTGGAAAGCAATATTTATAGTTTGCCCTATGCTGATGAAATGGATGAGAAAAGATGAGAGAATGGATTATCAATGCAATTATTGATTTGCCCGTACCTTGGAGAGTATTTCTTTTATCCATGCTGCCTGTCACAGAACTTAGAGTAGCACTGCCTTTGGGGTTGGTTTGGGGAGTGGAACCGGTATCCAATTATTTTTATGCTGTTTTGGGTAATATTGTTCCAATACTACCTGTTCTGTATATTCTTGATCCAGCTATTCAATTGTTTTCGAAGGTTCCCTTTTTGAAGAAGTGGATTGATAAAATCTTGAACTCTGCAGAAGTGAAAAAGAAAGTCTATGAGAAGTATGAAATTATTGGATTGATTTTTTTTGTATCTATACCTGCACCTGGGACAGGTGCTTGGACTGGAATACTTTTAGCCTATCTCATGCGAATACAACGTTGGAAAGCTTTTTTGAGTATTTCTACAGGCGTTTTTTTAGTGGGTATTTTGATGACAGGGGTTTCTCTTGGTGTGGTTTCTCTTTCTGAGCAAAGTTCAATAGGGGTGGGTATTATAGCCTTATTGGTTTTGATTTCTTGGTTTTGGCTTGCATCCCGTAAGAGAAATAGGAAATAGGAAATTCGAAATAGGAAATTGATGATTTATTTTGTATGAGAACGCAAGGTAAAAGACCGAAAGGTCTTTTTTTTTATTTCTTATGCCGTATTTTATAGAAATCAGGTGAAGTATATACAAAAAGAGGTGATAAATTCTGATTTTGAAGTATAATTGTGGTAGAAAGTGGGTTATGGTTGTATAATAATGGTAGAAAGTGGGGGATATGATGTTTATTGGAGAATATCAGCATAGCTTGGATGTCAAAAACCGCATCATTGTCCCAGCTAAATTCAGGGATGCTTTAGGGGATAAGTTTGTTATGACCAAAGGAATGGATTCATCACTGTTTGTTTATCCTATGAGCGAATGGAAGATTATTGAAACGAAACTTAAATCGTTGTCTTTTACCAAAAAAGATGCTCGGGCCTTTGTTAGGATGTTCTTCTCTGGCGCCATGGAGTGCGAATTGGACAAACAAGGAAGAGCGACGATCGCAAGCAATTTGAAGAGTCATGCTGATATCGCTAAAGATGCCATTATTATTGGTGTTTCTACACGTGTTGAGATTTGGGCTAAGGAAAAATGGGATGCCTATATACAATCAGAGAACATGGATTACGATTCATTATCGGAAAAAATGTCAGAGCTTGATTTGGAGATATAAGGAGAGAGCCCATGTTTCAACATAAGACAGTACTGCTGCACGAAACCATTGATATGTTGCAAGTCAAACCAGGAGGTCTCTATGTGGATTGTACGCTTGGTGGAGGTGGACATAGTGAACTGATTCTTGAACGTTTGGCAGGGTCAGGGCAACTTTATGGTTTGGACCAAGATCCAGATGCCATTATGCATGTTCGTGAGCGATTCTCGCAAGCAAATAATTTCATTTTGATGCAGATGAATTTTAAGGATTTGGACAAAATATTTATTGGAACCGGTGGACAACAAGCTGATGGTTTTGTTTTTGACCTGGGTGTATCGTCCCCCCAGCTGGATCATGGAGAACGTGGCTTTAGCTATCATGCTGATGCACCATTGGATATGCGTATGGATAAAAGACAGTTGTTGTCTGCTAGAGAAATTGTCAATACGTATGAGGAGAGTGAATTAGCAAGCATTATTTTGGACTATGGAGAGGAACGCTGGGCCAAAAGGATTGCACAATTTATCGTGCAGTCCAGAGAGCAGAATCGCATAGAAACCACACAGGATTTGGTAGGTATTATTAAAAATGCTATCCCCAAGCAAGTCAGAAGAGATGGCGGACATCCTGCTAGAAAGACATTCCAGGCGTTAAGAATTGCCGTAAATGACGAATTGAATGTTTTGCAAGAAGCATTGGTTAAGGCCATCAATCATTTGAATCCGGGTGGCCGAATTGCGGTTATCACGTTTCATTCCTTAGAAGATAGAGTTGTCAAAGCGTGTTTCAAAAAAGAGTCAAGTGATTGCATTTGCCCACCTGAGATGCCTTTTTGTGTTTGTCATCATAAAGCTAGCATTCGATTGGTGAATCGAAAACCGATAGAAGCTGATCATACGGAAGTGGATGGTAATCGTCGGGCCAGAAGTGCGAAACTACGCGTTGTAGAAAGGATAGAAAGCAATGGCAATGAAGAGTAGAGGCAGGCATGAGGCCCCAAAAAGAAGAATAAGCAAATCTAAAACAGTTGATTCGATATACAAAAGGAACAAGCTGAAGCTGGATATGTTTTTTTCTATGCTCGTCATTTTTGTTGTCTCAGCTAGTTATCTGGGCAGTATGGCGATTTTGGATGCAAGGAATCAAGAATATGCTTATCTACAAAAAAGCATAACTGAATTTGAGACCTTCAATGAGCGTCTCAAATTAGAAATTGGCTATATTGACACATTGGATATGGTGGAAACAAAAGCTGTTCAGGAAATGAGTATGATCGAAGCCAGCTCTGAACAATTAATCTTTCTAACTTCAAATACATCTATAGAGCATGATCAAGACGCTGAAGTTGTTCCGGAATTATCCGAAATCAACGTTTCTAGTAGTGCTAACATCCCACTATTTTCTAGCGCACAGCAATCAATCAATGATATACTGTTGAGGTGGAATTTTTAAGGAGTAATGCAATGCGCAGAAAAATGGATCGTATTACATTCACCATTGTGATCTTTATTCTTATGTTTTTGTTGATTCTTTATCGGTTGGTGGATTTACAAGTAATTCAAGGGCAGACCTATAGGGACACTGCCCTTCATAATCGTTTACGAGAGATTGTTATTGAATCACAACGAGGAAATATTTATGATCGAAATATGAGTATTCTTGCCACCAGTACATATGGTGAATCTGTAGCGGTTTTTCCGGCGGAGATTAAGGCGAGTAAATATGAACCCCAACAAATGGCTGAAAACTTAGCAGATATCTTATCTATGTCAGAAGAAGAAGTTTTCAATAAACTGACGATGGATAGTAGTTTTGTTTGGCTAAAAAGGAAGATTCCTTTTGAAGCAGGGCCGCTTATTGCCTCGCTGGATTATCCTGGCATTGAGTTGTTCGAAGAGTCTCAGCGGTATTATCCTAAGGGCCGATTGGCTTCTCAAACGATCGGATTTGCCGGTTTGGATAACCAAGGTTTATCAGGCTTGGAAGTAACCTATGATGAGATATTGCGGGGTACTGCCGGGAAAATAGTAATTGAAATGGACTCGAAGAATCGTGAGATTCCGGAAACGGTTCATTCTTATCAGGTCCCTGAGCCTGGGGCTGATTTGGTTTTAACTCTTGATGCAAATTTGCAATATAGGGTGGAGAAAAAAGCTGCAGATTTGTTGCTTTCATCTGAAGCTGAACGTGTTATTGTGCTGGTAATGGATATCAAAACAGGTGAAATCTTGGCCATGACAGGCATGCCGGATTTTGAACCGGCGCGCTATGGTGAGTATCTTGCCGAAAGTTGGTTGAATCCAGCAATTCAAGAGGTTTATGAGCCTGGATCAACTTTTAAAATTGTTTCTGCTGCAGCCATGCTTGATGGAGATGTTGTGAATCCTGATGATGACTTCCATTGTAATGGTTTTGCCCACGCTGGAGGTCTCACTATCCGTTGTTGGAGAGCAAGCAATCCTCACGGTGACGAAACATTTTTGGAAGCATTTGGCAATTCTTGTAATCCGGTTTTCGTTGAAACTGCATTGAAGAGCAAAGAAATAGATGAGAATTTATTATACAGTTACTATGAAGCACTGGGATTTGGTAAAAAAACAACAATGCAATTTGCAGCCCAAGCAAATGGAATCATGCCAGAGAGTAACCGCGATATTTACCTGGCAACATCAGCAATCGGGCAAGGTATTGCTGTGACACCTGTGCAACTGGCATCAGCGATAGCTACTATTGTAGGTGATGGGTCAAAGATTAATCCTGTTCTCGTTAAGTCAATTCAGAATCAGACGGGAGATTTCCTAAGTTCCACTACAGGCAGAACCGAGCAGCAAATTATCGATCCGCAAACGGTCATGATGATGCGGGATATGATGGAACAGGCGGTGTTGCAGGGTACGGCATCGATGGGCAGTATTGAAGGATATCGCATAGGAGGAAAAACAGGTACAGCACAGAAGCCGAATGAAATGGGTGGCTACCATAAAGACAAATTTATTACTTCTTTTGTGAGTGTTGGACCAATGGAAGACCCGGCAGTTTTAAGCCTTGTTATAGTTGATTCTCCTTTGGATCCTGATGCATCTGGAGGAAGAACAGCCGGCCCAACGAGTGCCAGCATTTTGCGTGAAGCCCTGGAATTCATGGGGATTGAGCCAGATTATTTGGAGATATCTGAAAATCTATCTGCGTTAAACCAGGAAGACAATCAAAATGAAAACGAAAATGCTTTAAAGATTGTGGTGCCGGATTTGATTGGTAAGAATCTCGATGAAGCATTGATCATGCTGGAACAGGTTGGATTGGAAGGAAATTTTGAGACGAATGGCTATGTTGTTACGCAGCAATCTCCAATAAAAGGAAGCAAAGTGGAGCCTGGTAGCGTTGTTGTATTGACAGTGAGCTCATTGTCGGAAGTTCACAATCAGGTCGTTGTTCCAGATTTGATTGGTTTACGTGTACCTCAAGCACTCATAAGATTGGCAGAAATAGGATTGCGTCTTTCTGTTTCTGGTGACGGATATATATATGAACAAACACCTATGGCAGGTATTTTGTTGCCAAAAGATACGATTGTATCAGTTGTTTGTAGGAAGGAGATACCATGATTGTTAGAACACTATGTGAATGTTTGGATTATCGATGGGTAAAAGGATCTGTTGATATAGATATTGCGGGCATAGCCTATGACTCAAGAGAGGTGCAAGAAGGATATCTCTTTGTTGCCATCAGGGGACTGGAACAAGATGGCCATGATTTCATCGAAGATGCCATACAAAGAGGGGCGGTCTTTGTCGTGGGTGAAGATGAAGATTGCATCACAAATAGTAAGGTTACAGCTGGTGCTGTAGTACCTGATTCCAGGTTGGCACTATCTGCCTTGGCGAGCTGTTTTTATGGACATCCTTCTCAAAAAATTTCTTTGATTGGTGTTACTGGTACCAATGGGAAAACATCTACGACAACATTGTTAAAAACCATCTTACGAAGTTCCGGTCATAAAACAGGTCTTTTTGGTACCATTGAGAACTCTCTTAATGATGAAATATTACCAGCTAAGCATACAACACCTGAATCCAAGGAATTGCATGAAATGTTGGCATTATTGGTAGAAAAAGGAGCAACGTATGCAGTGATGGAGGTTTCAAGCCATGCACTGGCGCTAAAACGAGTTCATGATTGTGACTTTAACGTAGGGGTATTCACTAATTTAACGCAAGATCATCTGGATTTTCATGACAATATGGAAGATTATTTCTTAGCGAAGAAAATTTTATTTGATATGATCGATAGTAAATATAAAGAATACGGTGATATGCGCTATGTGGTATTAAACCGAGATGATCCTTACTCCAAGCGAATTGCCAAGAACTTGGCTTGCAAGGTTATTTATTATGGCATACACAAAAAGAATCCCGACTATCAGGCCAGGAACATCCGGATGGGCTTGAATGGTACTTTTTTTGAAATCAAACATCCTCATGGTCTTTTCGAACTTCATCTTACGATGACCGGCGTGTTTAGTGTGTACAATTGTCTTGCTGCTGTTGCAGTAGCTATGGAAGAAGGAATAGAACCAGAAATAATCATAAGGGCGTTGGAAGAGACTAAGGTTCCTGGACGATTTGAGCCTATTAATGAGGGACAAAAATTTGCTGTTGTGGTAGACTATGCTCATACGCCTGACAGTTTAGAGAATGCCATTAAAACAGCACAAGAAGTTACTGAAAACAGGGTGATTACAGTATTTGGTTGCGGAGGCGACCGTGATCGAGGGAAAAGGCCTATCATGGGTAATCTGGGAGTGAGTTTGAGTGATGTTGCCATTATTACTTCAGATAATCCAAGAACAGAAGATCCGCAGGCAATTATTCAAGATATACTGGAAGGTGTGGAGAGTACGAATGAATATCAGGTTATAGTAGATAGAAAAGAAGCCATACGCATAGCCGTTGCTATGGCGAAAACAGGCGATCTTGTTTTGATTGCTGGTAAAGGCCATGAAGATTATCAAATCATCGGGCATCAAAAATATCCTTTCAGCGATATTTTGATTGCCAGAGAAGCAATCAAAGAGAGGACTGAATTCTGATGAAACACATTGGAAAACTTTCGGAGATTGCTGAAGTTCTTGGTATAGAGCAAATCTCTATTGAAGAAGACCACTGGATCAATCAAGTCTGTATTGATAGCAGGGACATTGTTTCCAATGCCCTATTTTTTGCTGTCAAAGGTGAGCGAACAGATGGGCATCTTTTTCTTGAGAGCGCAAGAATGCAAGGTGCTGTAGGTGCTGTTGTGCAGAAGGATCATCCATCCATTGATCGAAAAGCGTTCAGGGAAGATTTTGTTTTATTCCTCGTTGATGATGTTTTGGATGGATTACAGCAAGTGGCTACTTGGTACAGAGAACATTTTGAGTTGCCGGTGATTGCAGTTACCGGTTCTAGTGGTAAAACAACCACCAAAGATATGGTGCGTGCTGTTCTTTCTACGAAGATGAAAGTCCATGCAAATCATGGAAGCTTTAATAACGAAATCGGGTTGCCATTGACTATTCTGGAAATGGATTCAGATACGGATGCTTTGGTATTGGAAATGGGCATGCGTGGTTTGGGTCAGATAACGCAGCTTTGTCGTATTGCCAAACCCAACATCGGCGTTATAACCAATATCGGCATCACCCATCTTGAACTCCTCCGCACTCCGGAGAATATCTATGAAGCGAAGACGGAACTGCTTGAGTATATGGGCGATCGAGGCACATGTATTCTGAATGAAGAAGACCGATGGACGTCCAAAGCCAAAACCAAATGTTTGGGTAAACTCTATTCTGTTGGATTTTCTCCTTCGGCCAGTCTTATTGCTACTGATCTGAAAGAATTTAAATCAGATATGCAATTCTTGGTTCATGCGGAGGGAAAAGCAGCTTTATGTAAGTTGGAAATGTTGGGGAGACATCATGTTTTGGATGCTTTGGAAGCAATTCAGGTGGGTCTACATTTAGGAGTAAGCCTTGAGGAAGGCGTTCTAGGCTTGGAGAAGATGGAAATCAGTGATCGTCGTATGAAAATGTGTAAGGGATTACGCAATAGTGTTATTCTGGACGATTGCTACAATGCAAATCCAGATTCCATGAGAGCATCCTTGGAAATACTTATCAAAGATACGACACGAACGCTTGCTGTATTAGGGGATATGCTCGAGCTTGGTGAGGTTGAAATTGCGGAACATGAGAAGATTGGTGTTTGGATAGCGGAGCATGGTGTGAATACATTGGTAACCGTTGGGGAGCTTGCTTTACACATTGCTTTAGGAGCAAAATCAGCAGGAATGAAAAATGTATATACGTTCCATTCGCATCAAGAGGTTTTGGATTTTTTATTATCTTATATTGGTAAAGGAGACAGGATATTGGTGAAGGGCTCCCGCGCCATGAAAATGGAAGAAATTGTTGAACCCTTATTAGGAGTCGAACATGCTAAATAATTTTTCGCCGGTATATGCTTGGATGTTAACATTTATGGTCAGTTTGATTTATGGCTATTGGTTGATACCGCACTTGAAAAAGAAAAGATTTGGTCAGGAAATCCGTCAAGATGGACCTCAGATGCATATGCGAAAAAAAGGGACGCTAACGATGGGTGGACTTATCTTCATTGTACCGATCACTTTGGTCTCTTTGTTTTTCTTGCCTTGGAATCGATTCTTTGTTTTATTTGGATTGGTAGGATTCGGTCTATTGGGCTGGATTGATGATTCTCTAAAAATCAAGAAGAAAAATAATGAAGGACTTAAACCACAGGAAAAGTTAATAGGCCAATTGATACTTGCTGTGGCCATTGCATTGATCTTTTCTTGGCAAATGCCTTCCAATACATTGTTCATTCTCAATAAAAATCTTGCTATTCAGGTAATGTGGCTTAAATTTGTTGTGGATGTCCTGGTGCTTATATCCATACCCAATGCTGTAAATCTCACGGATGGCCTTGATGGCTTGGCTTCGATGAGTAGCTTGCCTGTACTTTTGTCTTTTGCGATTTTGGCACTTCTCTTGGGATCTCCCACTGTATTGTTGGTCTCAGGCATTGCTTTTATGGCATTGTTGGCGTTCATGGTGTTTAATTGGCATCCTGCAAAAATTTTTATGGGTGATACGGGATCATTGGCTTTAGGTGGACTGCTAGGTACACTGGCCATGGTTCTCGGTGTTGAACTTAGCCTGCTCATCCTGTGTGGGTTATATGTTATTGAAACGCTTTCCGTTATATTCCAGGTAGGATACTTTAAAATCACCAAAGGGAAAAGATTATTTCTGATGAGTCCCATTCATCATCATTTTGAGTTGAGGGGATGGGGTGAATTGAAAGTGGTGATCGTCTTTTCTTTTGCTTCACTTTTGTTTGCTGCGTTGGGGTTGATGATATTTATTATGTAGGACGGTTAAAAGATGAGGAATTCGGATTTATATCAGAATATGAAGATTCTGGTGATGGGCATGGGCAAAAGTGGATTATCGGCAGCCAAATTGTTATTGTCGTTAGGCGCTATGGTTGATGTTTATGATGACATAAAGAAAAAAGATATGGATTGGTCTGCTTCTCCTTGGCAAGATATGCCTGTGAACATTTTTTTTGATTATCATTTCTTTGATCCCAGTCTACATCAATATGATTTGGCTGTTATTTCTCCAGGGATAGCGCTGGACAATGCATTTGTCCAAATCGTGATGGATTCAGGCGTTGAACTGATTGGCGAGATGGAGTTGGGAACGAGATTGTTTGAAGGAAAGTTCATCGCCATTACCGGGACCAATGGAAAATCCACGACGAGTAGTCTGATTCATCATATCTTGGTTGAATCAGGCCAAGAATCTCTTTTGGCAGGAAATATAGGAGAGCCATTGACTGCAGTGGTTGAGAAAAGCACCAAAAAGACAATTGGTGTATTGGAGGTTTCAAGCTATCAATTAGAAACAATACAGAGCTTTCATCCGCATATTGCATTGATAACCAATATAAGTAACGACCATTTGGCAAGGCACAAAACCATGGAATATTATTGTGCTTTAAAAGCCAAAGTCTTTTGTAATCAAGATGGTCGCGACTATGTTATTCTTAATGCTGAGGATGAGAGGGTATTGCATTTTCAGAACCTAGCACCCAGTCAAATCCGTTATTTTAGTACGAGAAAGCCTGTTTCTGGAGCCTATTTTCAAGACCAAGTATTGAAACTCAAAAAGCATGATCATACGTATGAAATCGTTAATCGCAATGAATTGTTGTTGCCTGGACTTCACAATGTTGAAAATGCTTTGGGCGCGATCTGTGTTTGTGATATTTTGGGGTTGAGCATAGCACAAATTCGTAACGGCATCATGTCTTTTCATGGTGTAGAACACAGACAGGAAATTGTGGAAACCATTGCTGGTGTAACTTGGATCAATGATTCCAAGGCAACCAATACAGACTCCACCATCATGGCTCTTAACAGCTATGATAAACCAATCTATGTTCTCTTGGGAGGAAGTCCCAAAAAAACTGATTATTCTCTCTTGGCTAAGAAAATAGTCCACCAAGGGGTAATAGCTATTGTTTATGGACAAACACAAAAAGAAATCGTACAAGCATTGGAGGACGAAGGTTATCTAGAATACAGGCTGGCCAAGGATCTGTTTCATGCGTGTGAGTTGGCGAAACAGCAGGCACAAGTAGGAGATATCGTTCTGTTGTCACCAGCTTGTCCGAGTTTTGATTCGTTTCAGAATTTCGAACATAGAGGTCAAGTTTTCAAGGAGATTGTTCATGCCATTGGAAAAAGAGAAAAATAAAGAAAAAATCGTGAAGACTAGTCCTGATTTTCCTATGATGGTTTCAATATTCATACTTCTCATTTTTGGACTTTTGATGGTTTTTTCTGCAAGCTCTCTCGGAGGTGGAAGCCTTGGAGAAGAAGGGGATATTTTCTACTACTTCACCCGCCAAACAGTTTGGGCTGGGCTGGGTTTGGTGGCCTTTTTTATGATGATGAATGTTCCTCTCACAATCATTAAACGATTGACACCGCTATATTTGCTTTTTGTCATAGCAACCCTGGTAGCGGTGCTGTATATTGGGGTAGGAGCAGCTGAATACGGGGCGGCTCGCTGGTTGTATATTGGGCCAGTAAGGTTCCAGCCATCTGAATTGGCAAAATTGGGCATTGTGTTCTTACTGGCAGGATTATTAAGCTATTGGAAAGAAAATATTCGATTGTTTATACCGCATTTTCTGGTGTCGGTTATCATTATTGGAATTTTTTCTTTGTTGATTTTAATGGAACCTGATTTAGGAACTACTTTTGTGGTTGCTACGACTGGTTTTTTTATGCTTTTTATAGCAGGTGCTCATCTTGTTCAACTTGGTCTCTTGAGCTTGGGTGGGTTATCTTTGGCAATCTGGTCTATCAGCAATAGCAGTTATCAAATGAGAAGATTGGAAATTTTCAAGAATCCACTTCTAGACCCACTAGACGGAGGTTATCAGATTATTCAGGGTTTGTATGCCATTGGGTCCGGAGGTATCACTGGTTTAGGATTGGGAAATTCTAGACAGATTTATTGGGTCCCCCAAAAACACACGGATTTTATCTTTGCGATTTTGGCAGAAGAGACGGGTTTGATTGGCGCTGGTTTGGTGGTTATGATGTTTATTCTATTTACGGTTCGTGGATTTATCATTGCCAAGAGAGCCCCAAGTCTTTATATGCGCTACCTTGCATTTGGATTGACATATGCTATTGCCATCCAAGCTTTTGTGAATGTGGCGGTAGTGACCAATCTCATTCCAACAACGGGCATCACATTGCCATTTATCAGTTATGGAGGAACATCATTGCTGATATCCATGGCGGCTTCAGGAATTATTTTGAATGTATCACGATACGTGAAGGAGAGTAATCCATGAAAAAAGTTGTGGTAACCGGGGGAGGAACAGGTGGACACATTTATCCGGCAATCTCTGTAGCCAACCACTTAAGGCAAAGTGGAAATGTGATGATTCGATATTTTGGTAATCCTTTGGGGATGGAAAAGCGGATTGTGATGCAAGAAGGTTTTGAAATGGTAGAGATTACAGCTGCTGGCGTGATGAATAAGCGTTTCAATAAGCAGATTCAATCGTTGATATTGACTCTAAAAGGCATAGGGCAAGCATTTCGAGCCATGTTGGCGGATAGACCTAATTTGATTTTTGCAACTGGTGGTTATGTAAGTTTGCCTGTGATTGTAGCTGGTTGCTTACTTCGTATTCCCGTGATCTTGCATGAACAAAATGCCTACCCCGGTTTGGTGAATCGTATAGGAAGCTTATGGGCAAAATATGTTTGTCTTACGTTTGATGAAAGCCGACCCTATTTCTGGAATCAAAAACACCTTGTATGTACAGGACTACCCATTCGTGATACCTTTGATCAAAGTGAATCTGCTTGGTTGGAGAGACAATCACGTATGAAAGAAAAAGTGATTCTATTCACTGGTGGTAGTCAAGGCTCAAAACGAATGAACGATGTGGTTGTAGGTATCGTTTCGGATTTGTTAAGTGCGCATTTCGGTATCATTTTTTTGACGGGTTCGACTCATTATGAAACTGTCAGAGATGCTTTAATGAATCACATACCGGCTGATCATCTTGAGAATATTCTGTTGTTACCCTATTCTGATGATATGCCTCAATTGTTGCTTCGGGCTGATTTGGTGGTTGCCAGAGCTGGTGCTTCTTTTTTGACTGAAATGAATGCAATGGGTCTTCCTGGCATTTTGATTCCATTTGCTCAAGCGGCATCAAATCATCAATTACACAATGCGTTGGCTGAAAGAAACGCAGGTGCTGCAGAGGTGTTGGAAGAGAAAGACTTAACTGCGGATGCTCTTTATCAAACGATTCTTTCTTTTGATGATGAAAAACTTAGAAAAATGTCGCATGCTTCTCGTTTGTTACGCAAAGAGAATGCTTTACAAAAAATATATGAATTGATGAATCTGTTTTTATGATGATGGAGAGCTGATATGAAGAATTGGTTTTTTATAGGTATTGGTGGTTGTGGCATGGCTGCTTTGGCAAAAATTTATATGGAAAAAGGATATCAGGTTTCTGGCTCCGACCTCAACACAAGCCCAACCATTGAGCAATTAAGAAACCAAGGTGCAAAAGTCTTTATAGGACATAGTGCAGAGCATATCACAGATGAGATTGATCTTGTGGTTGTGTCCACAGCAATTACATCTGATAATCCAGAGATGCTAAGTGCTGAGAGAGCACATATTCCCATTGTGCATCGTTCGGTGGTATTGCAATGGTTAACAGAAGAGAAGAGATCGATCAATATCGCTGGATCTCATGGCAAGACGACTACCAGTTCTATGTTGGCTTCTATTTTATTGCAGGCTGGAAAAAAGCCAACTTGTGTAGTTGGTGGAACCATGGCACAGCTTGGTGGCAATGGCATTTTTGGAATGGGCGACTATATGGTCGCAGAAGCAGATGAATCAGATGGTTCTTTCTTAAACTTGAAGACGCATATGGCATTGGTCACCAACATTGATGATGATCATTTGGATTTTTATAAGAATAAGGATCGGTTGGTATCAGCCTTTCGAAAGTTTTTATCTCAGGTCAGCATAGAGGGGATAATTGTATTGGGAACTGATTGCCCGGTTGTCGAAGCCTTGGCAGGGGAGTATCCTTCATCAATTCGGTTTGCACTTCATAAAGAAGCCGATTATCAGGCAAGAAATGTTCGGTATGAAAGTGGAAAACAAATTTTTGATGTGTATTATTTGCATACGAAGTTAAGTAGTATTGCGATCCATATGCCAGGTGAATACAATGTCCTCAATGCTTTAGGCGCATTTGTTTGCGCCCATCTGTTGGGGATTGATGCACAGGATATAAAAGAATATTTTTTGAATTATGAAGGAGTAGGAAGAAGGTTTCAAAACAAGGGAACTGTTCGCGGGAGAACAGTGATTGATGACTATGCACACCATCCTAGTGAAATAAGATCACTTTTGTTGGGGGCAAGAGAAATTGGTTTTGACAGAATTATAAGTGTGTTTCAGCCACACAGATATACCCGGACTAGTCAGTTTATGGATGAATTCGGCAAAGTTCTGACTCTTTGCGATCATGCCTATGTTTCAGATATCTATGCTGCAGGGGAAGAACCTATCGAGGGCGTAACCAGTGAAGAATTGGTAAGGCATGCTCATTCAAGTCAATTGGAATATAAGTCTTTGCTTTCGGATATTGGGAATGCATTGGCCAAGGAAACCAAAGAGAATGATTTAATACTAACGATTGGAGCGGGAAATATTACGGATTTCGGCGAGGCATGGTTGCGCTATTTTCAAATGAAGGGCAAGACTGTGTGTGATCCCAAAATGGTATCCCTGAAACCATTTAACAGCTGGGGGGTTGGAGGATATGCGTCGTTGTTTTACGAGCCCAAGAATAGGAAAGAATTGATTGATATCAGCCAGGTATTACAAGATTTTACAGTTGTTGGCAACGGTACCAATATACTTTTTCCAGACGGTTGGTTGAAAACAGGCCTTATTCATATTTCAAATGCATTCTCTTCTGTAACTGTGGATCAAGAAATAATCACAGCTCAGACAGGAATAGCACTCTCTTCTCTGGCTAAGATTGCTATGGATCATCATCTGAGTGGTTTGGAAGAATTCTATCATATTCCCGGAACATTGGGAGGCGGATTGTATATGAATGCTGGGACACATCAAGCCAGTTTGATGGATATGGTAACTGAAATAACCTATTTAAAAAAAGGTGTGGTATATACGATGACGCAAGATGAATTTCATTACGGTTATCGTACGAGCCAATTTATGAAGAGTCCTGATATTATATTATTATCTGCTACAATGCAGCTAAAAAAGATGGATGCTGACATTATCAGAGATAATATTGACCAAGCAGCAAGGGTACGTAGTCATCAACCCAAAGGCAAAAGCGCAGGCAGCACATTTAAAAATCCTCCTCATGAGAGTGCAGGGCGTTTAATTGAAGCTTGTGGCCTAAAGGGTTTTCAGATTGGTGGGGCGCAAATATCGTCGATCCATGCCAATTTTATCATCAATAACGGCGGAGCCACTTCACAGGATATCATCAATGTAATTGAGTATTGTGAACGAGAAGTATACCATAAATTTGGAGTCCGACTGGAGCTTGAAATCCGTAAAATCAAGGCGTAGCCGTTGGAAGCTTGAAGGTTATCTGATATACTGAAAGAGGGTTTTATGCAAAGGAAAAGTATAAGAATATTCGTATCAATACCTATATTGATTTTGGTGATGATAGGGGTAGTTTCTTTGCTTTATCCTCAATACACCATCGAAGGTTTTTTGGTAAAAACGATTGAAGTGCAGGGGAATCAACACATTTCAACTGAGGATATAATTATCTTAAGTGAAGTGAAAGAGGATATCCCTTTGTGGCAAGTGGCCGCGAGAAGTGTAGAAGATCGGATAAAAACCCACATTTTTGTGGAAGATGCTTTGGTTATTCGTAAGTTTCCTTCAACTATTTCTATTACAATCAAGGAGAGAGAACCAAGAATTATGATACCTTCAGAAGGACGATTTGTCGTCTTGGATTATGAAGGTATCGCTATTGAAATCATCAGAAGTATGCCAGAGGAGGTTTTGCCTTTTTATTCTGGAAGAAATGTGCAGATACCCATTTTAATAGGACAAAAAGTAGTACAACGGGAGGTTCAGGAAGTATTGACTTTTTACGAGACAATACCGGAACAATACAGATATTTGATTCATGAAATTGAGCCGTTGAAAAATACCTGGAATATTTATTCCGTGGACGGTATTCGAATAGGCTTGGGGACATCAGAGAGAATGGACGAAAAAATTGAGTTTCTTGATCATTTGTACCGTGATACCCCGATTTTTGATGAACATCAGGATATTCGATACATTGATTTATCAGATCCATCCAATCCCGTCATTAAATATGAATAGAGGTCGTTATGAAAAAAATCATGATAGCTGTCTTGGGTTTGTTGTGCGGGATTATCATAGGTACTAGATTTCCGTTGCAAATACCGGCTGCTTATAGCAAATATGTCGCCTTGGCTGCTTTGGCCGCGTTGGATACAGTGATTGGGGGAACCAAGGCTGGATTGCAGTCGAGGTTTGATTATAAAATTTTTATTTCTGGATTTTTGCTCAATGCTGTTGTTGCTGCGGCTATCGCTTATATGGGTGATAAGCTGGGTGTGGAGTTGTACCTGGCAGCCATTGTGGCCTTTGGGGTTAGAATATTCCAAAATATTTCAGCCATTAGAATCATGCTAATTGAGGGAAGAAAAGATCAATAGAAAAGGAGCATATTATGCTAGAATTTGAAGACGTAAGCTTTGAGCAATACGCAACCATTAAAGTAGTAGGAGTAGGTGGCGGGGGAAACAATGCCGTCAATCGGATGATTGAAGCAGGACTGCAAGGCGTAGAATTTATTGCTATCAATACAGATGCTCAGGCATTACAACTATCTAGAGCATCTAAAAAAATTCAAATCGGTCAGAAATTGACGCGTGGTCTGGGTGCTGGTGCCAATCCTCAAGTAGGAAAAGCCGCTGCTGAGGAGAGCAGTGATGAGATATATAAGGCATTACAGGGTGCTGATATGATATTCATAACATGTGGGATGGGTGGTGGTACTGGTACGGGTGCGGCTCCCATTGTGGCCAGAATCAGCAAAGAGTTGGGTGCTTTGACTGTGGGTGTGGCTACCAAACCTTTTCGTTTCGAAGGAAATCGAAGAGGTCGATTTGCCGATGATGGTATAAGTAGTTTTCATGAAGAAGTGGATACCCTGATCACCATTAAGAATGATCGACTATTAGAAATTGCTGATAAGAATACTCCGATGACAGATGCCTTTAGAATGGCCGATGACGTCCTCAGGCAAGGCGTTCAGGGCATCTCTGATCTTATTGTAGTACCAGCGATGATTAATTTGGACTTTGCTGATGTACGTACAATCATGAATGAACGGGGATCTGCACTGATGGGGATTGGTATTGCTTCAGGAGAGAATCGTGCCGAAGATGCTGCCAGAATGGCCATATCAAGCAAACTGCTGGAAACCAGCATAGAGGGTGCCAGAGGAGTTCTGCTCAACATCACGGGAGGTCCTGATATGACTATTTTTGAAGTAAGCCAAATTGCAGCGGTGGTGACAGAAGCAACTGACGAGGACGCCAATATTATTTTCGGGGCCCAGGTCAACCAGGATATGGATGAAGATATCAAAGTGACAGTTATTGCTACCGGTTTCAATGCTCAAAATCAGCATAAAAGAAACGATGCGAAACACCATGAACCATTATTGGCCCAGCATGAGAGATCATTTCTTGAACCAAGGAATGAGAGTTTTGCAAAACGTTCACCAGAAAATCCTTTTGGTGAGCGTACGATAGATATTCCGGATTTTCTAGCAGATTTATAGTCTGAAAAAGGAGATACTTATGAAATGCATTTATTGTGGTTATGAAGACTCCAAGGTCTTGGATTCCAGACCTGCAGAAGACAATCAGGCTATTCGAAGAAGGAGAGAATGTCTCCAATGTTCCAGGCGATTCACAACTTATGAACGTGTAGAAAATGTACCTTTGATTGTGGTCAAAAAAGATGGAACACGAGATATTTTCGACCGCAATAAATTGCTTACAGGCCTGTTGAAAGCCTGCGAAAAACGTGAGATATCTCTTGATACTTTAGAAAACACCGTTATTGAGATTGAACGTGAATTTATGAATGATTCTGAACGTGAAATCAGCAGCATTAAAGTTGGAGAAAAGGTGATGGAAAAATTGCAAAAAATTGATCCGGTTGCCTATGTACGATTTGCTTCTGTTTATAGGGAATTTAAAGATGTTGAAACGTTTATGAAGGAATTGGAAAATTTGATCAAGGCCCGGAATAAGGAAGAATAATGTCGGAAATATTAATACAACGTCATGGTATGGTTTGGCTAGAAGATACCAATTTGAATGAAAATAAACTCAAGCATTCGTTTTCAACCAGGATAGGTGGCGTTAGCTATTTTCCTAAAGAAGATCTCAATTTAAGTTATCGGGCAGAAGAAAACCAAAAAAATGTGCGTACCAATTTGATAAGATGGACCCATGCTTTGGGAATACCCTGGGAAAATCTGGTGGTTGGTGAACAGGTACACGGTAGTCAAGCAGCTGTGGTAACCATGGAAGACTTTGGCAGAGGAGCGTTTACGTCCAACGAAGCGATAAATGGTGTGGATGCATTGATTACAAGAGAAAAAGGAGTCCCATTGATGGCTTTTTTTGCTGATTGTGTCCCTGTCATCCTTTTTGATGCCAAGCGGGGTGTTCTGGGCTTGGTTCATGCAGGTTGGAAGGGTATTGTACAGAAAAACACTGAAAAAGCAGTTCGCAGCATGGAAAGCCTGGGAGCGAGGTCCTCTTCTATGCAGGTTTATATTGGCCCTAGCATCGGGAAGAATCATTTTATGGTGGGGCCCGAAGTCCAAAGTGCCTTTCAAGATGCTGGTTTTGCAAAATGGATAGATGTAATCGATGGTGATATATATATTGATTTACAACGTTGCATGCTCCAATCTCTGCTTTCCATAGGGGTAAAGGAAGAAAACATTACTGTATCGAGCTATGATACATGGGAAGAAGAAACCCTTTTTTTTTCATATCGCAGAGAGGGTAGTCAAACAGGTCGAATGGCAGCTATAGCGATGATGAGTTAGGAGAATATGATGGGATTGGAACAGAACTTAGATAACGTTAAAGCGTGTATTATACAGGCAGCAGAAAGAGTTAACCGAAATCCTAAGGATATTACTTTGGTTGCGGTTACCAAAAAGCATCCGATTGAAACCATGCAATCGTTGATCGACCTGGGGGTCACTGACATCGGTGAGAACAAAGCCCAAGAAGTAAGAGACAAATATTCCCTTTTGCAAAGAGATGTGGCTTGGCATTTTATTGGACACCTGCAAAAAAATAAAATCAAGTATATCATTGATAAAGTGGCCATGATTCATTCGGTTGATCAGTATGATTTGGCTGCGGAAATCTCTAGACAGGCGAAGTTGATCAATCGGGTTGTACCTGTATTGATTGAAGTGAATGTGTCAGGGGAATCGTCTAAGTTCGGACTCCATCCACAAGAAGTAGAGCCTTTATTAAAGGAGTTAATGTCATTGCCGGGTATTGAACCCTTGGGGTTGATGACGATGGCGCCCCATGAAGCTGACCCGGAAATGACCAGACCTGTTTTTCGAGGATTAAACAAACTATTTAATGAGATGGTAGATCATGGCTTTAAACTGACCATCCTTTCCATGGGAATGAGCAATGATTATTCAATCGCCATTGAGGAGGGGGCTACGCACGTGCGTGTTGGAAGTGCTATTCTTGGGGAAAGACCAGTAAAATAAAAGGAGGTTGTTATGGCGAAAATTTTTAATGGAATGATTTCAGCTTTGGGGATGGAAATTGTCGAAGATGATGAATCAATTGAGGATGATTTGAATGATTCTGTCTATGGTGATGTGAAAATTGTAAACAAAGGAAAACCCAAGCAAAAAAAAAGAATTCCTCATGAACCACTCGACTCACAAATGGAACAAGATTCACCGGCAGAAGAATTTTTTGTTGAAGGCAGAAAAAAGATACCCAATATGATGTTGTTTATAGTTGAGCCTGAAAATTTTGATCAAGTCCGAGAAGCTGCTGATTTATTAAAAGAAAAAAAAGCAATCATTATCAATTTGGAAGAAGTCGAGTATGAGGATGCCAGAAAAATTATTGATTTCATGTCGGGGAATATTTATGCTTTAGGCGGCACGGTACATAAAATCAGTGCTGGTATTATCTTGTTTGCTCCGGATACGATGGCCGTTGAGAGTTTGAAGAAAAAACAAGGGACTGAGAAGTTTCCACCAGAGATTGAGAAGATCCAGGAAACAAGAAATCCTGATTATTCATCTGCGAAAGTGAGTAAATCATATGATTGATCAGATTAAAATTGGTTTCATCGGAGGCGGGAAAATGGCAGAAGCCATTATTTCTGGTATTACAGAAAGTCATGATCAATTACAGGTTCTGGTTAGTGATATTGATATAAAAAGAACCCAGTTGCTGGAGGAATCCTATGGAACCATCACGGTTGAGTCCATCAAATCAATCTGTGAACAGGCAGATATTATTATACTGGCTGTTAAACCACAGATTGTAAAATATGTTCTGGCCAATAATCAAGAGTTTTTTACCAATTCTCATCTTGTGATTTCCATTGCGGCAGGAATATCATTATCTAATTTGAAAACCATGATACCAAAGGCAAAAATCGTGAGAGTAATGCCCAATATACCTGCTCTAATTGGTTACGGTGCTAGTGTTTTGACTAGTTTGGAAATCAATCAGGAAGAACACCTTTTGGTGGAAGAAATATTTAAGAGTGTGGGCCACGTCTACTGGATGGATGAAAAATACTTTGATGCCGTAACTTCTTTGTCTGGGAGTGGTCCTGCCTATGTATATCTTTTTATTGAAGCCATGATTGACGCAGGTGTGAATGAAGGTTTGCCAAGAGACATTGCTAGAAAATTAGCATTGGACACAGTGATTGGGAGTGCCATGATGGTTGATTTTACAGGCAAACATCCTGGGGAATTGAAAGATATGGTGACATCCCCTGGCGGCACAACCATTCGGGCTGTTGAGGTATTAGAGGAACGTGGTTTCCGTAATGCGATACTCAAAGCCATTGCTGCCGCTGCAAAACGTTCAAGAGAACTTGGTGAATAGATATGATCAGAGATTTTATAAGATTTTCCATTGACATTCTGACCTGGCTGATTATTCTACGAGCAATTTTAAGTTGGTTTCCTACATTGCACAGACAAACATGGTATCGAAGCTTGGTTGACATCACGGAAACCTTTGTTTCTCCAGTTCGCAAAATTTTACCTGCCAGCAATATGATGATTGATTTTGCACCATTGATAACTATTTTTTTACTTCAACTTATTGAAAATGTGTTGATGGGTCTATTATAAATGGGATTGGATCATCGATTGAACCATATCAACGAACCAGAAGAAAGATTGGAATTGGCGAAAATTCTTGATTTAGTCGATCTAGCCAATCGGCGAAAAGTGATTTCTTTTTCCCATTTTCTATCACCACTTATTGTTTCTTTGGCTGAACCCATTCTTAAACGCTGTGGAGACATATCCTACTCTGTCGAAGGTGGTTATCCTGAGGCAGAACGGAATATGTTGGCTATTTATCCTGATTATCATCTTGGCATTTTGGATTTTCCTATGTGCAGGTTGCGTATGGATGTCAAAAGCACTTCAAATCAGCGCATAACACATCGAGATTATCTTGGCGCTATATTGAGTTTGGGAATCTCAAGAGATTATCTGGGCGATATCGTTGTTTTGAATGATAACAGTGCCATTGTTGTTCTTAGCCGAGAGATTCAACCCTATGTTGCTATGAATTTAATAAACATTGGCCGCCATCTGGTTTTTGTAGAAGAGACTTCAAGTATACAAGGATGTGCTACAGGATATGAGGATATCCTGTGTTCCTTAAGCAGTCTTAGACTGGATGTAGTCGTTGCCAATGCTTTTGGTACATCGCGTCGGCAGGCTGAGTCCCTTATTCGGTCTGAATCTGTGAAGGTGCAATGGAGAACACTGAGCAAACCAGGAGCAGTAGTGGGCATGAACAGTTATATTTCTTGTCGTCATTATGGTAGAATAAAATTGATGGAAGTATTGTCCGTAAGTAAAAAGAATAAAATGAAAGTCATGATTCGTAAATTTATTTAGGAGGAAAGTTATGGACCAGATACATCCTGAAGACATTCAAAACATCAGTTTCCATACCGTTGCATTCGGGTACAAGAAAGAGGAAGTGGATCAGTATCTAGATGATATTGCTGTTTCGGTGCAGGCTCTTTGGAATGAAATGGAAGAATTGAAACGTGATATCGCAGAACAAGCGGAAAGAATTGATTATTATAGAAATTTGGAAGAAGATTTAAAGAATACTTTTATTCTTGCTCAACAGTCTGCTGGTGAGATTCGGGAAAATGCTGTTAAAGAAAGCGAGATGCTCATCAAAGAAAACGAGTTGAAGGTTGAGCAAATATTGGTAGAAGGCCAAAAAAAAATCGATGCGATGCAGGAGTACTATACAGCTCTTAAACGCAAGGTAACCAACCATAAATCCAAGATGAAAGCAGACATTAAAACAATGCTTCATTTTATAGATGAGAATGAAGAACGTGAGCAAGAGTGAGAAGCCTTTGACAAAGCTTTCTGATATGATATAATTTTGTGAAATTGAATAAAGAAATGCGATGATAGAGACGTTCCTTCTATACACCTTGCTTAGCGAGTCCGGGATGGTGAAAGCCGGATTGAGGAAAGAAGGGAGAATCACTTTGGAGCTGAATTCTGAAATGAGAGTAGGAATATCCGGATGAGACACCGTTATGTCGATGAGCACTAAGGTGGTTTAGCGAGTATGACTCGTCCTTTGGGACGAGCTTTTTTTATGACAATACTTATATTTCCAATGATGAAAGGGGTTATCTGATGGAATACGATAAAACAATGAATTTGCCACACACTGATTTTCCCATGCGTGCGAATTTGCCGGAGAAGGAACCAGCAACATTGGCATGGTGGGAGGAGCAGGATATCTACCATAAAGTACAAGAAAAGAATAAGGGTAGGGAGAAATGGATCTTGCATGATGGACCACCCTATGCCAATGGTGACATCCATCTGGGAACTACACTAAACAAAATACTTAAGGATATCATCGTAAAATATAAGTCCATGAGTGGGTATGATTCTCCGTATGTTCCTGGATGGGATACCCATGGTTTACCCATTGATCAACAGGTTACGAAGACCAAGGGAATCAATCGCCATGAAGTAGGCACGGTAAATTTTCGCAATGAATGTGCCAAATACGCTATGGGATTTGTAGATATTCAAAGGAATTCATTTAAGCGTTTGGGTGTCAGGGGCGATTGGGAGCATCCGTATTTGACATTAAGTAAAGAATATGAGGCTTCGCAGGTTAAAGTTTTTGGCGAAATGGCAGAAAAGGGTTTCATTTATAAAGGATTGAAGCCAGTTTATTGGTGTACCTCCTGCGAGACAGCTTTGGCGGAAGCTGAGGTGGAGTATCATGATCATCGCTCTCCGTCCATTTATGTAAAATTCAAGGTCAAAGACGGTAAGGGGCTACTGCCTGAAGACCAAACTTACATAGTGATCTGGACGACTACACCGTGGACGTTGCCAGCCAACGTTGCCATTTCGTTGCATCCGGATTATGAATATGAATTGCTTCAATTTGAAAATGAGAAATATCTTATGGCCAAAGGAATGAAGGCTGCTGTCATAAAAGATTGCGATCTAGCAGAGCCAATCATTTTGGCTTCGTTTCTTGGAAAAGATTTAGAATTGGTGGTAGCCGAGAATCCTGTGGTGGACCGTGATTCATTGGTCATTTTGGGGGATCATGTTACGTTAGAGGCCGGTACAGGGTGTGTGCATACAGCACCAGGACATGGGTTAGAAGATTATGAAGTGGCCAGAAAATATGATACTTTGCCGGTGATTTCACCATTAGACAGCAAAGGAGTTTTTACTAGTGAAGGAGGCCGCTTTGCTGGATTGAAGGCTGAAGATGCCAACAAGGAAATAACCCGTATCCTCGATGAAAAACATGCATTGTTGAAACTTCAATTTATTAAGCATTCCTATCCCCACTGTTGGCGTTGCAGGACTCCGTTGATGTACCGTGCTACCGAGCAATGGTTTGCTTCAATTGATGGGTTCAGAAAGAGCGCCTTGCGTGCTATCCAGAATGATGTGCAGTGGATTCCCTCATGGGGGAAGGAACGTATATACAACATGGTGGCAGATCGGTCTGACTGGTGCATCTCAAGACAACGTGTTTGGGGGGTACCTATCCCCATCTTTTTCTGCGCATCCTGTGGGGAAGCGATTATCGATAAAGAAGCGATTAGGCATATTGAAAATTTGTTTCGGGAATTTGGTTCCAATGTTTGGTTTGAACGAACGGCAGAGGAGCTTATTCCAGAAGGGCTTACCTGTCCTTCTTGCCAAGGATCTTCTTTTAGAAAAGAAACTGATATTATGGATGTTTGGTTTGATTCAGGATCTAGCCATGAGGCAGTTTTGATGAACCACCCTGATTTGAGAAGACCGGCTGACTTGTATCTTGAAGGTAGTGACCAGCATAGAGGATGGTTTAATTCCTCCCTTTCTACATCCATTGCCACCAATGGACATGCTCCTTATAAAGCTGTTTTGACCCATGGCTATGTAGTGGATGGGAAAGGCAAGAAAATGTCAAAATCTCTTGGTAATGGCGTAGATCCAAAAGATGTGATCAAGAGAATGGGAGCGGATATATTACGGTTGTGGGCTGCCTCTGCAGATTATAAAAAGGATATCTCTGCTTCTGATGAAATCTTCAAGCAAATGACTGAGATTTATCGAAAGATTCGTAATACCGTACGTTTTGCTTTGAGCAATCTTTATGATTTCGATCCTGAAACGCAAA
>DIET01000038.1 GCA_002418765.1 Peptococcaceae bacterium UBA5767 | reverse complement strand
ATCAAGAAAAATCAAATCAAATTGTATTTGAGCCTTTTGTAAGTACAACAAAGAATCTAAGCAAAAAACATCATACGGGCATAAATCATCGACTTTATGTAAATTTTCACATAGTACCTCATAAGCATGGCGATCCTTCTCAACGAAGATCGCCTCTTTTGCCCCTCTACTCATCGCCTCGATACCCATTCCACCCGTACCCGCAAACAAATCCAATACAGTCCGATTGCGGATATTCATCTGGATCAAATTGAAAATATTCTCTTTAACCCTATCAGTGGTAGGTCTTGTCAGCATCCCAGCAGGTGCTTTTAACTGCATCCCTTTTCGTTTACCAGCAATAATTCTCATAGATTCCTCAATCATTATATAACAGCCAACAGAGAAAAGAAAACAATAAATTTATAAATGTGCACAATCGTTCAATCGTTGCAAGTGAAATATATCATTTTCCCAACGAATCACACTGATGGATGCGTTGTCAATATCCCATTTCCAACAGAAGTTATAAGGCAAATGCAACCAAGAAGAAAGCAAATAGCGTAATAGAGCTCCATGAGTAACAATCGCTACTTGCTGGTTCATATAGTTCGCCATAATATGATTCTTGACCTGATGCAACCGAGATTCGACCTGCTCAACCGTCTCACCACCAGGAATAATCTGCTTGCTGGGATTGTCGAACCAGGCTTTCACTCCACTAGTAAGATCTCTTTTTAGCAGATCGTAATTTTGGCCTTCCCAATGCCCAAAGCTGACCTCTCTAAGCTCTTCCATTTCATAAACTTGAAGAACACGATCTTTGGCTATCATCTGGGCAGTCAGGCTGCATCTTTGAAGATCACTGGTATACACTGCCTGAAAATCAACCTTCGATAAACGTTGCTTAAGTTTTGCAGCTTGCTGTAAACCAGTATCATCGAGCTTAATATCCATACTGCCCTGAAATCGTTTGGCTGTATTCCATTGGGTCTGTCCGTGTCGCATGAGAAAAATTTCTGTCATGTTCGTTTCTCCTTACAATCACTAACTGCGGTAAGATAGTGATCTACTTCCTCGCACAATAGCTCTATAAAAAATAACATTAAAAATCAAGAACGAAAAGTCATGAGATAAAAATAGGCTTTCCCTTTGGAAAAGCCTATCGGATAAATTCACTCATTACCCCAATAATTTATGGATTCTTTTATATAGTACCAAGGTGATCACTGAGGTTAAAACTCCTTTGATCAAATTAAATGGTACGATGGCCGCCCACAACAAACCATTGATCTGCTCTTGTGGTATGCCCCAAAGAGGAAGAAAAATGAATTTATTACCAATCGTCATGGCTACCGTCATGGCCACTGTCCCAGAAAGAAGTGCAATCAAAGCGCCTTTTTTGGTCCTATTGAATTTATAAATCAGCCCGGAGACCAAAGCAAAAGTGCCTCCAGCAACAAAGGCAGCCGATACACCTACGATGCCCGATGTGGATTTTCCAGAAATAAAAAAGAGAAATGATTTGATGAATTCAGCAATCACACCAGCCAATGGGCCAAAAGCAAAAGATGCAATCAGCGTCGGTATCTGACTAGGATCATATTTAAGAAATGGTGCACTCGCCAATAAGGGAAACTCGATCAGATACATCAATAAAAATGATATCACCGAAAGCATGGATATTTGGATCATCTTGCGCGTGTTGAAACGTTTGTTCATGTTGCCTCCTTTTTTCGGGTAAGAAAAAAAGAACCCCACCAAAAGGCAGGGGAAATACCAATTTTCTTCTATCATCCAGACTGTAACTGTCGGCTTCGGAATCAAACCGAATCAACCAAATGGCTCGCGGGCTATACCGCCGGTAAGGAATTGCACCTATCCCCGAAGTATTATTTTCTTTAGTATACCACAACATCAATCCAAATCAATAGATAATTTCTCGGCAGCTTGTCGAATGCCTTGCATCGCTTCTTTTGCATCACTTGCTTTAAAAATAGCTGATCCAGCTACCAGGTATGTCGCCCCGGCTTGCGCTACCAAGCCTGCATTTTCCATATTGATACCCCCATCGACTTGAATAACAGCATCATAGCCTTTCTCAACGATCCATTTCTTTAATCTTGCAACTTTGTCCACAGCAAGAGGAAGAAAATGTTGCCCCCCAAAACCGGGATTCACGCTCATAACCAGCACGAGGTCGACAAAGGGCAAGATATCCTCTAACGTGGAAATCGGTGTAGCAGGATTTATGGCCACCCCGGCATGTAGGCCCAATTCTTTTATACGTTCTATCGTTCGGTGTAAATGAGGACAGGTTTCTTGGTGTACTGTAATCAAATTGGCCCCGGCATCCTTAAAAATTTGCAAGTAGTCATCAGGATGGCTAATCATCAAATGCACATCGAAATACAAGGAGCTAATTTCTCTGATCCTACTGACAATATCGGGTCCATAACTGATATTGGGTACAAAATGTCCATCCATGATATCCAAATGCAAATAATCAGCTCCTCCTTCCTCAATTTTTATAATCTCGTCTTTTAATCGGGTAAAATCAGCTGCCAACAATGATGGCCCAATCTTAATCATTCGTATCGTATCTCCTTATTGTTTATTTCCAGCAGAAACTGAATGTAGTTATCGTATCGCCTACTACTTATATGTATCCCATCAACATGTTCCTTAACCATACAATCTGGCTCTTTGTAATGTCTGCAGGTAGCAAAACGGCACAAATCTTGATAGGGTTTAAATTCCGGAAAACTATTCTGTAATTCCATTTCTTGCATTTCAGGAACATACAAACGATTAAAACCAGGTGTGTCTACCAAATATCCTCCATGATATGGAAACAACTCTATGTGTCTCGTGGTATGCTTCCCACGATTGCTTTTATCACCCAAGGAACCTGTTTTCAATTGCACCTCAGGAATCAAAATATTCATCAAACTGGTTTTTCCAGCGCCCGATTGCCCTGCGAAAACAGTTGTTTCACCAGCCAGTTCTCTTCTAACATTTTCAAGCCCTTCTAAGGATTTTGTACTGGTTGCAATAAATTGATAGCCCGTACCCACGTAATCAGCTTTGATCTCTTCCACCCGGTGCTCATTGGCCGTATCCAATTTGCTTAAAACAATCAATGGGCGGATCCCGGCGAACTCAGCCAATACCAACAATCGATCAAGAAGTGTAAGTTCAGCCTGAGGGTAACCCAATGACATCACGATAACCAGCAAACTAACGTTGGCTACTGGAGGCCTCAGCAATAGCGTATCCCTAGTTTGGATATCTTCAATCGCTCCTTGGCCACTTGAACCCCTGGAAATAATAACTCTATCCCCAGGATAAAATTCCTGTTTCTTTTGTCTGCTTTTACCCCGCAATGAGCATTCAATTACCCCATCCTCGGTCTGCACATAATAGAAACCACTGTATCCCTTTAAAATAATTCCATTTTGCAATTTGTATCCTCCTATGGCAATGATACGGATTGAATCAATTCATCATTCTGATAAACATTGGCTATGCCGTCACCGAGGTGTTCAATGACCAATTCTATTGGTTCACCAGCAAGGTGGTTTCCTCTGTATTCTTCATGCATTCCACTAAGATCTTCTACTACTACATGCAATACGCTTTCCCCTTCCCCCGGCATTACAAAGCTAATCTTTTTCTCTTGAACCTGCATACCGGGTCCACGGGAAATCGTTAAATCAACCCTGGTTCCTGCTGACACCTCATCACCAACCGAAACGCTCTGCTCCATAATAATCCCCAAAAAATAAAGAGGAGAATCAGCATAGGAAATATCTCCCAAAAGCAAACTCTGTTCCCGAAGATAAGTCTCCCCTTGGGCGAAGGTCATACCTTTCAAGTCCTCCATCGTGATAAGACCAGGTTGTTTACCCTTGCTGATGTATACAAGAACAGGTGTGTCAAGAGGCACACTCGACAACGGCATAGGATCTTGCCGCAAGACTTGTCCTATGGGGACATGACCATCAGAATACTCATAGGCTACCTTGACACCCAGATTTCGATTCTCCAGCGCAATCAGAGCTTTACGTTCTTCCAAGCCAACCACGTTAGGAACGACCGTTTTTTCTGGTTCCTTACTCATCGTAAGCAAGATCTCCCGGGTTGTGCGTACCTCAATTGCTGCCTTGGGATCCTGATGCATGATCGTCCCAGGCTCAAAATCTTCTGTTTCAATCTCTTTGGCAATCTGGTAAGCAAAGCCTGAGGCTGTCAATAATGTATCCGCATCCTCAAGAGTAAGGCCTACCACATCAGGTACAGGAATAGGTCTATAAGCAGCCAACACTTGGCATGAAAGAGGTATCAATGCCAAGAAAGAAGCCACTACACCAATCCAAATCCATTTTTTCTGGAGGCGTAATTTACGATTGGTAGGCTTTGCTTTTCCATTTAGTATCATCATTCTAGCCTTTGAAAGGGCTCTGACCATATCAAGAGCAGAATCATATCGATCATGTGGATCTTTCTGCATAGCAATTTCTACAATCTCTTCCAAGCAATCAGGAATACTCTTGTTCCAATAGCTCATGGGCTTGGCTAGCTTCTCCACATGACTCAAAGCTATGCTGACAGGATTATCCCCAGTAAAAGGTACCCTTCCGGTTAGCATTTCATACATCATAACGCCAGTAGAATAAATATCAGTAGCAAACGTAGTACGCAATCCCTCAGCCTGTTCAGGCGAAAGATAATAAACACTGCCCATCATCATATTTGAATAAGTAACCGTTGAGGACCCAGTATTCCTGGCAATACCAAAATCCGTGACCTTGAGAGTCTTCAGCTTGTCCATAATGATATTGTGGGGTTTGATATCGCGATGAATGATACCACGTTTATGTGAGTGTTCCAACGCCCTTAAAACGTCACGAATCATCCCGATTGCTTCAACGGGATCCATGGGGGCTCTCTTCTGGATTATCTCTTTTAACGTTTCACCTTCCAAATACTCCATAACGATAAAATATATCTGATCTTCCTTGCCAATATCAAATATCTTGACAATATTAGGATGAGAAAGAGCAGCAATGGACCGTGCCTCATTCTGAAAAAAACGGATATTCTGCTCATCATCCGCATACTGCTCCCTTAAAATTTTAATCGCTACCGGCCGATTCAGAAGAATATCTTCAGCCAAATAAACAATGGACATGCCACCAGCACCGATTCTTCGCTCCACACGATATCGTTTAGAAAAGGTTTTGCCTATCACTTGACTCATTTGCTCACCTATTCTCCTACTTCGATCAAAAGCAACGTATAATTATCCTTCGAGCCTCTTTGTCTGATCCAATAATCCATCTGACTCTTGGCCTGGTCCAGTGACTGTTCTTGCAATAGTGTTGCCATTTCCGCCTCTTCTATATATTCGTAAACACCATCTGTCATCATAATAAGAATATCCTTAGAAGATATAGCCAAGGACCCAATATCCGGGTTTAATTCAAATTGAGTGCCCAGCGCCTTGAGAAGTATATTTTTTCGAGGATGTTTCTTGGCTTGTTCGCTAGATATGGTGCCAGTTTCTACCAACTCTTCCACCATCGTATGATCCCTTGTCAATTGTTCAATTTGTCCATCCCGAAACATATAAATCCGACTGTCGCCGATATGCCCATAATAGAGCCATCCCGCATGCAAATACACCATGGACAATGTTGTTCCCATACCCAAATGATCAGCATGACTAGTGGCGTGTTCATAAACACGAATATTGGCCAAATTCATCACCTTCAAAATTGCCATTTCTGGATCATTGCCATTTTGGGCCAACCAAAAAGAATACTCATCTTTGACAGTATCCACAGCCATCGACGCTGCAACATCTCCCCGTTGATGCCCACCCATGCCATCAGCCAGAACAAAAAGGCCTTTTCCTTCGTCAATGAGAAACCGATCTTCGTTATGGGATCGTACCGCTCCTGTTTCACTCATCCAAGAAATATTCATGTTTTTCTCCTTCGTTAGCCTTGAGCTGTCCACAGGCAGCATCAATCTCTAGTCCCTTTTCTTCCCGAATAAAGGCTTCCACATGATACTTTTTCAGTTGTTCCACAAAACGTTCTGCTTCCAATGATGTCTTGTAAGGCGCGTGTGATACAACATTCAAGGGAATAATATTGACATGGCAATTTAGCCCCTTCAACAGCCTTTGCAGGTCTATAATGTCACTTGGTTGATCGTTCTCACCAGCAATCAATGCATACTCAAATGTGATGCGTCTCTTGGTCTGCTCATAATAATATCGGCAAGCCTTTAACAATGAAGCCAAAGGATACTTTTCATTGATGGGAACCAGCTTATCACGTTTCTTGTTGTCAGCAGTATGAAGTGATACTGCCAAAGTAACGGGTAGCCCTTCCGCAGCCAATGCATAAATCTTGGGTACGATCCCACATGTTGATATCGTCATTCGTCGCAACCCAATATTCAAACCATGCGCATCGCTCAACAACCGTACTGAGGCTAGTACGTGGTTATAATTATTCAATGGCTCACCCATACCCATATACACCAGGTTTGTAACTTGCTCTATAGGATCTTTTTGTCTAACCAGCTTATTCATCAAAATGACTTGCCCTACAATTTCGGAAACATCCAGATTGCGGTAGAACCCCTGATGTCCGGTGGCACAAAAAGGACATCCCATGGCGCAACCTACCTGGGAACTGACGCAAACTGTTCGTCGATCCCGGCTATTATCCCTTGCATAATTCATGAGTACCGTTTCCACCGTGTATCCATCATAAAGTGAAAAAAGACATTTGATCGTTTGGCCATCGGTCGAAATATGTTTAGAAACCAATGTTGGCAACATGAGCTGGTACCCATTTTCTTGCAAGGTTGATTTTAATTTCTTGGGTATATTGCTCATTTCTTCCCACGTATCTATTTGTTTTTTATGCAGCCATTCAAATAGCTGGTCCGCCCGGTAAGAGGGAAATCCAAGCTCTTTCATCAAATCATTCAATTGGTTTAAGCTCAGTCCAAACAGATTCTTCTCCATCGCATCCACCGTCATCCCAGAATCACTCTTTCCTCCGGATAGCCAATTTCAATTTTCTTTTGACCTCTTGCCAAAGCAAATGCAACTGTCGGAGCGCCTAAACGACCAATGAACATCGTCAAAATAATAATAAATCGGCCAAAAGGAGTCAGCTGGGTGGTCATGCCCATGGAAAGTCCCACCGTTCCATAAGCAGATACGACCTCAAATAGGATATCAATAAAGGCTCCTGTTTCGGTTATGGTCAATAGAAAAGTATTGAGGAGAATAACACCCAAGGATAGAACCAAGATAAAAAAAACTTTGTTGATCTGATGGGAAGGTATTTTTCGATTGAACAGCACAACGTCACGTTTTTGGCCCATCAAAGTTGTAGCACCGGCGATCATGACGGCAAATGTAGAGGTCTTGATTCCACCTCCTGTAGAACCAGGAGAAGCACCCACATACATCAGAAGAATAATAAACATTTGAGATGCCATTGTCATGGATGCAATATGCAGCGTGTTAAAACCCGCCGTTCTAGGGGTTACAGCTTGGAAAAAAGCATTCATCAAACCTGTACCAAAACTCATATTGCCAATAGTTTGCAGGTTTGTACGTTCCAAAGAAAAAATGACCAGAGTAGCAACCATGATCAATATGCCTGTGGTCCAAAGGACCAACTTGGAATGCAAAGCAAGATCCTTAAACTTCCTTTTTTGGACCGCATCCATAAAAACAGTAAATCCAATGCCACCCATAATAAAAAGGAAGGCCAATGTCAACACCACCAGCGGTTCAGTTACATAAGTAGTCAAGCTACTAAACTGACCATTGATGCTTCCAAAAATATCAAATCCAGCATTGTTAAATGCAGAAACAGAATGAAAAAAGGAAAACCATAAACCCCTCCACAAACCTAGCGTTGGAACGAACTTGGTGGCCAGTAGTGATGTGGCCAATAATTCCACAACCAATGTGACCAATAATATTCTGGCTGCCAGTTGCACAACGCCATGAAGGCTAAACTCCCTTAATGATTCTTGCAACACCAACCGCGAGCGCAGCCCAATCTTCCGACCCAAAAGGACAGCAAACAAAATCCCAAAGGTCATGAAACCAAGACCACCAATTTGAATCAACAAGGCAATAAGCGTCTGGCCAAACATACTCCAATGCGTACCCGTATCATACACGACCAAACCTGTTACACAAACGGCCGAGGTAGAGGTGAAAAGAGCATCCAGATATGATGTTGATTCACCAGACTGGGTGGCTGCCGGCAAGGATAGCAATAACGAACCTACCAAAATGAGACTGGCAAACCCAATTACCAAAACCTGTTCAGGCTTAAGTCTAATGTTCTTTTTATTCCAAAAAAATTGTGTCATAAACGTTATGCTCCTTTAGTCCATTGCATAAATTATATCTTAATTAACATCTTCTTTCCATAGAACACTTTTGTTATAATAGGAAAGTCAAAGAAAGGTAGGGCAATATGGAAATTATCAAAATAATTTTCTTGGGGACCATCCAAGGATTAACAGAATTTCTACCCGTATCCAGTTCAGGTCATCTTATTCTTTTCCAAACATGGTTCCAAATGAACGATTCAGCAATGTCATTGGATATTGTGTTACATTTTGGCACCTTGTTTTCAGTTCTATTGTATTACCGGTCTCGCATCATGGTACTGATCAAAAAACCATTCTCCCGTTACAACGGTCTCCTTATTCTAACAGCCATCCCTGCCGGTATCGTCGGAGTCTTTTTTTCTGATTATTTTCGCAGTATATATGAAGATGCTCGTCTGTTGGGCCCGGCATTCCTCGTTACAGCATTGTTGCTCTATCTAAGCAGCTTTGATCGTACATGGTTTACACGTCAGGTTATGACTGAAAAAACCCAAGAAAACCTGAGCATCACAGATGTACTGTGGATCGGGCTTATACAATGTTTGGCCATATTTCCAGGAGTTTCTCGATCCGGATCGACCATTTCTGCCGGTTTATTTCGACATATCAACAAGGAAGTGGCCGCTGAACTATCTTTTTTAAATGCCATCATACTCATTTTGGGTGCCAATATTTTGGAAATTCCTTCACTTCTCCAAGGAAACGCTTCCTTGCCCCTATCTCATTTGCTCATTGGTTTTTTGGTCTCAGCAACGACAGGCTACCTGGCCATCTCTTTTATGATTACCATGTTAAAAAAGAGATCCCTACGACCATTTGCTTATTATGTAGCAGTTTTGGGTATTATGGTCATGTTGGACGGATCCTTTTTCCATATTATATTTTGATGGTTGCAACAGAACAATAAGGAATGAGGATCCAAATAATCAAATCCTCATTCCTTATCATATCCTGTCCCCACGCTCAAATAAGGCCATATAGAATCCCTCTAGATTGTGTTTAAATGGTAATATTTCCAGTTCACCTCGTGCCAAGGAATCAGCATCATCAACAAATGCACCCGAAATATCCATCAGAGCTGCTGGAGAAAATTGCGGGAACGTACTCAAAAACCATTCTCGTTGCGCCTGATTCTCCTCTATTGTCAATGTACAGGTAGCATACATCAACAATCCGCCTTTTTTGACTGCTTGAGCAGCATGCCCAAGAATGGATTTTTGCAACAGTACCAATTCGGAAATTTCCTTGGGTTGCTTATTCCATCTTGCATCAGCACGCTTAGAAAGTACACCCAATCCACTGCAAGGCGCATCCACCAATACACGATCAAAATAACCATCCCATTCTTTGTGCTCGAGAGTCCAATCGATAAATTGCGCTTTGGCGTGATCAATTCCAAGATGAGCAAAACCTTTTTTTAAAAGGTTCAATTTGTGTTCATGTACATCACTGGAGAGCAATGCTCCTTGATTATTCATCTCTTGTGCCATGACAAAACTCTTTCCCCCAGGTGCGGCACAAGCATCCAATATCTTCAAACCAGCATGGGGCTGAAGCATGAGTGCAGCCAAAATACTCGATGGGGATTGTAACATGAAATGACCTTGCTTGTATTGTTCTGTGTTTAAAAATCTACTCTGTCCCTTCAACAAAAGCGTTCCAGGAATAGGCAAAACGCTCACCTGTATATTCTGTGCTTCCAAATCCAACTTCAATTTTTCTATGTTGGTTTTCAAACTATTGACCCGCACAATATTTGGGGAAGGTCGATTATTAAAATCAAGAAGAGCTTCCGTATCATCTTGACCAAACCTAGACAACATTTTTTCAACAATCCAAGATGGATGAGAAGTCACAAGTGCCAGACGTCTGATAGGATCCTGGATGGCTGCAAAGAAATCTCTATCCTTATTCCGTTCAATATTCCTCAACACAGCATTGACAAATCCCTTTTGCCCCGGTAAATGATAATAATCTACCAAATTGACAGACTCATTGACAGCTGCCGAAGAAGGAACCCGATCCATGAACCGCAATTGATAAACACCCATACGCAAGATACAACGGATCTCATCTTGAAGATTACTTTGTTTTAAGAAACCTGAGATGATAAAATCCAAAGTATTCTTCCTTCGGATGGTCCCGTACACCAATTCCGTAATAAAAGCCCTGTCCAATGGTGTTAGCGAAAATGCTGAAAACGTCTCTTTGAGAGCAATATGACTATAGGCCCCTTTCTCAACTCGAAGCAAAACATCCACAGCAATTTTTCTTGGTGTAATCTGAAGTCGTTTATTCATCTCTCACCAAAACCATCAATCTCAACAAATGGGCAATGGCCACCATCAAAGAGGCAATATAGGTCAATGCTGCTGCATCAAGAACTCTTTTGGCTCCTGTCAACTCAGTATCATCCAGTATACCCCCTTGCGAAAGCATAAGAAGTGCTTTTCTGGATGCATCTTTTTCCACAGGAACTGTGACCAGTTGAAATAGAACCATCGTAGCAAACAAGAATACTCCCAACTGGGCCAGTCCAAGCCAGCCCATAAAAAAACCCAAAAAAATCAGGGGGATAGAAAGATTGCTACCCCATTGAGCCACGGGTGCAAACTGATTGCGAAAACGCAACATCACATTCTGGTTGTGATGCTGCAGCGCATGACCAATTTCATGCGCTGCTATACCGACAGATGCAATGGTACTGCCCGCATAAACCGCCTGAGATAGACCCAATGTTCGATTTCTCGGGTCATAATGATCAGTCATTTTGCCACTCACCATAGTAATACTCACATCATCAATTCCATTTAAGCGCAATAGAGCCTGGGCTGTCTCTTCCCCTGTCAATTTTGACTTAATAGGAATGCTGGAATATTGAGCATACGTTCTAGAAATTCTTCTTTGTGCATAACCCGAAAAAATCATCACTGGAATCATCAGTATTAAACTGATTTCAAAAAAAGTCATTTCGTTATCTCGCTTTCAAAAATTGTACCTACAGGAATCTTAAAGCCACTCAAAAAATCTCTTGCTGACATTTCTTTTTTGTTTGGTGCTTTTAGACTAAGAATATGAATCCAACCATCATAACAACGAATCCACAATCCAGATTTGGGACTAGCCAAACCAACAGTTCCTGGCAAGAGAACATCCCTCTCTAGCACGTCTTCTGGCCTGTTTTCTTGATACTCTACCTTGGTGAATAAATAATCCTCATTTTGATATCGAGCAATAGCCAAGGGTTTCGGATACAAACCGCGGACTTGATTTTCTATATCTATTCCTTTTCTAAACCAATCAATATATCGATCTGTCTTGGTTATGGCCGGAGCATATGTTGCTTCCTCGTCACACTGAGGGACTCTCGGAGCATCTCCTACATAAACATCCCGCAGTGTTTTCACCAAGAGTTCTGCGCCTTTGTTCTGTAATCTCTCATAAATGTCTTGAGTCGTTTCTTCAGGCAGAATCTCTGTAGAGGCCGAATAAATAATATCTCCGGCATCCAATGCCTTCACCATATGCATGGTGCAAACACCAGTATTTTGTTCTCCCTTCATCACAGCCCAGTGTACAGGAGCGGCACCCCGGTATTTTGGCAAGAGACTTCCATGCACGTTGATAGCAGATTTACCGGGTAATTGGAGAATTTCTTCACTCAAAATCTGACCATAGGCAACCACCACCAAAAAATCCGGTTTACTTTCACGAATGCGCTCTATGGCTTCCTCACTTTTTATATTCTCTGGTTGATACAAAGGAACATCCAGAGAAAGAGCGGCCTTTTTAAACTCAGTAAATTGGATTTTATGACCTCTTCCCCGCGTCCTATCAGGTTGTGTGATGACCAGAACAAGATTCATGTCTTTTTGCTGCGCAACATGCAGCAAAGAAGGAATGGCGAATGGTGCTGTACCCATAAAAACAATATCCATCATTGTTCATCCCGGTTGAGGTAATCAACAAACAAAATTCCATGAAGATGATCAATCTCATGCAACAAGGCCCTGGCCAGCAATTCTTCTCCGTCTATTTCAAAAAATTGACCTTGGCGGTCTTGGGCGCGCACCTTGACTTGTGCAGCACGCTCAACTTCTTCAAATTCTCCTGGCACGCTCAAACACCCCTCCGGGCCAATCTGAGAGCCATTGGTTCCCAATACCACCGGGTTCACCAATTCAATCAATCCATCACCTACATCAATAACGACCACTTGTTTGGAAATACCAATTTGTGGAGCAGCCAATCCAACTCCTTCATATTCCACCATAGTTTGCGCCATATTATCCAGCAGCCTACCAAGGTTTTCATTAAAATTCCTTACCACCATCGCTTTCTCTCGCAATACAGGTTCACCGATGGTTAAAACGCGTAATACTGACATATGCCCTCCTCAAAGCATGGAGCTTGGATTGACTTCAATGGTGAAGTAAATATGGCTCACATTCTCTTTTTCATAAAATTCTTTCATACCTTTTTGTACTACCATTTTCATCGACTTCAAATCATATCCCAGTAAAATCATATGCCAACGAAACCGATTCTTCATTTTGGTATAAGCAGCAGGCACCGGTCCAAGAACCCGATGTGGTTCATGCGGAATATACTGAGAGAACTTATGGATACGATCGATAAGCTTGTCTTCATCCTCAGAAGTCATTAAAATTCTAATGGTTTGTGCATACGGTGGATATGACATACGTTTTCTCTCCAGAAGTTCTTGTTCCACAAAAGAAAGGTACCGATCTTCCTGGCCATAAATGACCGAAATGTGCTTCGGTTGGTATGTCTGTATGAGACACAATCCCTGACCATCAAAACGTCCTGCCCTGCCTGCCACCTGAATAAATTGTTGACACGCTTTTTCCCTCGCCCTGAAATCAGGTATATTGAGGGCCAGGTCAGCAGCCATAACCGCCACGAGCCCCACTTGCGGAAAATCAATCCCTTTGGTAATTATCTGGGTTCCAATCAAAATGTCAGTCCTGCCCATTTTTAAATCATCAATCAATTGTGTACGCAAGCCATCTTTGGTTGTTACATCTCCATCTATTCTAGCAACAATCGCATCTTCAAACAACCTTTTTGCTTCTTGCTCAATTTTTTGTGTTCCAATACCAAAGCTACGGATTCGAGTAGACTTGCATTGCGGACATTGTTGCACAGGTGTCTTATGAGAACCACAATAATGGCATCTTAATTGGTCGCCTTCTTTATGATACGTCATGGGTATATCACAATTTTCACACATCACAGTATATCCACAGTCCCTGCAGACAAAGCTTCCAGAATAACCTCTACGGTTGATGAATAACAATATACCCTGCTTCTGGTCAAGAACACGATGCATTTCTTCTTGCAGTCTTCTGCTGAAAATACCAAAATGACCTGCTTTTAATTCTTCTCTCATATCAATAATATCAACCATAGGCAAGGAAGAATTTCTATAACGATTGTATAAGTGGTACATCTTCATTTGTCCTTGTTTTACCAAATACAAAGTCTCTATAGAAGGCGTAGCAGAACCGACGATCAATGCTGCCTCATTGAATAGTGCTCTTTCCATGGCAGCCTTTCTACCATCATAACAAGGTGTGGTGTTTTGTAGATAACTTGATTCGTGTTCTTCATCAATAATCACCAGTCCCAAGCTCTTCATTCCAACAAACACCGCAGATCTAGGGCCAATCAAAATATCCGCCCTATGATTCATCATATCATCCCAAATAGTCTTTTTCTCTAACAATGTAAGTTGAGAGTGCCAGGGACGGACCCTATTCCCAAATGCCTTCTGAAACCTGGAGACCATTTCTTCTGTAAGTGATATCTCCGGGAACAAGACCAAGGCCTGTTTCCCTTGTTCGATTGCTTGTCGAATCAAATGAAAATAAATTTCAGTTTTGCCACTGCCAGTTACCCCCTGTAAAAGGAATTTTCGCACGCCATGGACCATATCATGGTTTATTTTTAAAAGTATATCCTTTTGCTCAACATTTAACGGATGAGTCCTGATGGGATTTGGGGGAACCGTTTCCATCCCATACTGCAACCAGCCTTCTCTCCCCATTCGCTGCCACACTGACACTGGCGCATGCGTTGTCTCTTGTATATCAAGCCATGTCTTACCGGGCCATGCTTGGATATGCAACAAAGCGTCTTTCGTCTTGGATGTTCGCAATAAATTGATGGCCTCAATCCCTTTCTTCGATAATGACAAAGGCATAATACGTTTATCCATTCTGCCCACTCCAAGTGATGGGAAAATGGTAGAGAAAGCTTTTCCCAAAGAAACGAAGCTTTCATCAGACAACCAAAAAGCCATATGAATCAGGTCTTCATTCAATAAAACATCTTCTCTGACAATTCGCAGGATACTGGAAATTTTCCCTTCATAGTCTGTGTGACTCATCAAAGATATGACATAACCATACGATTTTCTTCCCGAAAAAAGAACTTCAACTTTATTCCCACGGTGTATGCTATGTTCCCATTCTTCGGGAACAGCATACGTAAAAACCCGATCCAGTTTTCGATGATGAATATCCATTAATATCTGTGCAAACATCCTTAACCTCTTTATGATATTTATTCCATTATTCCATATTATAGCATACTGAGTCTTCCAAACATCACATCATGAGTTATAATAGAATGAATTGGTATATCCTATGTGACATCATGATGGATTGGCTTTACTCGGCATATCTAATCTGTCATCAGCACCTGCATCACCAATATACCCTGTGCAAAACACTCACAATCCATAATTCGGGAGGTTGTATATGAAAACACTTTTCTACAAACGCCTTTGGCGCTTCTACCCAGCTTATCTTGAGATTATCCCACTAACGGTTATTATCGCTTCACTTTTGTATACATGGATTAGTTACCCACAGCTACCAGACTCTATTGCTGTAGGAATAACTGCCAATGGTACCGTTACTGCCTATACACCCAAAGATTTTGGGAGTGTTTTTTATACACCTCTTTCTGCTTTGGTCCTTTATGCACTACTTACTTTTGTATCCTATCGCAGAATGGCCAAGCTTGAGGATCCATCAGGAGAACTTCATTTGCCTGCTCATCTTGCCAAAAAAGTTTCCTCAAAATACTTAGAATCTTACCGAACCTTTTCTGTAAGAATGATATTTATAGCCATCACGGCTTTGGTCATAGCCACAAATTTATCTTCCTTTTTGCAAATACAAGCTTCCTTCGACAACTTGTATGCACTACTTGGCTATCTTCCATGGGTATTTTATCTACTGGCGATGATTTGTGCTCTATTACAATTCATAAAAACAAGAAACGTCCGCAAAACCATACAGGGACTGTAAGCGGATATGTTTCCTTTAACCCATCTTTACGTCAATCAAATCATCTTAGGCAATCTATCCCCCGAAATGGCTCTTGGCAGCGTTCTCCCTGATCTGCTGACGTCCAATGGTGTCGATTGGGCTTTAGCCCATAGAATGAAACTACACTATCATTTGTCTCAAGACATCATTTATGGAGATGCCTTACATGGCAGCGAACTTCCGGGTCTAGATTACTATACAGATAAAAATTACAAACATGACCAGGGATATGCTTTTTACAAAGCAAAATATATCAAAGAAAATTTAATACATCTAGGCATTCCAGAACAAGATGCACTCTGGAGAGGACACAATATCATCGAAATGGCCGTAGAAGTGAATATTCGTAATAGGACTGACACTTCCTATCAAACATTACTACAGATGCTGGGTCACCGAGACCTGTTACGGTCCATCGAGCAAAATCTCTCATTACATTTAGAACAACCCATCAACCTCGAAAAAGGAATTGCTCTATTCGCTGCTCAAGACGGTCAGCAAAAAAAATTAGCAGACTATTTTACCCGCAAGATCAATTCTCATCATGGCCTTCTCTTGTTGCCTCAGAATATCGAGCATCTTATAGATCAGGCCCAAACCATTATTGAACGTGATTATATGTCCTTTTTAGAGATATGTATCCAAAAAATGACCGATCATTTAAAAAAAATACGTCAGCCATAGCAAAAAAGAAGAAGGAAGCTCAATCGCTTCCTTCCATTTGTATCATTCGCTGTTCGAATTCCAGCCAACTGTACACTCTATCGACATCTTGTACGTTTCGATTGAGAACCCAATCATAAATGATGGGTTTGCCATATCCTCGTTCCTTAAATCGCATAATATTAGCTGGCTTATCATCAAGTAATACATCAAGCATCAATAACTCTTTGAATTTTCCCACGAATATTTTTCTATGCTCCATAAATAAGAACCTATCTGGTGGAAATATTCGATACAACTCACCCATCCTTGTCTCCAAACACGAATAATGCGTGTCAGTGACAATATAAACATCATGTCTCTTATCAAGGCGCTCTAATACCTCCGTAGCATGATCGTTCATTGGTAAATCAATAAATGTTTGAGGATCCAAAAAAAGATCGTAGATACTGGCGTCCCCACCAATCCATTCATGAGTATTCCATGTTTTGACTTGATCGGACACATACTTGGTTCCATGAAGCGCATTGTAACGCTCAAGAACCTTATCTAGTGTACGGAACACCACTCCGTCGAGATCTATACCGATGCTCAATCTTTTCATCATTGCCTCAATTCTTCAAACTTGTCTATTTACTCATTTTGCTGACCGTATGAGCCATTTTAACGCCTAGTTTCCGTGCATTCGCGATACCAATCGGATCAACACTCTCATCAAACTTTATATTATCCTGAGACCAGATAGAAGCTCCCGCATAAACGCCAAGTGCTCCCCCCGTCACTACATACCCATTCGTATGAAAAAAATTATGAATACAGGCAATCGTCATTTCCTGTCCACCATTTCTAGTACCTCCAACAGCAATGGCAGCACCCACATGATTGCCAAATACTTCTGGATCTTTTCTCAGATCCAAATAAGTGGAGCGAAAACGTGACATAAAAGCACTAAGCTGAGGACTAATACCCATTTCAAACACAGGAGAAGCCAATAGCAAACCATCTGCCTCAAGACACTTCAAATACAGTGCATCCATATCATCGTCCTTATAGACCAGACAACCTTTATATTCTTCACGAATACAACGGTCACAATGAATACATGGATTTATTTTTTTTCCACGCAGAGAAATAAACTCCGTCTCGATTCCATCTACTTCTTCTGCTGCCTTCAAAGCCTCGCGCAATGCATAATCTGTTGCATTTTTTCTGGTACTACCAGAAACACCAATAATTTTAGCCATCATTACCCCCTCATGAAATCAATATTCTTTTCAAACAATGTAATTAGTTACAGTATTTATTGTACCTGCAATATGCATTCCTGACCAGCATTTTTTAAACAAGCAACCATTTCTACATGCTGTTATTGTAACCCTTTACACCAACACTACCTCTTTTCGTTACATTCTGTTACAATAAGAACGAGAAGGATGATGAGGCAAATTTATGAATATTAAAGACATCGCCAGGAAGGCAGGGGTCTCAACAGCGACTGTTTCCCGGGCACTCAACAACCCAGAAAAGGTCAAAAAAGATACCTTAGAACGAGTCATGCATGTTATTGATGATAATCAATACAGCTTGAATCCGTATGCTCGCAATTTGGCATCACCAGGTCGGACCAATAATATTGTCATGGTTATTCCCAATTTGGTCAATCCCTTCTTCTTTGAATTGATCAAAGGTGCAGAATCTGTACTTAGCGAATATGGTTATTATTTGCATGCTCATAATATCAACCAGCATCTGGATAATCCCAAAAAACTCACAGCTGTCATAGAAAATTTGGGAAATGAAGGTTTTTTTGACGGTCTGATTCTCACCGGCTCCATATTTCTCAACAGGCATTTTCTGCCACAAATTCCAAAAATCAACAAACCCATGGTGGCCATTGATCCCAATCCTTCAAATAATGAGCTCGACAGTGTCCTCGTCGATGAGCGAACGGGCATTTGGCTTACATATGAGCATTTGAAGAAAAAAGGTTACAATCGAATCGGTGTTATTCATGGGGGATACCATATCGAACTGACCAATCGGAAGCTTGATCACATTCATTCTTTGTTGAACGATTTTGATCTCACCATCAAAGACGAATGGATTTACGAGACCTCATATGATACCATAGAACATTCTTATCGCATGATGGATCGATTACTCCAATCTGGCAACACGCTTCCTGAAGTGTTTCTCTGCCTCAACGATCTGATTGCCATCGGGGTCTGCAGGGCCATATTGGATAGAGGACACCAAATACCCAAAGATTTTGCTGTTATCGGCAGCGATGACATCTCGTTTAGCAAATACTTCAATCCGTCTCTCACCACGATTAAGGTTCCAACGGAGGACCTAGGAAAAACAGCAGCCAGAATCCTTCTCAATAAATTGACGAACCCCAACCTTCCGCCTCAGAGAATCTATCTGCCGCCCACACTCATCGTCAGAGAATCTTGCTAAATGCCACGCATATCGTGGCATTTTATGGTTCCATATCCTGTTCTCTTGGGACGAGGATATTGCCCAGGTCAAACTCAATCTTTAACGTTTTTTCCAGCGCCACAATGCTTTCAGGCAATGTCTTCTTCACCTGATCATTCCAAAGAAGCTTAACATGATCATTCTCTAGCCCAACAATAATGCGTTCACCATTTTTAAACGTCCCTTCCAAGATTTGCTTGGCGATCATCAAATAAGTCTTGGGTGTGTCCTGAAACATGGATGCCACAATATAATCGGGCGCATACGCCGATTGATCAGAGTCCTGTCCGAATACATAGATGTTTTGCTCTGCTGCAGCCTGAATGACACCCAATCCAGTTGCATTGGCATTGCCATACAAGAGATCAGCCCCATTGCGAATCATTCGAAGTGCCTCCTCATACCCTGCTCTTGGGTCCTCCCAATTGCCTATATAGGCAATATCCACCACAATATTTGGATTGATACTTTTGGCCCCCAAAGCAAAACTAGCAAACGTCTTGGACACAGAAGGAATATCCTCACCACCTATACAACCCAGTCGATTGGTATCGGTCAATTTGGCCGCAATCACACCGGCAATATAGGTTACCTCTTCCAAACGCACCTCTACCGCACTCAAATTATTGTTGATGTATATCCCCCCATTGGTCAAAAAAATAGTATCCTTATAATGAGGTGATATCTCCTTAAAGTGAACCGAATACTGATATCCATGTCCAATAATCAAATCATAGTTTTCTTCACCATATTGAATAGCATGTTCGTAAATCTCATTTTTCGTAGATGCTTCCGTATAAACAATTTCAGCTCCCATTTCTTTCTCAATCTGCAACAGTGCTTGATAAGCAGATTGTGACCAGCCTCCATCCGTGATGGTACTGGGGACCAACAGTGCTACCTTGAATACTCCATCTTCAGAAGCAAGTCCTTCTTCTTGAAGCACAGGTTCCTCACTGGAAGCATCTCGCAAGGCTATCCAGGATAAAGTCACAATCAACGTAGTTGCCAATAAATAGACCAGCATCGTACCCCAGATATTGTTTCTTTTTTTTACAATAGGAATCTCCGTCTTTCGGTCAACCAACCGCTCGTAAAAAATCCGGTATCTTTCATCATATTCATTTCTCATTTCAGGATCAGAAAGCGTCTCATATGCTTTATCAATCAGCTCCTCACGTTCCCTTGCATCTTCAGCCTCCGGTAAAACATTTTTGGTCTGGTAACGAAATTTAAGCAGCTGGTACGATTCATCTATTTCAGATGAAGAAGCATCTCTATCTACCGTCAAAACTTTGTAATAATCTATGAAATCATACCGGTTCATACTCTCCCCCCTTTCCAGGTGCTTATAATTATACCATCATTCTCGTGAAGGAAAAATCAGCCTACAAAAAAACCTGGTTTACACCAGGTTTTTTTACAGACCTTATCTTGCAGATCGAACTTAGTTCCAGCCTTCGGTTTCACTGGGAACATAGATTTCGCCACTTTGAATCTTGGGAAGAAGCTCATCATACAGAGCAACTACATCGGCAGGAAGTGTATCTTTTACACTATCATTCCATGCCCAGTAAAGACCTTGGTCTTCTCCTGCTCTAATTTTAATTGTTTCACCACTTAAGGAACCAGCTAAATATCTTTCGCCAATGGCAATGGCAAAATTATTGAAATCTTGCACAACGGAGGCAATAACCAAATCAGGAGCTTCAGCTTTTTGGTCCTGAACCATCCCAAAAATCTTTACGCCACGTTCTTTGGCTGCTTGAATAGAGCCCAGGGAAGATTGATTGGCGTTGGTCCAAATAATGTCTGCCCCTGCATCAATTTGAGCCATAGCAATTTCATAGGCTTCATTCATATCACTGGCATCCTGAGTTACAGCAAACAATACTTCGATATCTGGATCTGTAGCTTTGGCACCCAATTCGAAGCCTCTGGATGTTTTGGTATAAGATGGATACTCACCACCTACTGTCAAGCCTACGACACCAGTTTCAGAAAGGTGAGCAGCCATAGCACCCATGATATAAGTTAATTCTTCTACCATGAACTCCACAGGCATTTGATTTTCAGTCACAATATCTCCACCAGCGGTAAAGAAATAGGTGTTGGGGTAGTCACCGGAAATTTCTGCAAAAGGAGCTGCATATTGACCACCATGACCGATAATGATATGGAAACCTTCTTCAGCAAGAGCCGTAGCTTCTGTTTTCATCAGGTCAGCAGTGCCAGCCTCAACAATGACTGCTTCACAGTTAAAATACTCTTTGGCAGTATTGATGGCATTGGCTCCAGTTTGTCCCCAACCACCATCTGTAGGTGAACTAGGCAACAATGTCGCCATTTTCAAATCTTCTGGTTCTGTAACAGTCTGTGCACCTTCATCTGCACCAGCACAACCCACTACAGTTGCAAGCATCATGGCAACCAATAGAATAGCTAACATTTTCTTTTTCATTCGATATCCTCCTTAGGATTTTTATAAAGCCAATCTTCAGATTGGAACTCTATCAGGATTTCTCATAAGGTACGCCTAAAGCACGAGGTGCTCCTACCTTATTTTGGCTGACAGCAAGCACGGCGACAACAGTGGCAATATACGGGATCATCATGATGATATTTCTGGGAATTTCGATTCCAGTGATCTGAAACAGCAGTTGCAAAGCTGTAGCAGCACCAAAGAACAACGCTCCCAACATCGATCCAATTGGACTCCATTTTCCTAAAATCACAACGGCCATGGCAATAAACCCACGTCCAGCGGTCATGTCTTCGCCAAACGACGAGGCTTGAGCGATAGACAAGTAAGCCCCTGCCATACCCATCATGATTCCAGAAAAAATAGTGGCCAAATATCTAACTTTTAAAACATTGATACCCAGACTGTCTGCAGCCTTGGGGTGTTCTCCAGCAGCAATAATCTTCAATCCCACAGATGTCTTGTTCATGACGACCCACAAGACGATCACCATAATGTAAGAAAAATATACCAATACATTATGGTTGAACAACGTAGGTCCCAGAATAGGAATCTGTGATAAACCAGGAATGGCTACCCTGGGAAAACTGGCAGCAGCAATGCCATCATCAAAACGTCCTGTATTGTAGAAAAGAAGTCGATACAAGAAACTGCTTAAGCCAGCACAGAACATATTCAAGGCAGCCCCTATAATCACTTGCTGGGCCTTGTATTTGATGGTGGTGATGGCAAATATGGAAATAATCACAATCGACACCAACATGGCTACCATAAGTCCGTACCAATAACCACCGGCAATCTTAGATCCAGCATAGGCGGCGAAAGCTGACATTAGCATAATGCCTTCTACACCAATATTAATCAGACCAGCTCGTTCAGAAATAACCAAACCTAGAGAAGCAAGCAATAGAGGTGCGGCCATCCGTACGGAAGAGGCTAAGAAATTCGTAATCTGTAAAGCATCCATCACTGTTTCACCTCCTCAATCACTTGCACATGGGGTTTGACATCCAATTTTTTTTCAATCTTTTTGGTCAAACTTTTTTTAGCCACAGTCGCCAGCGCAATGGCAATGATCATAATGCCCTGGAATATTTGCACAAAAGAGGCTGAAACTCCGGCAGATCGCTGCATGGAGGTTGCTCCTGCATTCAAAAAGCCAAACAAAAATGAGCTGAATACGACTCCAATTGGATTGGAATTGGCCAAAATGGCCACAGCAATCCCTGTAAAACCATAGCCTGGAGAAATCCCTTCCAATAGATAATGGATATTGGCCAACTCAATAGCTCCACCCAGTCCTGCCAGTGCCCCCGATATGAGCATGGTTCCTACTATGGTTTTTCGTACATTTACACCAGCTACTTTGGCCGCATCTTTGTTAAGGCCAACCGCCCGAACCTCATAGCCCACATAGGTTTTAAAAAGCATATAAAACAACACAACGGCCAAAACAACTCCCAGTAAATAGCCAAAATGCAGTGGTGTCCCTGGAATCATTTCAGGCAAAAAACCTTGTCTTGCAATGGAAAATGATTGCGGCTCTGCTTGTGTTGTATCCCGAATAGGGCCTCTTACCAAATACCCAATAAAGTTTAAGGCTATGTAATTAAACATGATGGTGGTGATTACTTCGCTCACATCGTACTTTGCTTTGAGATAACCAGGGATAAAAGCCCATAAGGCTCCACCGATGGTTCCCGCCAGCAGCATCAAGAAAATCAGTAAAAAACCCGGCAGTGCTGTAAAATACAACCCGACGAGGGTAGCAAACACTGCCCCCATAAGCAACTGGCCTTCCGCTCCAATGTTGAACACATTGCCTCTAAATGAGATTGCCACAGCCAAACCTACAAACAATAACGGTGATGATTTATTGAACGTGGTGGTGATCGTTCTAAGATTACGAAAAGAAGCGTTCCAAATGGCTCCAAATGCATCAGCGACATCATAACCTGCTATAAAGAGAATGAGTGCTCCCAATATCAGTGAAATGACAATGGCAATCAATGGCCGTATAAGGGATATCAACTTCTCTTTCATCAGGCCACCCCTTTACTAGTGCGTTTTTTTACCCCACCCATCAGCAATCCAATTTCTTCCACAGGTGTGTCTGGAGATACCATACCGATAATTTCACCTTTGTACATAATGGCGATTCGGTCGCTCAGTGTAAGAATCTCATCCAGATCCGTCGATACCAACAAAATGGCCTTGTTGTTCTTTCGTTCTTCAATCAACTTTCCTCGAACAAACTCTATAGCTCCGATGTCCAAACCTCTTGTAGGTTGTAAAGCAATCATGACCTCAGGATTTCTTGAAACTTCCCGCGCCAAGATGACCTTCTGCTGATTGCCTCCCGAAAGCATCCCGCCTGTTAGTTCAATATCCCTGGGCCTTACGTCGAACTCTTCTACCATTTTTTTGGCTTCTTGTTCCACTTTGTTGTAATTCATCATCAAACCTTGATGATATTTGGCATCACGTTGTGAACCCAAGATCAAATTTTCCTTAACGGTAAAATCCAAAACCAATCCTTTTTTATGACGATCATCAGGAATATGCGCCATGCCCAAATCCATCATCACACGTGGAACAGCATTGGTGGTATCTTGTCCCATGAGAAACATTTTCCCATTTTCAATCTTACGCAGGCCAACCACAGCCTCACCAAGTTCAAGCTGACCATTCCCATCAACACCGGCTATACCCAATATTTCTCCTCTGCCCACATCCAAACTCACGTTGTTTACAGCAACAAGACATTTGTCGTTTTTCACAGTAATATTTTCCAACTTCAACAGAACTTCACCTCTGTCTTGTGGTTCAATGATCCGGTCCAGACAAACATCTCTACCTACCATGGCTTTGGCCAAAATATCATGGTTCGTTTCCGACACCAGCATGGTAGACACGACTTTTCCTTCACGCATTACCGTTACCCGATCGCAATAATCGAGAACTTCCTCCATTTTATGCGTGATGAGAATAATTGAATAACCACTCTCCGTCAGTTTCTGGATGGATTTAAAGAGTTCCTCGACTTCATTGGGTGTCAAAACAGCCGTAGGTTCATCCAAAATTAAGATTCTGGCTTCTCGCATCAATGCCTTCAAGATCTCAACCTTTTGCTGCACCCCAACAGGAAGCTGCCAGATTACCGCATGAGGATCCACATTAAAGCCAAAACTCTCATTCAGATGATTCACCTTGGCTTCCAGTTCATTCATTTTCAGAAATAGACCAGCTTCCTTCATACCCAAAAAGATATTCTGCGTCACAGTCAGCTGCGGAACCAACATAAAGTGCTGGTGAACCATTCCAACCCCATGCTCAATGGCTTTCCTGGGATTTTCTACTTCAACTACATCTCCATTGATGACAATATCGCCTGAATCACAGCTATACAGGCCATAAAGCACGTTCATCAAAGTACTTTTCCCAGCACCATTCTCACCCAACAACGCATGAATCTCACCTTTTTTGAGGTTGAAACAAACATTTTGATTGGCATGGTTGTCACCAAAAGCTTTACAGATATTGTTCAGCTCGATTACATTCAATACGATCCCCCCTCTATCTATCATTTGTTCTCTTATGCTTTTGTAAGCGTTTACATTGTCTATGACTATTTTGCCTTATTATTGACAATATATCCAGTTTTTTTTTCATATTCATAAAAAAAAGAGGCAAATTGACCTATATATTAGCCATTTTGTCTCTTTGCGTCATCCTATATGTAACAATGTAATAATATTAATCTCTCTCTCATTGACATGGATACTTCCACTTTAGGCTCCTTCTTTTTCATGCAGGAGTTTTCTATTGGTTCTGGGACAAGCAATGTGAACATACCAATATAGTGCACCAATAAAACATACACCCCCCACAATATTGCCAAGGGTTGAAGCAATAAGGTTATTGGCAATAAAGCCACTCGCAGTCAGGTTGGTTAAATCTACTTGAGGATAAGCTGCTGCAAACCCTTCCAAGATAACAGGTGAATTCTTTAAAAGAATCCCAAAAGGGATGAAAAACATATTGGCGATAGAATGTTCAAATCCAGATGAGACAAACGCAGTAATCGGGAATAGAACCGCAACAATTTTATCAATCAGCGTCCTGCCACTGTAACTAAGCCACACTGCCAAAACAACCAACATATTGGCGAGAATGCCACGAAAAAAAACGGTGACCACACTCATATTTACCTTTGCCGCGGCAATATTGATGGCGTGGTAGGCAAACATGTCTTTCCCCCCAGCCCAAGGCTGAGCAAAATATACCAAAAAAATCAAGATAATGGATCCAATAAAATTACCAACATACACGATGGACCAGTTTCGCAAAAGCTGTTTCAATGTAATTTTTCCAGTCAAGCATGAAATAACCAGCAAAGTATTGCCTGTGAATAGCTCTGCCCCGGCAATCAGTACCAATACCAACCCCAAAGAAAAGACGAATCCTCCAATCAGTTTGGTCAAACTATCGCGCAATCCTGTATCATAGGTTGCCATGATACTAAATTCCGAAGCCAATCCTATGAATATCCCAGCCAAAATGGCCAATACCAGCAGTACCATGCCACGTTCTTTTCCTTTTTTCTCCCCTACTGCATCAGCCTTTTTTGTGATTTCACAAGGAGATAACAAGTCTATACCCAATTTAATTGCCATATTCTACCTATTCCTTTTGTTATATGTGAATTTTTTCTCTAGCGCATCATACCATAGTATCTCTCAACTTTCAAGAGAATTGAACTCATTTGTGAAAAATAGTGCATATTATGGCATTCCCTGTTTTCTATTCCACAAAAAGTTGCTTCAACCATAATGAAGCGGTGCAGGAGCACCGCTTCTTCAGCATAATACAGGAACTTAATTATTAGTACTTCATCATTCCTTGCAAGGATACATCATCTATATCATGGGCCTGAACTTGATAATCCGACAAGGTATAAAAATAATCATCGATAAACACAATCCTTCGGATATTTTTATCACTGTTGTACCAATAATCTCCCGCCATGCTGTAATCCAAGCTACTTAAATGTGTAATCTTGCCTCGAAGCTCAAATCCCTGAAGCGGGTCAATACTGTAAACATAGACCCCTTGGAATGCAAATCTAGACCAGTTGTCTAAATCCTTCTCCATGACAGTGATGGGAAAAGCCAGCAACGATTTCTCCTTAGAAAACAAAAGTGCCTTATGGTTATCCAATAATTCCGAATAGGTGCCCTCAGCGCCAATAATCACTTTGTCCTCCTCAATGGGATTTTCAACATCCGTAACATCAAATAAACCAATCTTCATTCCAGCCATAGTAATCCCGAACTTGGTCTCTTCTGTCTCCTTACCGAATCCAATGATATGGTTTTCATCATACGGATGCAGGTAATCACTGAATCCAGGTATTTTCAGATAACCCAGAACAGCGGGATTCTTGTTATCAGACAAATCAATGGCATAAAAGGGATCCACCTGACGGAATGTTACCATATAGGCCCTATTACCCATAAAACGCACGGCATAAATCCGTTCTGTCGGGGCCAGACCTTCTAACCGACCAAGGATCTCCATATTTTCGTCCAAAACAAATACGTTGTTCTTTGATGTGCCTTCATCCATACGCCAAGAATCTCCTGTGGTGGTAGCGATACGAAAATCGTTCATATACTCATCCATAGAGAATTGGTTTAAAATCGTTCCGGGAACTTTGCCTTTGTGATCATAAGATATATTCCCTCCATCAAGTGTAAACTTGAATATGTTCGTACTTACATCATAAACTGGATAAAAGAATTCGTCTGTGCCTTCCTTTTCAAAGTCAATACGATAATCGTAACTGGTAGATGCCACATACATATTCTGATGAGAGACATAAATGTTCTGTCCAGAACCAAGATATACGTCTACATCCACTTCATCATCCGGTAAACTTAAATCCAAACCCAAGGTAATAAGGAAATTGTTCTCGACGCTACCAGGAAAATACCGAATCTCATCATATCCAATCGTACGTCCCCCGCCCTCATTGCTATCATAAATGAGAGGTTTCAGATCCTCCGACTCTGTGTAAAAACTTGGATAAAAATACTGATTGGCAACCAAATAGAAATCTTCGCCAACCAATCGCGAAGCAACATAGGTACCTTTCAGCTCGATGGTCCTCTCTTCTCGAGGATTCATTCTGTCTTCCAAATCATAGATAATAACCTTAAGGGAAGAACCGCCATAGGGCATCATGGCACTCTCTGGCATCACGACCGGATCAGCAAAATGAAAGTACGGCATGTTGGTCGTGCCGATCACCACCAGCATATCATTGACATAGTACATTTCTCTGGCATCGAAACCCTCATCCCATTCCAACGTACTGCGTAACGCGATATCATCTCCGTCCACTTCTGAGATGGCAATCTGATGGCTTCCTTCTCTGATATGGTATAAGTACTCACCATCCGTTTTCACAATATCCGCTTCGTCAACACCACCGACCTGTACATTGGTCCCCGAATAATCGGTCAATTCGGATGAACCATTGGTTTCTGCAGAAGTTGGTGCCTCTACAGGCATATCCATACCGAGATCAGTCTTGAAGAAAGTATTGGACTTGTCTTTGCTTGCATATTCCCATATGGACATCAACTTTTCATAACTACCTACAACAGGCAGTGCCTCTTGACTGTTGATGGGTCCCTCTCCTGATTCAATTCGAACCATCCTAGCAGCGGCATCCCAATTTACCTGATTTTGGAAGGATTCAGAAATGAATCGTAGTGGAACCAACATATGTCCGTCACGAATACCAGCTGGGACGTCCAGCTCGATCATCTCACCATTGATACTGGCAAAGTCACTACCCAGCTTGATGGAAAGTGTATCACCCACCGTATAAGCAGAGGCGATTTTTAACTCATTGTTCCAATCCACCCGTAGCCCCAATTCTTCAAATATTTTACGAAACGGAACCAAAACTCTGCCATCCTTCAGGATCGGCTGCACATCAAATTCAATCGCTGTACCATCCAGCTCCACCTGGATGTCCTTTGTTGACGCAGCACCTACGGCAATGATCAGCATGGCGACTAGCAAACACAACAATATTCTCCTCATGATTCCACCTCCTGCTGGATTGATTATCCATTTACCTCCCCACAAATAGCATCATTCGATTTCCTTACCTCGTGTCCGCTCCTCCTGTGTCACTACGCTCTGTATCCTGTAGACGTTATGCATACCCTGATGTTCCATGGCTACCAAAAAACATGAACCAATGCCAGGCTCTACAATTAAGATACATTGCCGGAATATACATACCGCAAATGCTTCTTGGCAATTTCCACTGCTTTAAAAATGACTCCAATCTCAGTAGCTGGAACATTCTGCATGAGATAATGCGGGAAAAAGCGAGAAATATGCAAAGGAATATCTGGAGAAATATTCGACAAAAATCCAGCGATAGCTTCAATCTCTTCTTCTCCATCATTCATACCGGGAACGATGAGCGTCGTTACCTCTAGATGAACCTTCTTCTGGACTTGCTCTATGCTTCGCAAGACTGTAGCCAAATCTCCCTGAAGCGTTTGCTTATAGACAGACTCCTGAAATGATTTCAAATCAATATTCATAGCATCTATGTAGGGTAAAAGATTTTGCAATGGTTCTTCTGCAATAAGCCCATTGCTAACCAATACCACATCCAAACCCGCCTTTTTCGCAAGTCTGGCCGTTTCCAGAACATACTCATACCACACAGTCGGCTCATTGTAGGTAAAAGCCAAACCAATATTTCCATCCTCAAGTGCACTTTTTTCTGCATAAGAAACCAAATTTTCTGCCGTCATGGTAGTAAAGGGAAGCTCATCTGGTTTTGCCCGGGCAATGGTATAATTCTGACAAAATGGACATACCATATTACAACCAAATGTTCCTGCAGAAAGAATCCAACTTCCTGGTTTGTATCGCCTCAGTGGTTTTTTTTCGATAGGATCCAGCGAAAGACTAACCAATTTTTCATAATTCCATGTCACCAACATACCATCTTGGTTTTGCCTAACGCCACACCTTCCCCACTGATTTTTTGCAATCCTACATTGATGTGGGCACAAAACACACAAAACACTCTCATCCTCCAACGACTCATAATACATGGCTTGCTTCATGATGATCCATCTTCTTCCATTTCGCTATACCGAATCACTTCAAAACGTTCCAATTGATAATCATCTTGCGGATGTATGCCTGCTTTTTGCAAGGCGATGCTCACTTGTTGCTCCACACTATCCACACCCTCTAAGTTTGGCAACAAAACACCTCTTCTAAATCCTGAAGAAACAATAATCCCATAGCGTTGTGAATCCAAAAACGATTGGTCTTCTATGGCTTCAGGTTCACCCAATACATCCACAGAATAATGCAAGGATGCCAACTCATCAGCATGAATTCTGGAAAATCTCGGATCTTTGCTAGAAGCTTCTATCGCCATATCGATGATTTCCAGCGCTAAGTTTTCACGAGTAGCCCGCAATGTTCCAATACAACCACGCAATTGGTTATCTTTTTTGATGCTAACGAACACACCTGCCTTTTCTTGCAACAAGAAATCTGGCACCCATGCAGGCAAAAGCAATACCTTATTTTCTTTCGCATACATGTGCACCGCTTCACGGGCAAGACGCAAAACAAACTGCTTTTTTTCATTCACAGTCAAGCACTCCTTCCTTGCTTTGAATACGTGCTACCAGATACCCTACACCGAAGGTACCTTCATAAGAATAAATTTCACTCTCCATATCCTTTTCTTTTAATGCCCCCCACATGGTGGCCAGAGATCTCGTACCACACTCTGCAGCATCATGCATCTCTGCGATGCCAATAGAACGCAAAATATTTTCATCCAGCGTTTCCACAAATTGATAAATCTTCTGGTCATAATGTTTCCCTTGTGGATGATAACCCGCCGGGGCAGATTCATTCAGACAATGTGACAAATCTCCGCTGGCAATAAAAACCACCTGCTCATCAGAAGCATCGATCACCTTTTTTAATACCTGGCCAAACTTAATCATTTGATCAATTTCTTGATACGGCATTGGCAAGTACAAAATCGGTATAGGTTCCATCGCTTGCAAAATGAAATACAACGGAACCAAAGCGCCATGATCCAGAGTGGGTTGGATGGCGTAATGTTTTTTTTCATCCTCCGTCAATATACCAGCAAACAAGCCCTCCACCTCGCAAACCCGCTGTACATCATACAAAAGAGTCATATTATTCTGAAGAGAAAAGTGCATACTTTCTGCTCCAAATGAAGCAAAATCCCCTTCTAAATGTTCTTGATCCGGAAGATAAATGAAGTCGCGAAAACTCTGTCCATGGGGTGTTGTGATCACCAAAGTGCTGGGAGATAATGTTGCCACTTCTTTGGCCATACGTTGCATCGCTCCAATGGTTTTATCCACTCTATGCCTTGTAGGACCACCTACTTCAGGAATAATGATTGGTGGATGAGGAACAAAATATCCTCTTAAAATTTTGCCCATCGCTTTCTCTCCTCCTTGTCCTAACTATCTTATCCTTATAAATATTCTAGTTCTATTTCTAGTTGCTGAACCCTTTATTTTTTCTTGAACAGAACATATGTTCGTGTTACAATACTTGCACAAGGAGGGATGTATGTTTATTTTTCATGTCGATGTCAATAGCGCTTATCTTAGCTGGACCGCTTCTTTTTTACTAGAACAAGGTCATCCTGTTGATTTAAGGAATATACCCTCCGTTGTAGGTGGAGACCCCACAAAGAGACGTGGCATCATTCTGGCCAAATCAATTCCGGCCAAACATTATGGGATTCAAACAGGAGACACCCTTTATGAAGCCAAACAAAAATATCCTGCTCTCGTCGTTGTTTCTCCTGATTATGATTTATATATGCGATGTAGCGATAGTCTCTATCTTCTTCTCTGTGAGTATTCTTCCCATGTGCAACGTTTTTCCGTAGATGAGTGCTTTCTCGATTGGCCATCTTCCTCACATACACGAAAAGACGCCATAAGAATGGGACGGGATATCAAAGAACGAATCTTTCATGAACTAGGATTCACCGTCAATGTCGGTTTATCCAATAACAAGCTTCTGGCCAAAATGGCTTCCGAATTGCAAAAACCAAATCAGCTGCATACGTTATTCCCCGATGAAATAAAAGAAAAAATGTGGCCACTGCCAGTTGAAGACCTGTTTATGGTAGGTAGAGCCACCCAAAAAAAGCTTTATAAATTCAATATCCGTACCATCAAAGATCTGGCCCAAACCAAACCTGATTTTCTGCAAACTATCTTCAAAAGTCATGGGCTTAAAATTCATCTCTATGCCAATGGTATTGATGATTCTGTCATTGAGCCCAAACAGACTCTTTTACAAAAAAGCATAGGAAATTCTACGACCATTCCGTATGATATAACCGAAAAATCCGATTCACATCTAATACTTTTGGCACTTTGTGAGCGAGTAGGCATGCGTCTTCGCCGCAGTGAAGGATTGGCCCAGGTCGTTTCTGTTCACATCAAGACCTCGCAATTTGCTTATGCTATGCACCAAAAAAAATTGTTTTCTGCCACGGATGAAACGCAAGAAATTTTTCGCAATGCCAAAACTCTCCTGGATGAAATGGACTTGAAAGAACCCCTGCGCCATCTTGGCATTCATGTGTCCGAGCTAATCCACAATGACTTTTATCAAATTTCTTTTCTAGACCCCAAAGACCGAGCAAAGCAACGTACACTAGAACGAACCATCGATAAACTAAGAAATCGCTACGGCGAAAAAAGCATATTCCGCAGTTGTTTTGTGAACAGTGGCATGGAGCCACTGCAAGGCGGTGTCCATGACGAGGATTATCTCATGATGTCCAGTATTCTCTAAAATAATTCCTTGATTCACAAACACCATTGAGGTAATGATGAAAATTATTTCCAAACCTATCCAAGCCATCATATGGTTCAAGGAAAAAGAACACCCCCAACCTTTAAAATTTCGATTTCTTTCCGATGATGCTTCCTATGTCACAATCAAAATTGACCGAATCGTAGAAATTCTGCCACAAAAAATTGCGGGGAACCGTAGTCTCATCTACCGTTGTCAAAGTATCATGGAAAATCGAGAGTTTCGCTATGAACTAAAATATCTGCTCGATGAAAACCGTTGGCTTCTCTATAAGCTGTAATAAATGCTGAAAAATCCCCTCATGGGGATTTTTCAGCATTTATTTCTTCACATCCATCACTGTTTTTTCCAAAGCACGCCATAACTTTTCACGTACCAAGTGGATCTGTTTTATTTCCTGGGCTGTTTGTTCCAACCGAATATCCTTTTCTGGAGGAAGATAAAGCGCTCTATTGATTTCAATTTGCACAAAAGGAACATCTGGCCTTTTACCATGATATGCCGTGATATAACCCCCTCGAAACGGATCATTGATCGTGACCACATGCTCAATATCAAAAAGAAGCATATCAGAAAATTCCTCTTCCAATTTTCGTTTCAATCGCTTCATCAATGCAAATGAAGCCGTAATATTTTGTTCTGGGAAACGCGAATCTTTGGATCCCCTATTGCTGATACAAAACAACGGTCTGCGTTGACGAACCAATGAATTAAGCATTTTTTTCTGAGGAATCATAGCATGTGCATCAATCGCAAGCTGAATCTCATTCTCCTGTAATAAATCACGCATACACTGGTGATAAGGACGATAATAACGCTCCAAAAGCGCCTCTCGTTCCAGCTCATTGGGAGCACTGTGTGTCTTCCAAACTTCTTTTTTGTTTTGAGAATGTTGCTTGAAAACATTACTTGCATCAGTAAAAACATCACGATTAACATCGACCACACAACGAGAAATGTCCGTGTCAACATAGGCCTTCACCCTATCCTTAAAAGCAAAAATTTCTCGTGTTCTCGCATCACTATCAATCAATATTTCCAATGGTGTCAAATTGATACGCTCTTGCAGCATATCGGGGACTTTGGTTCCCCCATGCGGAACCGATACAAGAATGGGCAATAATTTCATCTAAATTGTAACCTCCAGCTGTAGTGTCCTGATAATTTGTTCCGTCGAATCCGCAATATTCTGCCGAACAAATAAGCGAGCTTGCTCCCAATCCTCTTGTCCATGATTTATAGCATAAATGGCACCCATTCCTTCTTGGTACAGCACGCCCAAATCACCAGTGTAAGAACCACAAAGAGCAATCATCGGGACGTTTTTGATCTTGGCTCGTCTGGCCAGTCCCAATAAAGCTTTCCCTTGAATCGTCTGTTCATCAATACGCCCTTCTCCCGAAAGAACAAGACTTGCTTCATTGAGGGAATCATCCAAACCAATCAGTTCAAAATAAAGATCAATACCCGAGACAAGCTTGGCACCCAAAAGAGCCATCATCCCCCCACCTACTCCTCCTGCAGCTCCTGCACCTGGAACATCAGCAATTTTTTCCCCCAGCAAAGATTCTACTTTGTTTGCAAAATGTCTAAGGTGCGCATCCAGTTGAAGCACCATCTGGAAATCGGCCCCTTTTTGCGGTGCATAGGTAAAAGAAGCGCCATCAGGACCGATTAGAGGGTTTTGAACATCACAAGCCACTAAAAATTCTATATCTCGGCATCGATTGTACGAATCCGTCAATTTGATTTCCTCTAATGCAGCCAAACCTCGAGCATTTAATTCAATCGACTCTCCTTTGGCATTTAAAAAAGCAACACCCAAAGCGCTGGCCAATCCAATGCCAGCATCATTGGTGGCACTACCACCAATTCCCAGAATTACTTTTCTGGCACCCCGGTCCAAAGCATCTCGTATCAACTCTCCTGTACCCAGGGTGTTGCTTAACATGGGGTTGCGTTTCGATGATAAGGACAAACCAGAAGCCTGAGCCAATTCCACAATCGCAATACCATCTTGAAGCAATCCATATTTGGCCTTTACCACATTGCCGTCCGGTCCGTGCACCTCTTTTTCAATCAATGATCCTGGAAGTACCGTCATCAGGTTGGCAAGCCAACCCTCTCCGCCATCAGAAAGAGGCCCATACAACAAAGAAGCATCCGGCATTACTCTGCGGATGCCTTGCTCCATGGCGACCACCACTTCAGATGCTTCCAATGACCCTTTGAAACTGTCTGGCGCCAGTAAAATTTTTTTTCTCTCTTTCTGCATTACTTGATCCTTATCGATTCTTGATAAATTTATGTGTAATATTGGGATTGGTCGTCTTTCTGGAACTGATTTCAAACGCTTTTAGTGAAATAACCATAGGAGTCAGTTTGGCGTGCCCATAATTTCTAGTATCAAAATCAGGATATCGCTTGCTTAAAATATTTCCTACATCTGCCAAAAAGGCCCACCCATCTTCATCCGATATCTCCGTCACAATACTACGAATTACTTCAATCAACTTTTTCCGTCCCAACATGCCATTGGTCTTTGATACTGGTGTTTTTTTGCTTTCTTCCTTTTCCTGCTCCGGTTCCAATGCTATTTCTGTTTCTTTGCCCATGGAAGCCAATACTTCCAAGTATTTAAACTTTTCACAAGCCGCAATGAACGGTTTCGGCGTCTTCTTTTCACCCATGCCAATCACAACCATACCCGCTTCTCTTAAACGAGTAGCCAGCCTGGTAAAGTCACTGTCACTTGATACAATACAAAAACCTTCCACATTGCCTGAATACAAAATATCCATGGCATCAATAATCAATGCAGCATCCGTAGCATTCTTGCCACTGGTGTAGCTATATTGCTGAATAGGTGTAATAGAATTGTCCAATAGCAGCTTTTTCCATGACCCCAATTGAGGCTTGGTCCAATCCCCATAGATTCTTTTGTATGTAGGCGCTCCATGATTGGAGATTTCATCGAAAATATATTTCATGTATTTTTCTGAAACATTATCGGCATCAATGAGTACTGCAATTCGTTTATCCATACTTGTCACCTCTTTTCTTTCTTCTACTCATAGTATATCATATTGTTTACAGAACTGCTTTTTAATCTGCCGCTCTAATCAAACCAGCTTATTTCCCAAGGAAGGATGATACTGTGTACGAATTTCATAAAGTAAAATACAAATCCATTTTGAATATCCCATCATTGCATATTCCACAACAAGAATCCGTCTGTATTCTTGGCAAAAGCGGCAGTGGAAAATCCACACTGCTCAAGTTGCTCAACAAAATGATTTCTCCCGCTGAAGGAGATATCCTTTACCATGGGCAATCTCTATCGCAATATCCTTCGGTTGCGCTACGCAGAAAAGTGGTCATGCTTGGACAACAACCCATCCTTTTCGGACAAAGTATCCGAGATAACTTGCTCGCGGGTCTAGCGTTTTCAGATAGGACCATGCCTGATGATTCTTATCTGCTCACCATCTTAGAACAGGTCTCGCTAAACATACATCTTGAAAAAAATGCCTATCTCCTTTCCGGCGGTGAACAACAGCGGCTCAGCTTGGCCAGAATCCTTCTCATGGACCCTGATGTTTTTTTACTCGATGAACCTTCCTCGGCACTGGACAACGCCACCGAGACAGCTTTAATTGGCATGATGACAGCCTACACCAAACAACATCAACGATCCTTGATCATGGTAACGCACTCCCAAAAACTTGCCGAGCAATTCTCAACCCATGTCATCCACATGGTCGATGGAACGATTTCAAGCAGTCACTGATCAGGGTTTAAAAGGAGTCCAATATGAATGATGTCTTATACTTAAGCACTACACAAGTAGCATTGTCATTGACCTATCTGGTTATTCTTATCTTGATTTTATATAAAAAAAGAATTTCTCGGGAAAAAGAAATCCTCATGGCCAGTTTGCGTATGACCTTACAACTCATCTTGACAGGTTATGTGCTGGTACTACTATTTGATAATATGCATCCATTGGCCACCTTGGCTGTCGTTTTTCTCATGGAATTTTTCGCCATCCAGACTGTTATCAAAAGAACCAAATCCACGCTTTCTGCAGCACTAAAAAAAGTGATTTCCTTGTCCATCGCTTTGGGAACCCTCACAAGCCTTTTCTTTTTTATGCTGGTTATCATCCAAATTAAGCCGTGGTATGATCCCCGCTATTTTATTCCTCTGGCAGGCATGCTTATTGGCAATTCCATGACAGGCATTTCCTTGGGTGTTTCACGACTCACAGAAGGCATGCTCAGCAAACGACTGTCCATTGAGACTGCATTGATGCTGGGAGCCACTCCTCAAAAGGCTTGCAAAGAAATCTTGGATCATGCCTTTGACTCTTCCATTATGCCCACCATCAATTCCATGGTAGGCATGGGCATCATTTTTCTTCCCGGTATGATGACAGGACAAATCTTATCAGGCACTTCGCCTTTGTTGGCTATCAAATACCAATTGGCCATTATGTTTGGCATCTTGGGCAGTGTATCCTTCAGCGTACTTTTGTTCGTCCATACTGGTTATCGCACTTTTTTTAATCCTGATGCCCAATTCCTCATCAATGAACAAAACGATCCCCACCAAACCTAAAGAACTTCAATATATGCGGGTGTCAGTCTGTAAATCATATCCTTTCGCTCTACAATTACATTGATGCGATTGCTCAACTCTTGATCTGCCGCTATTTTTGTATAAACTTCCCGGGTAGCATTGACAATCGTGGGATGACCCACCATCTTCAGCATACTGTAATCCCCCATCGTATCTCCATAGGCAAAACTGGCATCCAAATCAATATGATAACGTTCCACCAAATCATAAATGGCTTTTTCCTTGTTATGACTATCCCACATGGGTAAAACATCTCCTGTGTACAAGGATTTTTCTATAACATAATGAGAACCGATATAATCATCAAAACCATGCTTTTTAGCCATCTCTCTTACCAATTCCTGAGGACTGCCCGATACGATGATCAATCGATGTCTTTGATTACGATGAAACTCAATTTGATCTCTGGTATAGGTATAAACCCGATCACCTTTTTGCTCAATAATTTTTTTGGCTATAAAATCAATATGCGTTTGATGCAAGCCTTTGATCGCTTCCACATAAATCGTGGCCATTCGCAAAAGATAATCGTCATAATTACCCCTTCTCTTATCCCACCGGTCATAATCTGGTTTCACTTCTTTGTACCAACGTTCAGGATCGATAATTTCATAACGAATAAGCTTCTTGAACATTTCAGTAATGAGTCCTTCACGATACAACGTACCGTCAATATCAAAAAATGCTGCCGTTTCTTTCATGATGACCTCCTTCACTATCATTCGTGCAACCAGCAATGTCAAAGTCCCATCATATCTCTTGCCTGTAAAACTTTTCACACAGCTCTTCCACGAATTCACGCCGGGCAAGGGTGTCCAACCAGGCAATCGGTATCGATTGATATCCGTAATACAATCCCGCCAATCCTCCCGCTACCGAGGCAACCGTATCTGTATCATCACCCAAATTAACTGCCTTTAAAATGCATTCTTGGTAACTGTGTGTAGTCAGCAAGCACCAAATCGATGCTTCCAATGTATCCACTACATAACCGGTGCTGCGTATCTCTGCTTCCATAAATCCTGAAAAATCAGACTGTTCCAGTCTGGCATACTGTATTGTTTCATCTGTAAACTCGGTTTTTGCTTTATAATAAAGCATAGCCTGATCCATACCTTGCTGCACAGCTTGCACTATATCTTTTCCATCCATGATAAAATTGGCTATCACAAGGTAAATTCCACAAGCCATTTGGCTTCGCTTGTGTGCATGCGTTAGCGAAGACACATCATGAATGACCGCATAAGCCATATCCAGGGTATGGAACATAGACCCAAACCTTTGCCGGAGATAAAAAAGCAGCGGCAAAATTCTCATCAGTGATCCATTCCCATTGTCGCGTTCATCCATACCGCCGCACAATCGTGGCGGGATACCCAAAGCATATCTATCCAACGCTTTACGCGTCCCCGCACCGACATCAAACACCTCACCATACGGAGTGTATTCTCCCCTGTCAATCCAGTTTTGAAAGCGGTCCATGATGTCATAGAGATCCAATCCACGGGATAAACTATCCAAAAGACATAGTGTCAAACTGGTATCATCCGACCACGTCCCTGCAGGCTGGTTGTAGGTACCAAACGATCGCATATCGACCACGGGATTTTGTTTCAATGTTTCCCGTTGATAGAATTCCACAGGAACACCCATCGCATCAGCGACACATAACCCCATAATGCCACCGTAGAGTTTCCTTTCCATAACGCTCGTATCCTCGTTTATGATATGCATCTTTTCACCTCATGATTTTCACCTGTTGGTTGCTTTCCAGCACAAATACGCATTTATTCCGTATGTCTTGGTGATTGAATCTTGAAAATAATCCACTCGAGGGGGATACCATGTAAACAAGGAAAACGCAAATACCTGCACCATCAAAATCAAGATCCCCATAATGAACCAGAGTCGGTTGGGTTTGGTCGATAACATCACCGTGTAACGGACAATCTGCCCCGTAATACCCCCCAATAAAAATGTAGTCACATGTACAATCAAATGGGCCTGACCAAGAAACGAATCGTAGAACTCAATCAATCCAAAGGTCACCAGTTCAAATGTCACAATCCCCATAGCCAAGGCAAATATGTAATTGGCCATATCCTTCTTTACAAAATGATATTCTATGGTACTGATGATCAGCATAGGATAACAAGCCATTTTCCAATGTTCCCATTTACTCTCATTGACTGGACTAATCAATGCCAATAGAGTAATGCCTGTACTTTTGTATAATTCATGAAAAGCTAGTCCCAGCAGCAAGATGGCCAACAGGCCCCCACAGGCAATAAAAATCACTCTTTTATGAACAATCATATTATCACTTCCTTTGGTAATGGTCTCCAATGAATCCTTTCTGGCATGCTTGCTGGTAAATAAAAGTATCGTCTGTCTCTAGCATCATGCCAAAATCGCTTCTAGCAATGTTATACCTATGACCTCCTTGCTCACACGCAATCGAATTGTTTTGATGGGATTCACAACTTGGCATATTTCTACATGTCCTATCAAACTAACCAAAGAAACAGCCTCTTCTTTACTGAGTCCGTCTGCCTGCTGAAGGATTTGAACCAAATAGCGAACAGCCTCCTGTATGGCGGAATCTATTGTTTCCATGGATACAACAAAATAAATATCCTTCTTGGTTTCTAAAACAGGCCATGTCAGGTCTTTTTGCTTGATGATATGTGTTTTTATCAGAACTTTACCCGATGTTTCCAATCCCCATTCAGAAATCTCACCATCACCCATAACCCCATGAAGATCACCCAATGACAAACCCCCTCCAGACGTATAAACGGGCAGGTATATTGAACTTCCTGCACCAACATGCTGATTGTCCATATTTCCACCATGCTGCCCGGGTAGAAAACAGGGAACACTTTCAACAGGACTCGTTCCAATCACCCCAATCATTGGTTTTAGTGGTATACGAATATGAGCATTAAAATGAGCATATCCATCTCTCATTTCAATCACTGTGTTTTTAATTTCTGTCATTTCAGAACCTAGGATGCCACTTCCAGGAAAGGTGAACATGATTCCTTGATCCATCAGTTGAATATCAAGGATATCCACTTGTAAAATATCACCTTTTTCTGCGCCTCTTACGCCCACTGGACCTGTGGATGGATTGATATCGATACCATGAACTGCATCCGCCAATTCTTGAGCATAATTCCGCTGTGAAGCAAACCAGTTTTGAGTTTCAATTTCCAGCATTTCACCTGGATCAATCCATATGGCCATCTCATTATCACAAGCCATCATAGAAACGGTATGTTGATTTCCTAATTTTTTCATTCAGATTCTCCTACCTTCATTCCTCTACCTGGCCCTATGTCTTACATGTTTTCTCTACTGAATTCCTCAGCATTCTTTTCAATCGTTACAGCAATGAAATCTACAATTCCTTCTACAGGAACAAAAGGTTTTTTTACGGTTACCTTGATCCAATCCAACATAGCAAAGCGCGCATAGGATTGTTCAATAATACGGTAGACTACTCGCTGCAAAAGCTTGTGTTGTTCACCTTCTACCACCATTTTTGCAACGTTGTATAGTTCAAGGTAACTGACACCCTTTTCCAGCTGATCGGTTTTGCACATGGCCAACATATCATAGCTAGCCTCGATATCCACGTAAAATTTCTGTCCCCGTATCAATTCTTCTTCAAAATAACCATGTTTACCCCAAAACTGCATATTTTTGATCTCTACAACATCATTACGCACCATCTTTTACCAACTTTCTCTCGTATTTTTCATGATTTCTATTTCTCCAAGCATCCTAACCGGACTTATTTTGCCACCAGCAAACAAACGACCAAAAATGATGGGGGAAACCTTCTAGAAAAAAAGAGCTTTGCCTCACCTTCATCATACAAAAAATAATCCATTGCGTCCATCAATGCATGTGACATGACAGAATTCTATCAAAAGGAAATTTCATTTTGATTGGTTATATTTTACACTCTTATATATCAGAAGCAAACGAACCCAAAAACCTTCTCATTCATCTCAAATCCTTATGTCTATTGGCCAAATAAAAGAGACTGGATCGATTTGTTGGCGTGCAAAAGTCATCTTTTACCCCTGTATCATGACGAAAAAGTTATTGCCAGAGAGACTCTGATATGCTAGTATAATGCAGTAAGCCGGAGTGGCGGAATTGGCAGACGCGCTAGATTCAGGTTCTAGTGAACACTATGTTCGTACAGGTTCGAGTCCTGCCTTCGGCACCACCAAGCAGAGTCCTTCCATCGTGAAACACGAAAGGGCTCTATTATTTTTCTACATAAATATATTCCTGAACATACCAAGAAGAGCATAAAATCAATATTACTCCCCCACCAAACCTTCCTTCAGCTACTTTCACTGCTGACATAACCAAAGGGAATTTTGAGCATCAACTTCACTTTTTTAACAACTTTATTAGGCATACAATTCTATCCAATATCCTCTTGTTATCTTGCGCTATTTTTCCCTTAAATTCACTCGTTTATGCACCATCCTCCTCTGTTTCTTTTCTTTGTCTTCCACCTCGTAAAGCGCATGCCAGATAGTAAAGATAATAAAAGAATGCTATAATAAACGGAACATTCCGTAATCACATGACAAAAAATCGCCAAGAGAAAAAACCATCAGGACTGATACCAATCCTTGGTAAAAAAGGAGAAAACTATGACAGAACATCAAAATACCATCCACCCAAATGAAAACGAGATCCTAAGGGATTTTGAGAATCGGATCAACAATCTGCCCAGCATCAATTCTGCTCTTTATTCCAAATACGGAGTCAAACGAGGTTTACGGGATATCAGTGGACAAGGTGTTATGGCTGGGCTGACTGAAATCAGCAAACTGTCATCTTACATGCTTGATGAAAACGAATACATTCCCGTTCCCGGCAAACTTTTTTACCGAGGTATTGATATCGATGAAATCGTAAACGCCTTTTTAAAAGAGAATCGACATGGTTTTGAAGAAACCTGTTTTTTGCTACTCTTTGGCGAACTTCCTACCTTAGCGGATCTTGAACAATACAAAAGCCTGCAAGCTTCCTACCGAAGTCTTCCGGAAGGCTTTGTACGAGACCAAATGATGAAGGCACCCAGCAACAATATCATCAATCTTATGGCCAGAAGCATCTTGACTCTGTACAGTTATGATGCTGACGCAGAAGACAACTCATTGCCCAATGTACTTAGACAAAGTCTTCAGCTCATTGCCCAATTACCACTACTGGCAGCTTATGGTTATCAGGCATATATTCACTATTTCAAAAATCAAAGCATGATCATCCACAGTCCTGTGCCAGAATATTCTACAGCAGAAAACTTCCTTCACATGCTCCGTCCCGACAAAAAATTCAGTGCGCTCGAAGCCAAATTGCTTGATTTATCCTTGGTTCTGCATGCTGAACATGGTGGCGGCAACAATTCATCCTTTACCACCCACGTGGTTACTTCGACAGGAACAGATACCTATTCCTCTGTAGCGGCATCCTTGGGATCACTCAAGGGCATCAAGCATGGTGGTGCTAGCATGATGGTGACAAACATGTTTGCAGACATGAAAAAAGAGGTGAAGAATTGGCAAAACGAAGACGAGGTCCGGCAATACCTGAAGAAAATATTAAACAAAGAAGCCTTTGATGGCACAGGATTTATATATGGAATCGGTCACGCAGTATATTCTCTATCCGATCCACGTGCTCTTCAACTGAAAAAACAAGCCAAACAACTGGCCGACAGCAAAGGCTTGACAGAAGAATTTCAACTGTATTCTTTGGTCGAACGTCTTGCCCCTGAGGTGATTTCCAGTGAGCGAAGGATGTACAAAGGCGTTAGTGCCAATGTGGACTTTTATTCTGGATTTGTATATCAAATGCTTAATTTACCGCCTGAGTTATTCACCCCCATCTTTGCCATGGCCAGAATTGTTGGGTGGAGCGCTCATCGCATCGAAGAGCTCAAACACCATGGCAAGGTTATCAGACCCGGATATATGGGTGTTTCCCCAAGAAGACGCTATATTGAGCTAGATAAGCGCAAATAATGTTCATAACTACAGCATCAGGAGGTATCGATGGATCATACACAGGCGAAGCTAGGAAAAAGCTTAGGTTTCTTCAGTGTCTATGCAATTGGAACAGGTACAATGATTGGCGCCGGTATCTTTGTTTTGCCTGGAATCGCGATCACCACAGCCGGTCCTGCGGCATCACTTAGCTTTCTTATTGGTGGTCTATTCACACTGGCTACTATGTTTTCTGTCATGGAACTGGCCACAAGTATGCCCCAGGCTGGTGGAAGCTACTACTTTATCAGTCGTTCACTAGGTCCCCTGTTTGGCACCATTGTTGGACTCAGTGCCTGGTTATCCCTCATCTTCAAAGGATCTTTTGCCCTGGTCGGTCTAGCAGAGTATTTTCAAATACTCTTTCATGCTCCTACCTTACTGATTGCTCTCACTGCAGGCATCTTTTTAATGATCCTCAACTACCGTGGGGCTAAAAACAGTGGTGGATTGCAAAACTTCATTGTAGCCGTACTGATTTCCATTTTATTTGGATTTGTCGTTTTAGGAGCATTACGCTTGAACACGACCTATCTTTTCCCTTTTATGCCCTATGGTCTATCCTCCGTATGGCAAACCACCGGTATCATTTTTATTTCTTATCTAGGTGTAACCCAATTGGCGGCCATAGCTGAAGAAGTAAAAGACCCAGGAAAAAACATACCGCGGGCCTTTTTGCTCTCCGTCATCACCGTAATAGCACTTTACTTGGGTGTTATTCTGGTTATCAACGGTCTGGTACCTCTAGATACACTAAAGGGATCAACAACACCCTTGGTGGAAGCAGTCAGCATCATAGCTGGTCCTTTGGGGATCGTCATGATAACCATTGCTGGTTTTTTTGCAACGATATCTACGGCCAATGCCGCCATCATGAGTTCAGCCCGCTTTCCGTTTGCCATGGCCAGGGACCAACTCATGCCTGCAAAACTCATCACCGTCCATCCCGTATATGGCACCCCCAGCAAAGCCATTTTACTGACCAGCGGTATTATGTTCCTTCTTCCTTTCTTTTTTAATGTTGAGAATCTCGCCAAACTTGGCTCTACATTAAATATTCTCATCTTTGTATTGATTAATTTCTCTGTATTTGTTTTTCGACTTGAAAAAAATGAGTCCTACAAGCCAACCTTTAAAGATCCGTTCTTCCCTGTCACGCAAATCATCGGCATGGTTGGCTCCCTTTCTCTGCTTCCTGCTCTCGGTTTGGGCCCTTTTTTATTCGCTTGTTCAGTCATACTGGCTGGTTATTTCTGGTATCAGTTGCTAGGGCGCAATAAAATTAAAATCAATTATGCTATATCAGGCATTATCAAAGATATTTCTCAAACAAAAGAACCTGTAATTTGCCAAAATCATGTGTTGGTTCCACTGGCCAATCCCAACCATCAAAAACATCTTTTGGCTCTCGCCGATGCTTTGGGCGATCATATTACGGCGCTGACCATCGTGAAAGTACCAGATCAAAGCGAATTGATCAGCTCAGTTGCCTATTTCGAAAACAACAAGCCTCAAGCACAGATTCAAATTGAAAAAACCATGTCTACTTATACTTTTTCCTATCCAGAAAAATGCGACTTTATCACTGTATTCGATCATGATATCGCCCGGGGGATACTGGCGCAGGCAGATATCGATCATACTTCGCTTATTTTATTGGGATGGCGCAAAAAAATAAGCTTTCGCTATCCCATGGGTGCTGTCACCCATGATATTCTTAGTAAATCCAAATCCAATGTTGCCATTTTACATGGAACAATCAAGCGCGACTTACATCATATCACCTTAGGCTTTAAAGAAGGGGACGATGTATTGTATGCTTTCACCTTGGCCAAAAAAATTGCACGATACAAAGGAGCAAATATACATCTTGTGCATATCATGCATCCAGATTGCGCGCGCGATACCCACCATCCTAGCCCATTGGAAGAAACCATGCAGAAAATGTGCAGTAGTGAACAAGATATTTCCATCAGTTACAGCATCCACGAACGTTTCTCCGTCATCGATGCATTGCTGGAATGGTCGCAAAAAACGGATTTACTCATCCTAGCAGACACCACACGGAGATTTAAAAAATCAACCCTGTCCAATATCAATCAAACCATTTGTTGTCATACCGATCATGCAGTTTTGGTGGTCAAGTACTACGAACCATCTGTTCAATATTTGAAATATTTCGAATAAAAAAAGGTTGCACTTGCGTGCAACCTTTTTTATGCCTATTTGGTCATTCTTTATCCATCTTCTTTTGACATTCAGGACAAAAGCCATAAATATCCAAACGATGCCCAATGATCTTGAACTGCGTTTTTCTGACCAAATCCTCTTCTATCTCATGTACTGGACAATACTCAATAGGAATATTGCGATGGCAATGCATGCAGATCAAATAATGTGTTTGATCTTTATTGATAAATTCATAAACAGCCTTATTTTGTAGCAACAGTGTCGTCTTAATAATCAAACCTCTGTCTGTAAACAACTCCAATACTCGATAAACCGTCGATAAACTAATATGACAAGACTGCCTCTGCAATTCACTAAAAATATCATCTGCAGTAAGAGGAGACTCAGACTGCTTAAGAACATGGTAAACCATGTTCCGTTGCTTTGTATTCTTCATGCCTCGTTGATGGAGTTCTATTTGGTCCCTTTGCATTGTTCTTTTGGACACGATCTCACTCCCTACACTTCATTTTCGATAAGACGACCCCTACATAAGCCAGCAAATAAACCAACGATGCCACCAAAACAATGGCCGCTCCAGATGATATATTAAGCTGGTAAGATATCATCAGCCCCATCAAACTAAAGAAAATCCCAAAGAAGGTAGCCCACACCATACGCTCGCTCAATTGCTTGGAGACCAAGGAGGCAACGGCAGTGGGAGCTGTAAAGAGAGCCAGGACCAATACAATTCCTACGACACGGATCAATACCACAACCGCCATAGCAATAAGAATAAAGAGAAGATATTCCAAAAAAGAAGTCTTTATTCCCACGATGGTAGCAAATTCATCATCAAAGAGATATGACTTCCAATAACTGAAAAAAGAGATTACGATAACCATCACAATCACGGACAATAAAAGCATCCACACCAAATCGGACTGAGTAACCGAAAGAATATTACCAAACAAATAGGATGTCAAATCGGGTGGATAACCAGGCGCCAGTCCAATGAACAAGATACCCAAGGCCATGCCCATGCTCCAAAACAGTCCAATAACTACATCAGAATGGGTCCCACCGTGCCTTTTGATATAAGCAATACCCAATGCTGCCAGCAAGGAAATCACAAAAGCGCCCAAAATGGGTTCAAATCCCAACAAGTAACCCAGACCTACACCCCCGTAAGAAGTATGCGCAATGCCTCCACTCATCATGACCAATTTCTTCTCCACAATGATGACGCCCATGATACCACAGACAATGCTAGCCAATAAACTTGCCCAGACTGCATTTTGAAGAAACTGGTATTCAAACAAAGCTGCTATCATGAGATTCCCTCCTCATGTTCCTTAAGCACCCGGTGCGGCACACCGTGAGCGATCAAATCAATGGGGCATCCATAAAGATGTTCTACCACCTGTTCATCGATTTCTTTACCCCCATGATAAATGAGTTTCTCATTGATGCAAGCCAAAGTTTTTACATACGATGAAACAGCCAAAAGATCATGGGTGACCAAAACAATGGTCATTTTGTCATTCAAATCATGTAAAAGAGAAAATATCTTCTCTCTTGACTGAGCATCCACACTGGCTGTTGGTTCATCAAGCAGTAGAAGTTTGGGCTCCACTGTAAGAGCCCTGGCAATCAACATTCGTTGAAACTCTCCCCCGGATAATTCTGAGATTTGTCGATCTTTGAGTTTCTCTATCCCCACCTGTTCCAATGCCTCATCAGCTTTGATTCTATCTTCCTTGCTGTATTGATGAAACCAACTCAATTTGGACCCCAATCGACCCGTCAAGACCACCTGATACAGCGTGATGGGAAATGCCTTGTCCAAAGAACTCACTTGAGGAACATATCCGATTAGTTTCCCTGTTTCCCGAGGTTTTTTGTTGAAAATACGAATGCTTCCACTGTCAAAAGGCACCAAACCAAGTAGCGCCTTCAAAAAGGTCGTCTTACCGCCACCATTGGGTCCGATAATTCCCAAATATTCGCCTTCCATAATCGTAAGATCCACGTCACGTAGCGCTACCATCGATCCATACCGCACGGTCAGTCCCTGAACGGACAATGCTTTGTTGCTATTCTTTTTCTCCATCAATTGTTCAACAGAAATCATTGCATAACCTCAGCCATCAAGCCAATCATCTCTCTATAGTTTTCTACATAATCATACGCCAATGGCGCCAGCATCATCGTCTGACCATCAATTTCTTCTGCAAAGGATTCAGCCTGTCTACTGGAAATCTCAGCCTGATAAAAAATCACTCGAATATTTTCTGCCTTGGCCAAATCAATCATTTCTTCCAATCTTCGGGATGTAGCCTCCTTACCATCTTGTTCTAACGCATACATGTCCAAGCCATAATCATCTGCCAAATAGGAATAAGCCGGATGAAATACAATAAATTTTTTCGCCATGACATTCTCCATGACTCTCTTGATATCACGGTCCAACAGAGCCAATTCATCCATATAGACACGGGCTCGTTCCTGATATGTCTTTTCATGAACAGGATCCAACAGGCTTAGCTCTCTCGCTATCACGTCAACCATAATACTTGCTCGTTTAGGAGAAAGCCAAATATGGGGATCTCTCTTCCCTGGCGATACATACAATTCCTTGTAGATTTTCGCAACCTCTTTTTCCAGAGAAACAAGGCGCAATGCAGATAAATCCTCAGTAAAAGGTAAAATGTTCGACTCTTCGGTGGCTACTCCTGTGGTAAAATATATGCTAGATTGACTAAATTTCTCCATTTCCATAGGAGAAGGCTCATAATTGCTAGGATTGCTCCCCGGCGGAATCATCACCACCACATCAACAAGATCACCTGCCACTGCCTCTACGAAGGCTTTTTGGGGTACAATGCTCACCGCCACTACCATTCGGTCATCGTCAATAACCGTTTCATTTCGGGCACATCCCAGTATTACGCTCATCAACAAAATGAACAAGAAAATAAATTTAATAAAGATCATCGCTTTATCTTTACGAATTCCTATCTGCATGTTGGACTACCCCTTTTCCTTACTAAATGCGAATGATTCGCATTTACATTGTAAGACGAAGTTTACCCTTTGGCAAATTATTTTAGCAAAATAAATAACCAAATAAAAAAAGCCCATCATTTGATGAGCCTGTTATTCTAACGAAGCTTATCTAAAAAAGCTTCTTCGTAAATACCAGGATACTCGATAGGAATACCCTTTTCAAAAGCTTTCTGCAGTACCGCATATGGGTTACGGAACAACGCCCGCCCCATGGCCACCAAATCAGCCCGTTCATTGCCCAAAATTTCTTCTATAACATCAAAATCCTTAATAAGCCCCACTGCGATCGTTGGCACCTGACACCTATGTTTGATTGTTTCAGATAGACCAATTTGGTACCCTGGGAACAAGTGAATGGATGCCTGTTGAACCCCGCCTGAACTGATATGGAAAATATCCACCAGATCCTTTACCCTATTGACCACTTGAACTGTTTCCTCCAATGTCATGCCTTCCGGAAGATGGTCAGTAGCGGATAATCTCAGGAGCAAAGCCTTATGACTTGGCCAAACCTCATGAACAGCCTCCAATACTTCCCGAAGGAGACGCACCCGATTGTCTATATTTCCGCCGTATTCATCCATTCTTTTGTTACTCAAAGGAGATAAAAACTCACTAATCAAATATCCATGGGCACCATGAATTTCGATGGCATCGAATCCCGCCTGATCAGCTCGTTTCGCAGCTTCCCTAAAATGAGCAACCACTTCATCAATCTCTTTCTTGCTGATTTCTTTTGGCACTCTATAGGTATCATCGAAAGAAATTGGGCTCGGAGCAACCGTGTAATTCAAATCATCCCCATTCGCTCTACATTTTCTTCCAGCATGATTCAATTGCAAGGCAATGGCTGCTCCGTAATTTCTGACTCCGTCAACAACACGCTTTAGTCCTTCCACGTGGGAATCATCCCAGATGCCCAAACATTGATCAGAGATTCTGCCATTTTGCACGACAGCAGTGGCTTCCATAATGATAAGTCCTACGCCACCGACTGCCCTACTGACATAATGAACATAATGCTCATCATTTAAAACTCCCTCACCTTTCGAACAATACAGATCCATTGGCGGAAACACAATCCTATTTTTCAGCTTTAAATTTTTAATTTCATACGGTGTAAATACGTTCATATTTTCCTCCCCTAAGCAATGCTCTTCCATGAGCTGTTGTCTAAGATTACTACAAATTGCATCATTATGCCAATGTGCCTAAAGAAAGCTAGCAAGGCAAAAACAACAAACTACGCTTACCCACCCAAGGATTAACTGACCAACAGCATCTGCAAGCAAAAGGACCAAGAGAGCCCAGACGGCACCTATAGAACGATGTGTGATTGGGAATTTTCCTAAGAACAATAAAATCAGAGTAGGTTACTCTGATTTTATCCAAAATAGTCATAACCCTTGTATTATCGTGCTTTATCCAGAAAAAACAAAACCCACGACCTTCTTTTTTTGATAAACCGGTTCATTCTCCTCCACTGCTTTGTTCCATTGATTCTTCCTTTTGTCTGTCCATCAAGGGAATATGCTTTACACATATGTAAGCCATACATCATTCTAAAAACTGAGATATTTGACGATTATAATAAGCCAAAGCCGTGGGAAACGCCAATCCTTCCCATTGTGCTCTTGAGTAATAGGAATACTCCGGACACAAGCTGTGTTCTTCTGCATGGTCAACATAACATACATAGCCAACCATTTCCCAGATGAGATGCGTGAACAGATGACGACTTTTACCGAGTGGTTTCATGCTGTTCACAGTGAATCCTGACGTCTCCAGCGTAGACATGACCTCATTGTCGGATAACTTTCCATCACAGAGTACATACTGGTATAGTCCTTGAAGCAAGGTCTCGCTTCGCTTTCTGAGCAAAATATCACCTGTGGAATTGATGATCACCAAGACAGTCCAGTACTTGGTCTTCTGTGTAGGTTTCTTTAACTTAACCGGCCATGTCTCTTCTTGTCCTGTATCATGAGCCTTACAATCCTTTTCAAAAGGACAAACCTGACACTTTGGTCGCTTTGGCGAGCAAACCAGCGCACCCAACTCCATCAATGACTGTGTCAGCACAGAAGGTTCAGCATAGGGCATAAGACTTGCAACAAACTGCTTGGACTTCGTAAGCATGTTTTTGGAGTTCACTTCATCATCAACAGCCAGCAATCGAGCATAGACTCGTTTGACATTGCCATCCACGGCCGCAGTTGGTAACCCATAACAGATACTGGCTATCGCCCCTGCCGTATATTCGCCTATTCCAGGGAAGGATTGCAATACTGACACGTCTCTAGGAAAGATTCCAGCATATTCCTCAACCATTCTTTTAGCACTCATATGCAAATTGTGAGCCCGTTTGTAGTAACCAAGTCCAGCCCAGACCAGCAAAACATCATCCATAGAAGCCTTAGCCAAGGAACGTATATCAGGAAAACGTATCATAAACCTCTCATAGTAAGGTAGCAAGGCAGATATTCTGGTCTGCTGTGCCATGATTTCTGATATCCAAATCGCATAAGGGTCTTTTGTATGACGCCAAGGCAAATCCCGGTGGTTGGCATGATACCAATTAGAAAGCATCTCGGCCATACGTGAAAGGCACTGATCCGCAGCCCTTACTTCACGCTTTTCATTAAATGACATCAGCTGGTAAATGAATAATCTCAGCCAATAAAGATGACGCTTCTTTGCTGGATATGCACTCCAAAAGGATACCTTCTTGTGTGCTCTCCATATAGATCAAATCGATGGGACCAGCCTGTATGATGAGTCCATGGCTACGGTAAAGCTCCTCATCTTTTTGGGTACCCACAACCAAGGAAAGAAAATTCTCCAGCACCAAAAAGCTACCAGCAAACAGCATCGCCTCACCGATGGGAACATAGTACCCATCCTGTTGCGAAACAAGATCAAGTGCAAGGCATTTTTGCAATGATTCTTCTACTTCAGTGCCTGATATGGGAGGGTATCCTCCACGAAGCAAAAACAATTGATAGGCCAAACTTTGTACATTTTCCTTGATCTCATCAATTCCTTCTTGGATATCAATCTGTTTGGCTCCCGTATAAAGAAACTCTTTTTCTTCTGCCATAGCTTTAAAACTAGCACGCCGATAATGATCGATCAGGACCAAAAAAACCATAGCCGTAACATCATCCAGTTGTACAGAGAGATTACAGCCCATGACCGAGCTCTTTCCGAAATAGCCTTCCACCAAATCCATCAGCCTAATCGTTTTGGGTGGCATAGCCAACAGCACTCTATCTTCTTCATAGACGGCCGAAACCAAAGATTGTTTATTTCGATAAAGGATTTGTCTAGCTTGAAAGGGTCCTCGTCGCAATATAATGTCCACCACTGTTTCTGGTTTTGCCAACACGTCCAACAGAGCATAAGCTTCCGGTTCAATGGTGCCATCTTCCTTGATAACACCATTTTCAGCCAATCGTTCCTTGTCAGTTTCCGTAAAAGACTCCAGTCTTTCCTCAGTCAACGGAGAAGCCAAAAACTTTTCATCAAAAACTTGTCCTAGCCAACTTAGATCCTGGGTATATAGTTTCAACGTGGTTTGCATATTGTTCCTCCTTTATTGTCCATAACAGCAATTCATCTATATGGTGCCCGTAAAATCACTCATCATCGACCAATCTGACGAAACCATCCCTTGCCCCTTCCAATCATTCTTGGCCTGATTAATAGCCTGCTTGCTCAAATTTTCCTTGGCACTGTCTACCAAGGCCTTGCGCACAGGTGAATCACTGTCTTTGAGGCTTTTTAGCAGCGATTTGACGGGAGTACTCCCTGCATCCACTTCAGCCAGTGGTCCAAAGAACTTATTGGCTCCACGGTCTACCACAGTATCGATTGTGGCTCGACCAAAGCCCTTCCCCATTCCCTTCGTGATATCTTCACCCTTTTGATAACTCTCTATTCCACCTTGAGAAATTTCCGATACATACCCAATTCCATCTTTTACCAATTGAGAATCGGTAAATTCCTTAGCGACATCGCCTGCACCCTTGATCGCACCCTTGACGATATGAGAACTAGCATTGGCCGGATCAGCCCAAGCTTCACCCACTCCACTTCCCAAACCCTTACCGCCTACATATGCTTTCTTGATGGTTTTTCCTACAGGTCCGGTCACTTTTTCCAATATGTCTACGCCTATGTCGGCGCCCATTTGGATAATTTCAGCCGCTTTCTTGTAACGATCTGCCAGGTTAGCAAAATCGGAATGAGCCCGACTTTCTTCTTCCCAGGCCTTTTGATTACGCCGGATGATCTCTTTTTTGCGTTCAATAATTTTTTCCTGTCTTATTTCATCCAAAGCACGTTGGTATTCCGCATCAATCTCCGCCATCTTCTCCTGCATCACCTTACTAGGACCAATGTCTTCTCTTTCCTTGGCTTGGTAATCAAAGTCCACACCTTCTTTTTTCAAGGCCTTGTCCAAATCACGCTCCTTGGCCTTGTACATCTCCAACTGCGCCTTGGCTTCTTCCACATCATAACCTGATTTTCCATAGCCTCGTATGGTGGCTTCAATCATTTCAATCTGTTCTCTGGCTTCCTTAAGATCTTCTTTTCGATGATCAATCCAGTCTTTCTTGTACTCCGCCTCTGCTTCTTTCATTACCTTTTCTACTTCTTTTTCATATTCGATGTATTCCGCTCTTTCTTTCTGACTCTCTAAATATTCCTTATATTCATCATATTCTTTCTTCTTGGCTTGGTAGTCATCTCCTTCATAGCTATCCTTATTCTCTTGCCACTCTTTTTCATACTCAGCAATTTCCCGGTCGATTTTTTTCATCTTCTCTTCAAGAGGTATATCCGATTCTACCAGTGTTTGGGGATTAAAATCCCGATCCGGACCAGATGCTCCTTCACTATCCTTGGGTAGCTCTTCTGCGGCCTCACTGGCAGCATAAGCAGAACTAAGTCCCAAAGTGGATAGGATAGCAGATATAAAACCCGTTGCCGCTGCTGTGCCAAAACTGGTGCTACTGGAATTGGTCACAAAATCTTTTCTAATTTTCATTCAATTCCCCTCCTGCAATGTTTTACATAGAACAATCTCTTTTTTAATAGGACAGCCTCCCAAACATGAGGCTCTCTTCGAACAATACGGACAGCTTCTCTGCAATGTATTGCGAAAATCATTGAATTTCTTATGCTCCCAGGCATCTTGGATGGAATATTCACGAAGAGAAATACCCCATTTATACTCCTGATCAAAACTACAAGGTGTCATCATCATGTCCGGAGCAATATATGCTGAAAACCTGGCAGCCTCACATGTATCCAGGCTGCCTTCATGGATAACCGTGTCATGGTTGATAAGACCAGGAACAGTACAACTATCAAAACCAGCGCGATCAATAATCGATTCATTCTGAAATAAACTAAAAAAGTAAGCTACCTTGGGATCACTTATCTGAAGTACTTGGTCCTGGGTACCCAAACCAACTGGTTTGTGCAACAGGAATATGATCCTATTGATTCCCTCGGGCAGGCTATCATTCTCCAGTATAGCAATGGCTTCATCAATGCTGTTGTTGCCCAATACATAATGTATATTGGTCTTTATCCCATAGGAAAGCAGCATGTCTATGCTTTGCAAGGTATAGGAAGAACGATACCAGCTAACAGCAACAGCGCCACAATACCGTTTCATAATCTTAACATTTTCCTTTGTCAGTCCAAACCCAGATGTGGTTAAATTTGGCACAATATCAACTGTGCGAGCAGAAGCCACTATGGCTTCAAAATCCTCATGCATATCCGGATCACCACGGCCACCCAAAGCCACCTGATGAAGCTTCCCCCGGCTCTGATCCATAATCATCTGAAAATCATCGACTGACATATTGGGCTCTTCTTTGTGTAAACCATCCTGATAACATTGCACACCGGCCTTAAGACATAGTCCCGATTTACCATGAACACAGTGTCCCATGATGCCCACATCCAACAAATGTGGATACTGCGCCATAAAGGGATCCTGGTCAGTCTCATGGCCGAATTGATCAAATATCCCGGTTCGATAATAGAATCCACTGTCTAGATCCATGGTATGAACAAAGCGATACCTATCATCCCTGACTGTCTTGATGTTGATGACCATTCACCCCTTTACTGTTCACAAAAAACATGGCCATACCGACAATAAATAGTATTAATCCTACCACATAACCGCCAGTGTCCATTTTTAGAATTCCAAACAGACTATTGGCTAGTAATCCCAGTACATAACCCAACAGAAGCACGGTGACCTGGTCCACTTGCAATGCGGCCCCTTTACGAATCATACCGATGACATCTTGGTATACCAAACGAACACCGTGATAGAGCATCGTGTCTTGACCTTTGCTCATAGAATCAATGATTGCTAGCACCAGAACATAGGTTACCAGCACTTTGTCTAATCGATTGTTGCGTGTTAAAAAATTGGCCGTTACAAAACCCAGTCCTGTGGCCATGAGTAGCAATCGGATTTTTATGTCCTGGGTATTGTGCAATGCCTCTTTGACCGTGGGAATAAAACGTTTCAATTCCTCAAGAACAACCTTAAATCCATTTGAACGCACTCGAAAATAAAGCTTTTTCCCGATGGTAAACACAATAATCCAAAACAATGTTCTAGGTAAGATGGAATTGTATGTTGCAGTGATAAAGACGAAAAACATAAGAATTGTTTTGGGAAATCCAAAAAGCATATAATTGTTGATGGATTCCAAAACAATATTAAGAACAGTGACAGCCAAAAGGGGGATAAGAATATTTTTGGCCAGATGGGGAATATTTTTGATGCCATTTCCTAAAAAATAGAGAAATATCTCCCAGGAATGCTTGAATTCCTGGACTGGTATACCTCTGGTCCTTGAACTTGCCGGTGGCGATACCGGAGCAGAGTTGCCGATTGGTGTCGGAATTTTGGGCAAACCGACAGCTGAAGCCTGTTTAGTCATGAAATCCCTCCTTTAAGGCATATATATCATTATATACACTACGTGAAAAATAAAAAGATACTAAGCGAAAGTTTACAACTCATTCGTATCCTTCTGCTCAACCTGTGAGTCCCTCCATAGGCTAAAACCTTATATCAAAGAAAATCGTCTTCCATGCGGCCTTAGTGAAATCCATGTTGTGCGATTAGAAACAAAAAATGGTGTTTGAACCTACCTATGACTACCATTTCGATGTCCTGCATTAACTAGCTGGAGCATATGGTTCTTTAATTCTTCTGACAATGCATGGGGGCCAATCTTCCAAGCCCAGTTCCCTTCTGTTGTACCAGGGGTGTTCATTCGTGCATGTGAATCTAAACCCATGAGATCTTGTAATGGTATAATTACGCGTTCCACATCTGAGGCATACATCCTGCTTAAAATATCGTACACCTTTTTTTCACTGTATTCCTCAGTACAAACCTTCGATTGGATAAGCCAACCACGCAAGGTATCATCATCATGTGTTCCTGAGTAAAAAATTTCTCGTTTTTGTAGGAGAGTAGGCATAGGAGCATCCTCATGATATGAACTCATTTCATGTTGCAGAACCAACATGCCAGGATAATGAACAAGGTCCTTCAAGGCTATGGCCTTCTTACTTAGATCACCTAAATTCTCCACAACCAGATCCAGTCCTGGTATTTCACGTTCGAGTCTATGCAGGAACTCAATACCAGGTCCTTCACGCCATATTCCCAGTTCAGCGGTCGGCGATGCGACAGGAATTTCCCAATAATCAGCCAAACCCCGAAAATGGTCAAATCGGACGATATCTACGCGACTAGCCAATAATTTGACCCGCCTTATCCACCATTGATATCCATTTGTCTTATGAACCGGCCAATCATACAAGGGATTACCCCAACGCTGCCCCGTTGAATTGTAGTAATCTGGTGGCACGCCGCCCACATGAGTCGGCAAGCCCTCAGCATCTAAACAATACAACTCCTGATGGCACCAAACATCCGAACTATCCAGTGGAACATACAAGGGAAGATCCCCCAACAAAGAGACACCCCGTTGCCCTGCATATGCCTTCAATTGATCCCACTGCATAAAAAATAGAAATTGAAAGAATTTTTCCTGGGAAATCTCCCTGGATAAAAGATTTCGGAATGCATCCAATCTATCAGGATTTCTCTTTCGTAAAAGCAAATCCCATTCATACCAGGGACGATTCTGGAAATGTTCTTTCAGCACCGCATACAAAGCATCATCATCCAGCCAGGTATGCTGTTTTTGACAGAACACCTCAAAATCACCCTGTAAAGAGGAAAAATCAGCATTTCTGGATTGAAACGTTACAAATGCATGCTTTAGAACATTCCGTTTCCCATTTCTTGCATCAGAAGAAGTCTCTGCAAGCATCCGATCAACGTCGGTATCCCTCAATAATCCAAGTGCTACCAAATCATCCAAGTCAATAAGGAGAATATTGCCGGCAAAAGAAGAAGTACACTGATAGGGGGATCCATATTGATCCGGTGGATGGATCGGCAAAAACTGCCATAAAAAATGTTTGGTGTCATGAAGAAAATCAATAAATTCTCTGGCAGAACATCCAATACTGCCCCAGTTGTCCCTGGATGGCAACGAGGTAAAATGCATCAAAACACCTGCCTGTCGCTTAGAAGAATCCGTACGGTTCCAGATATCAGTAATCAATAATTTCCCTTCTCCTGCCGGAATACGCAGAGGTTCTTCAATAGGAACAGGTTCTTTTCTCAATCGGGGATAAAGCTCGTACAGGATATGGCAATCCATTTTTTCCTTAACATCAGCTGACTCCATCAAGACCTCCGATAAACCCACATTGATGGCCATCATGGCACGATTCGATCCAATTTCAGCACCGAACACATCTTTGCCTGCAAGATCATACCGTACAAAGCACAACAATGAGGCCCCATAGGAAAATGGCACCCAATCACCTGTTTGTAGGACAGCGTATAGTTTTCTGATATTGGCCAACATCCCAACTGCTTTAAGCAATTCCTCGTCTTCTCTTCCCCAAGGGTAAGGTTTCCGATTCTCCGGATCCATGGCACCACGTAATCCTGCTTCATCACCATAATACAAGTGAGGTACACCAGGCATACACATTTGCCACAGTACGGCCAGCATAAACCTTCTCTTATCACCTCGAAATACGCTCATTAACCTTTTCGTATCATGTGTAGACAAAACATTGAGCGCAGCATAAAAACTTCTTACAGGATAATGTTCCTGCAACGTAAGCATCTGGTCTATGACTTCTTGTATACTTCTGTCACCAAGAATAAAAGCAATCATAATATTACGCAAAGGATAGTTCGTAGTGCCGTCCAGTTCCCCTCCCAAAAAATATCTTCTGCGTTCACCATAACTGATTTTATTCGATGCATCCTCCCATACTTCTCCCAGCAAAAGCGATTCCGCATTGGTTTGAATCATAGTTTCCTTAAACATTTGGATAAATTTTGCTGGCAATTCATCAGCTACGTCCAACCGCCATCCATCTGCACCCAAACTCATCCAGTGTTTCAAGACGCTATCCTTCTGTCGTATGATAAAATCAAGAAATCCAGGATCCAACTCATTGAGATTAGGAAGGTCCCATATTCCCCACCAACTTTCATAATCATGCGGGTGATTCTTGAATCGATACCAGGAAGCATACGGAGAATCCACCGCTTGATAGGCTCCTTTCTCCTCATAATGACCATAACGATTGAAGTAAACACTATCGCTACCCGTATGGCTAAACACACCATCAAGAATAATATGAACCCCTCTTTTTTTGGCCTGTTGACACAATCGTTGAAATATTTTTTCATCACCGAACATACTATCGATCTTTCGGTAATCACCCGTGTCATATTTATGATTGCTTCTGGCCTCGAAAATTGGATTTAAATAGATGGCAGTAACACCAAGAGAAACCAGATAAGAAAGCTTCTCCAGGATTCCTTCCAAATTACCCCCAAAAAAATCCCAATGGGTGACTTCTTGGGTCTTAGCATCGCGTAAATAAATCGGATCATCATACCAATTCAAATGCAACAAACGATTCCCACGCTGATGGGAAGAAACAATAGGAGAATTCTTCTCAGCACGATAAAAACGATCCGGAAATATTTGATATACCATACCGTGTAGATACCATTGCGGAGGCTTGCGGTCCTCAGCATAGACTGTGATCTGATAAGCAGGTGGGATTTGTTCTGACAATGCCCCTTCCCCACTGATATCCGATCTTTTCCGACCATAATACCTGACTCCACTTTCTGTTTGCAACCTAAAATAATAGAAATACAATCCAGGCTTTTCAGGTGCAGGCCACGTTGCTTGATAAAAACAACCCTGATCATCAGGATTGTCAATTTTTTCCATCAAGAGCAATTCTGCCAACTCCGAGTCACTGCCCACAACCAAATCAACTTGATGAGGAACTCCCAAATCAAGGGGACCATCTTTTTGAAATTCCAATTGCAAGCAAATTTTTTCCTGACAATGAACAGCACCCAAAGGATTTCGGTAAATGGATTGAAATGAATGATGCAATAACCAGCTCATAATATCTCCAATGCATTAGGATGGATCGATGGTGGGCACCTGCCAGATTTTGGCCGCATACTCATTCACTGAACGATCTCCCGTAAAATACCCAGATTTTGCCACGTTCACAATCGCTTTTCTGGTCCACTCATCTTGTTTAAGATAAGTCATATCAACATTTTTCATGGCCTGCAAATAAGGTTCAAAATCCTTCAAAACAAAGAACTGGTCATTCTCCAATAAGAGAGAATTTTTAATGTTATGAATGGCATTTTGGGCTTTGGAAAATTCACCTTGCTCCATTTTCTGCAACAATGCGCCAAGCACTTTGTCTTTTTCAAGAATGTCAAGCGCACTATAGGTTCCTTGCTCGTAATATTGAAGGACTTCCTGTGAAGTCAATCCAAAAATAAAGATATTTTCATCACCTACCAAATCACGTATCTCAACATTGGCGCCATCCAAAGTGCCCATGGTCAGAGCACCATTCATCATCATTTTCATATTCCCGGTACCTGAGGCTTCCTTACTGGCGGTGGAAATCTGTTCACTTAGATCCACAGCAGGAATAATGTGTTCCGCCACTGATACTCCATAATTTTCTACAAACACTACTTTCATAAACTGGTTTGCTTGGCTATCTTGATTCACCACATCAGCAACAGTATTGATCAGTTTGATGACATCCTTGGAGAAGAAGTAGCCTGGGGCGGCTTTGGCGCCGAAGAGGAACGTTCTGGGCACCTTGGCATCCAACGTACCTTCTTTGATCTGATGATACATATAAATGATGTGCAGGATATTCATAAGCTGTCTTTTGTAGCCGTGCAAACGCTTGATCTGCGCATCAAACATCGAGTGAGGATCAATCCTGATGCCCTCTTTATTCTCAATATACTGCGCCAGAGCAATCTTGTTGGCCAATTTTACCTGACGGAAGCGTTCCTGGAAAGAGGCATCCTTAGCCAGAGGCATCAAGTTTTCCAAGTGAGCCCCCTCGTTGATCCACTGGTCTCCAATGGCCTCGGTAATCAGCGAAGCCAGCAGAGGATTGGCAAGAGCTAACCATCGCCTGTGGTTAATGCCGTTGGTCACATTGATGAATTTTTCCGGATATATCTGATAAAATTCATTCATGACCTTCGTTTTCAAAATTTCAGTATGCAATGCAGCCACTCCATTGACCTTGCGTGAACAGGCCACAGCAAGATTGGCCATATGCACCATACCATCATGGACAATCGCTATTCGATGTGACATCTTATGATTCAAGTCAACCTTGCGCCGACATTCCTGATTGGATTGCACATTGATTTCTTCAATAATCATGGCAATCCTGGGCATCAGGCTGCGGAGCATTTCCAATGGCCAGGTTTCCATAGCCTCCGGCAAAATAGTATGATTGGTATAGGACATGGAGGCACAAGTAATGGTCCACGCTTCATTCCATTCCAGTCCTTCTTGATCCAATAGAATTCGCATCAACTCAGGAATTACCAAAACAGGATGAGTATCGTTGATATGGATTGAAACATAATCAGGGAAAATATGCCAAGGTTTATCCATGGCTTTAAAGTCTGCTATGATGCTTTGAATCCCTGCACTTGAGAGAAAATACTGTTGCTTCAAACGCAGATATCTTCCTTCAATTTTACTGTCATCAGGATAAAGAAATTCAGTAATGTCTTCAATTTCTCGTTCTCTTCTAATAAAATCAGTCCTTAAATTGGCGTTTCGAGATTGAGCATAACTCAAATCATCTTTGGGCATTTCAGCCGTCCAAAGTTTTAACTCATTGATTCTTTGACTATGTGCCCCTACGGTCTCCAAATAATATGGTACAGCCAAAACACGTTGATAATCATAATGATGAAAAACCAACTTTCCATTTTGATGATCTACCGCTACCTGCCCGCCGAAATGAACTTCCACCGCCTGATCAGATCGTCTGGTCTGCCAAGCATATCCCTCTTTCAACCAATGTTCCGGAAGCTCTATCTGATAGCCATCAACAAATTTTTGCTGGAACAATCCATGCTTGTATCCCAAACCACATCCACACCCCACAATGTCAAGTGATGCCATGGACTCCAAATAGCAAGCCGCCAATCTACCCAATCCACCATTTCCCAGTCCAGCATCAGGTTCCGATGCTTGAATGCTCTGCAGACTGAGCCCAAGTTCCTCTAAGGACTGACCAATAAAATCATACAGACCGAGATTCATCAAATTCATGGACAACAATCTGCCCAATAGATATTCCATAGAAAAATAATACACTTTCTTTTTGCTGTTCATTTTTTCTTTCTCTTTTTGGCTTGCCAGCTTCTCCCCGATTTGCTGCTGAACCATACTGGAAAGTACTTGATACAATTGATTGGGGGTAGCTTCCTTGGTGGATAGCTGGTATGTGTGCTGCAATCGATTGCCAAATTCTTGTTTGAATTCCTCTTTACTACGAAACATAGCTTGTTGTCCTTCCCGTTTTTGTTTATACCAAAGAACTCTAAATACCCAATAACTCTTGATACATGGCCACATATTCATGAGCAGAATGATCCCATCCAAAATCCTGGTTCATAGCATGACAAACCAAAGAAGACCAACGAGCCTTATCTTGGTACAGATCAAGAGCTCTTTCTATGGCATTTAGCATATCATGAGCATTGTAGCGAAAGAACGTAAACCCACTGCCAGTGCCAAGACCGGGATGGTACGGTATGACCGTATCCTTTAATCCACCAGTTTCCCTTACAATCGGAATGGACCCATAGCGCAAAGCAATCAATTGCGTCAAACCACAGGGTTCAAACTTCGATGGCAAGAGCATCATGTCAGAAGCAGCATACAATTGATGAGCAAAGGATTCACTATACATAAGATTGATGGAAAACTGATGTTCATGCGACTTACTCCAATCCTTAAGCGACTGCTCATAAACTGAATCTCCTGTTCCCAAAATGACCAATTGCAAATCTTTTGCCATCAAATCCGGTAAGACCCTTAGGATTAGATCCAATCCCTTCTGTTCCACCAACCTTGAGATGAAAGCAATCATTGGAATATCCCGACCGACTGGAAGGCCAAGCTTCGCCTGCATATACTCTTTATTCTTTACCTTGGTCTCATATCGGTTCTGATAATGATAAATCAGGTGTGGATCGGTCCTGGGATTGAAAACCTTTTGATCAATTCCATTGATAATACCACGAATATCATCCTTTTGTCGCAGGATCCCATCGAGATTCTCTCCAAAATATGAAGATTTTATTTCTTCTGCGTAGGTCTTGCTTACTGTACTGATAAGATCAGCATAGGCAATTCCACCTTTAAGATAATTGATCGCTCCGAAAAACTCCATTTTTTTTTCATCATACAAAACATCATCCAACCCCAAGACATCACCCAATACGTCTTTGGAGAAAACGCCTTGATACTTAAGATTATGAATGGTCAGTACTGTCTTGATGTGTTGATAAAAAGGATTACAATTAAACTTTGTTTTTAAAAAAACAGGAACCAACGATGCCTGCCAATCATGAAGATGAATAATATCGGGCTTGAAATCAATCCAAGGCAACATGGCAAGCACTGCTAGTGAAAAGTACCCAAAGCGTTCGGCTTCATCAAAAAAGCCATACAACCCATGCCTTTTGAAATAATACTCATTGTCAACAAAATAGAAAATGATGCCTTGGTAGATCATTTTTTCTATTCCACAGTATTGCTTCCGCCAAGCCAAATCAACTTCAAACTCCGCCATTCTTTCCATTTGCGATGTAAAAAAATCCGGAATATCCATATATTTCGGCAACACCACCCGTACATCCACATTGTTATTTTTTAGTGCCGCAGGCAACGAACCAATAACATCCGCCAGACCACCCGTCTTTATAAAAGGATGTCCTTCTGATGCAACCATCAATACTTTCACAATAACCCCCTCAGAAGATCTAATCATTGAAAACAACTTGATCTCGGTCTATCAATGTAAGCGTTCCATGATCCCTGTCACCCAAGACCACACCGTCTTCAATAATGGCCTTTTCCCCCACGATGGTTCGATACAGTGTAACATGGTTGCCAATTTTCGCTTCAGGCATCACAATGGATTCCTCGATCAGAGTATTCTGACCAACAATCGCACCATTAAAAATCAAGCTCTTTTTAATCACACCACCAATATGTCCGCCTTCCCCAAAAATGGAGGCTGACACACTGGCTTGTTTTTCCACAAAGGTGGGTGGATAATCATTATTGACAGTAAAAATAGGCCAAGTTGCATCAAACAATTCTACACCCTTACCATCCAGAAGCTCCATACTGGTTCTCCAGTAACTATCAATGGTACCGACATCCTTCCAATAACCCTGGAAGGGATACGCCAACATACGGGTATGCTCTTTGAGCATTTTGGGGATCACATCATGACCAAAGTCATTGGTGGATTGCGTATCCAATTCATCTTCTTTCAGTTTTCTTTTCAAATCCTCCCATGTAAAGATGTATATGCCCATGGATGCCATATTGCTCTTTGGTTGCTTCGGTTTTTCCTCAAATTCCAAGATTCTCTGTTGGTCATCTGTATTCATGATCCCAAAACGAGTGGCTTCTTCCCAAGCAACCTCCCGAACGGCCACCGTCACCGTAGCTTGGCGTTCAATATGAAAATCCAGCATCTTTGAATAATCCATTTTGTAAATATGATCTCCAGATATGATCAAAACATATTGAGGATTGTATTGTTCAATGTAATCAATATTTTGAAAAATAGCATTGGCTGTTCCTTTATACCAATTGCTATCCTCTTGCTTGAGATGAGGTGGCAAAAGCGAAAGTCCACCACGCTTGCGGTTCAAATCCCATGGTCCCCCAGAACCGATGTGATCATTGAGAACCAGCGGATGAAACTGCGTTAAAACGCCAACATTGGTAATTCTTGAATTAACACAATTGCTTAAGGCAAAATCAATTATACGATACTTTGCTGCAAAGGGTATTGCCGGTTTAGCCATTCTCGCTGTATAAGGAGCCAATCGTTTCCCTTCACCTCCGGCCAGCAGCATCGCAATACATTTTTTCTGATCCATCTTCATCATCCTTTCTCTCTTATGGGAGCAAGCACAACTATGCCTAATGGGGGAACATGAAGCCGTATACTATTGGTATAATGATGCCAGGATATCTGTTCTGCGGACAAGCGTTCTGTGTTTAACACAGAAGAACCACCATACTGACTCTCGTCACTATTAAAGATTTCTTTGTAATCAGTTGAAGAGGGTACCCCAAGACGATAATCATCATGTACTACCGGCGTGAAATTGCATACCACAATCAAATGATTTCCATTGCCATCATAACGACTGAATGAAACCACGCTCTGTAGATTGTCATCTACTCCTAGCCATGCAAAACAAGACGGCGTGTCATCCTGATCCCAAAGCTCCTGGTATTGCAAATAGAAATGATTCAATGCCTTCACATAATCGTGATACTGCCGATGCATATCATATTCAAGAAGGAACCAATCCAAGGAGCGTCGTTCATCCCATTCAATAAACTGTCCTATCTCAGAACCCATAAACAGAAGCTTTTTCCCTGGATGAGTCATCATATACCCTAAAAATACACGCAAATTGGCAAATTTTCTCCAATAATCACCCGGCATTTTATCCAAAAGAGATTTTTTCCCATGGACAACTTCATCATGGGAGATAGGGAGAATAAATCGTTCTGAAAAGGCATAACACAATGAAAAAGTCAGCAGATGATGATGATCTCTGCGAAACAATGGATCCATTTCCATGTAACGAAGCGTATCATTCATCCAACCCATATTCCATTTCAAATTGAATCCAAGTCCCTGCTCTGCTACAGGTTTGGTGACATGGTTCCAGGCGCTCGATTCCTCCGCTATCATCATGACTTGGGGATGATATTCTTCAATAGCCATATTCAGCTTATGCAAAAACTCGATACCTTCCATATTTTCGCGTTCACCATATTGATTGGCAAACCACTGATGCTCTTCTCTTTCAAAATCCAAATAGAGCATACTGGCGACAGCATCAACACGAAGCCCATCCACATGGAAGTATTCCAACCAAAAAAGCGCATTAGAGATTAGAAAACTTTGCACTTGTGGTTTCCCCAAATCAAAACTCCGGGTACCCCAGTTGCTTTGTTCCGCTCTGATTTCATTCCCATACTCGTAGAGTGCACTGCCATCCCATTGCATCAACCCATGGGCATCTTTACAAAAATGTACTGGGACCCAATCCATAATCACGCCAATACCAGCTTGATGCAGACGATCAATCAGGTACATCAATTCTTTCGGTGAACCATAACGACTCGTGGCCGAGAAATAACCTGTAATCTGATATCCCCAAGAGCCATCATAAGGGTGCTCCATCAGAGGTAAGAACTCAACATGCGTATAGCCCATATCCTGAAGATAATCGGGAAGGAGCTCTGCCAATTCAGTATAGCGCAAGAAACTTCCATCCTCATGCAAACGCCAAGAGCCCAAGTGCATTTCATAAATATTCATCGGACGATGCAGACACTTTGGATCACTTCGTTGTTGCCAAGATTGGTCATGCCAGACATAACCTTCTAAATGATAGATTCTTGATGCCGTAGCCGGTCTCATCTCACTATAAAAAGCATATGGATCGGCTTTATGAATAACCACATCAGCATCCGTGACTACTTCATATTTGTACAAGGCACCTTCTTGAAGATCGGGTATAAATATTCGCCAAATGCCAGTACCACGCCAGTTGTCCATGCTATGCGACGAGCCATCCCAATGATTAAAATCACCCAGCAATCTAACCATTTTGGCTTTTGGCGCGTAAACAGTGAACATAATTCCATCTTGATTTTGCCAAGAAAATCGATGGGCTCCAAAAACGCGATAACCCTGGTAAAGAAGCCCTTTGCCGAACAGATAGAAATCATTATCATTGAATTCAACGTTCATTGTCCTTACCCCCGATCTTTGTCCTGTCTAACATAACCTGCTTAAGCCCATTTTATAGTATATAGTATCAATTCGTCATGGATATGTTGTCTCCTTTAAGATTGGGTTAAAAATTGACCTAAACGACAGGAAGTGGCTTGTTAGCCACTTCCTGTGCATCAACTAAGTAAACAATGGACCTGCTCCCATCAAATGCAGTACCAACGCCAACACCGCAATAAGAGCAAAAAATTTGTGTAGCTTATAAGCAATCTGGTGCTTTTGCATGGCAAAAATCCCCCCCAGAAGGGCAACAACCAATAAGACCAACCACAATAAAAATCCGTTGCTGTTTACGTTCCATCTTCCGCCAAAGGCCCAATACCCGTGGATAAGCCCTATGGTCAAAACTACTGCTCCCAATGGACGATGCACCTTGCGTAAGCCTTTGAGAAGAATTTTGAATGCTCCCTTACTACTTTTCCCCTTCCACCTTCCAAACCGTTTAACCAAGTACAATGACACCAGCAATACAAGCAAAAACACATTGAACCAACCCAAAAATCTTACCATACATCCCCCTAATCAATCAGGTTTCCTATACGTGGAACACGTGATAAATTGCCGACTCCATGTGGAGAGTCTTTTTTGATGGCTTCCGTTAAATCAGACCCTGCTTGGAACCCATTGTGAAATCCATTTTTCCATAATGATGAATCCGATACATCATAGATAACACCATCTACGGCTATGTACGCAGGCATGCCCTCTTCACCATTGTATTCGCTTAGTTCTTCGATGGTTAGATCAATCTCTTCTGCGGGATCTTCTGCCCTCTCGGTTTCCCCTGTAGAACAACCCAATATTGCCATGATCAATACCAAAGACCATAAAGTAAATATAATTCGTTCTTTTCGCCTCATCGCAAACCTCCTTTGATCTTTTATCGCCAGACATTGTTACCACTCTATCATTTCCATATACTCGGCTGAGTTGCCTGTATATGTTTCATTGTACATAGAAACTGTATAGTTCCCAAATGGTTCTGTACCAAAATAAAAAAAGTCACTTGAGTGACTTTTTTAACCTTTATAGGCCAAGGTTCTCTTTGATTTTTTTCAATTCAGCAACTTGCTCTTTAGTCAGTTCCTTATCACTGTGAAATGTCTGCGTGGTCAGAGTCAATATCGTGGCATAATGTTCAAGCGATTCCATACGATAGTATGCCTCTAAAATATCCCGTCCCCATGTGAGCGCCCCATGATTGGCCAACAAGACAGCGTTGCTGTTCGCACAAAACGGAGCAATAGAATCAGGTACCTCTTTTGTTCCAGGCTTGGCAAAAGGGGCAATATGCACTGGTCCCAAAAGTACCACCGATTCAACCAATATGGGCTTAACCAATTCTCTACCAATAACAGCATATGCTGTTGCCATAGGTGGATGGGCATGACATACAGCCCTTAGCGTTGGGTTTTCTAGGTATACCCTCAAATGCATCTTGATTTCAGATGAAGGCTGAAGGTGTCCCGATACCTGTTTTCCATCTCTCTTGATCACACACATCATATCCGGTGTCATATAGCCTTTGGATACCCCTGTTGGTGTACACACGACTTCATCATCACCGGTCAGTATGGATATGTTCCCATCATTTGAAGCCACATATCCCCGGGCATACATCCTTCTGCCCACCTCGCAGATCATTTTCTTGGCCTCTTCTACATGCATAAATTCTGCTGCCATAGTCCCATCCCTTCTTGTGACGCTTCTAGTCAAACCATTTATCCGATGATGTCCAAACGCCGTAGAAACATCATAAAACCCGTATCGATGGCACTGGCTTGATAACGATGCAGATCCTACATATTGTACTTTCCTATAAAGAGTATCGTATCCGTTTCTTTTTCATAGATGATAAAAACAAATGGATGATCTGCACGGAAAACGAGTGGCTCTTGCATAGAGCTTTCAAGCATTTCCACTACCGTAGCCGCCGCCGCTTCACTTCCTTGTTCATTGATCTCTATGAATGCTTTGTGCAATACACGAGAAATATAGAGCCCATCTCGCATTCCAGAAAAATCAGCACTATCTTGAAAGGCTTTGATCATACCCAAGTTTTGAAGTACCTGGTTGATGTTTTTAACACCATATTCCATTTTAAATTTTGGAATTTGAACAATCAAATCATCAGTCGGACGAAGGCTTTCCAGGACCTGACGGAAATAAGTAGTATCCAACTGATCAATCAGGGAATCAATCGATTGATTCTCTCTGGGCAAGAGAAAGATCATGCTGGTCGTTTCATCCTGATAAGGCAAATCAATCGCCTGTAATCCTTCCTCTTCCATGTACAATACGGTTCGGGTTTGCTTCATCATATCCACGCTCGCCATGGATCCATCTTCCATCGTGAATTCTGCCTCAAAGGTATCCTCTTTGGCAAATTCATGCTGCCAGTCTGACTTAAAATAAATGGCATTAATCAAATACAAAACAGCTTCAGGTGGTAAGGGTGGCGCCAGCATATCGGTTATCTTACCCTTTGTGGCTTCTTCTATCCATCCATTCATCGTGTCTGCCGCATCATCCTGACCAAAATCCAGATAGTCAATATAAGCCTGATAATCTTGTTGTACCAAGTCCAAATAATCCTGTTGCAGTATTTCTCCTTCACGAATCCACAATGAATTTTTCAGCAACAACTCACGGTGAGACGTTTGCGCATTTATATATTCATACAAATGGGCATAAGATTCATTCACAAGTTGAAGATCCAAATCCTTCAGCGATAATGCTTCCATCATTTCTTGTCTTGTTTGACCTTTGGCTCCATTCATGGCCATAGAAAGTGCCATGGAGATACTTAGTGGCGAAATGAAGATTGATTTGGTTTCTTCCTCTTCTACGAGTTCTTGGAAAACAGAAAACGAAAAATCAAGCTGGCCATCTACAAACTCCTCTTCCAAAGAAGGCTTCGGAACAGAGGACATCTCTGATTTTGCACAACCAGGATAGACTCCCACCAATACCAAAATCAAGAAACATAGCAAAATCTTCTTTGGTTTATACATATGTACATCAACCCCCTTCTTATAGCCTAATGACGATGCGATTTCCAAAAAGTTTCCTCCACTTTGGCTTCATGATTCTAACCTCATTATGGAATTACATCTTGCTTAGCGGTATAATAATCGAGGAGGTGCTATGCAGATGAAAAAAATTCTTATTGCGTATTATACCAAAACAAATACGAGCCGTGATATTGCCCAACATATCGCTTCAGTACTAGGCAAGAGAACCGACAACACAACTCAGGTTGCATCCATAGAATCTGACCTTGTGTTAGAAGATTATGATATGATTATTCTTGGGGCACCTATTCATGGCATGAAATGGGCCAAGGAAGCACAAGATTATGTGAAACAACACAAGCGGGTTTTAGAAGAAAAACCATTGGCACTCTTTCAATGCTCTTACCTGGATGGTGTCACCAGACCTTTTTTTCAAAAACTACTGCAAAAAGCTTTGAGGAACTACCAAAAGGATCTTACAGTCATGGATATCGGTTATTTTAAGGGCCGAGTTCAAGATGCTTTTCCCCCCTTGGCCCGACTACTGTTTGGTTTAGAAAAAGACATCCCGCTCGACCGCTATAACCCAAGTGAAGTCGAGTCATGGGCTATGAATCTAGCAGAAAAATGGGAGTAAAAAAGTAGCCAATAGAAGCGCTCCCATGGATCAATGTCAGCCTTTATTTTTAGCCGTGGAGTCTCTTTCCTGCTTTTTGACTGAGCCTCATCCAACGACAATCAGGCCTTGAAAATCCACCATCAAACAATAGTAACCACGTGCTCAAACAATTCATTTCCAACACCATATGAGGGAAGTCAATGCATTCAAATAAAAATGAAAAAAATCGCAAATATATCCCCCTGCAGTATTGTACCTGCCCGCAATGCGGTTATACCAGCAGCAGTTTATCCCTTGAAGCTTGCTCAGAAAAATCATGCCCCTTGTGTCAAACAAAACTGCAGCCAAAATCAATGGGTGATGACAAGATCAAACCCAAAATCAAGGCTGAACAATGCATCGCTTGTGCCAAATGCATTCATATATGTCCCATGGGTGCCATTGCACTCGTAGACAGCGTCGCCGTCATCAACCCTGTCATGTGTTTCGGCTGCAGGCGTTGTATCCCCATTTGCCCCACCCAAGCCATCCGATAAGTCTATATCACTCAGATAAATTGACTTGTTGCATATGATTCCAGGCGTATCAACAGACTTTTTCAGTGTGTACCCTCTTGAATTCGATCGTCCAATGGATGCCAGTGCCAATATTGTAAGCTCTGGCAAAATTCCCTTGGTTGATGGCCACAGCCACTCTGTAAAGTGAATTGATATAGATAATGGGTTCACTGGCATACACATCCGCAAATGATTTACCATAAGCGATGCGGTTATTGTAAACCATGGTGGGTCCGTTCTTGATAACCACTTCAATGCGTTCACCATACTCAAATCCCAAACGGGCAAACTCCTCTTGGGTTATATTGGTCCACAGGGAACCGAACCGAACATCTAGGATATCAATACTTCCCTGTATTGCATCTTCAAAGATATGAACATCTGCCAATACAACCTCTACAATATCTTCCACTGGCAGAAGTCGCCCCACCTCCTCGAAGGTAATCGTCTCCGATGCCAGTTTCGCACCTGTGTAAGCATAGACATCGCGGCCATGAAACGTATGCGAATTCTCCGAATCCTTGCGTCTATGTTTGGATTCTTCGATTTCGCGCACTTCTACAATCCCAATGTATTTTTTTAAATGGGTAAGCGTTCCATTGTCAGGGGTAACGATCAGCTGTCCTTTACTGGTTTTGGCCACCACGCTCTTTCTGCTGGATCCAACACCAGGATCCACCACACTGACAAAAACCGTATCTGCGGGCCAATACTCCAAGGCCTGAAAAAGGCGATAACTTGCCTCCCAAATATCAAAAGGTTTAATTTCATGAGTCAAATCATATGATTTCAACCCACGATCAACGTCATGGGCCACACCATACATCGCCGCCACAGCACCATCTGATAAACCGAAATCACTTTGAAATACCAATATTTTATTCATTATCTTCTCCTCCCAACACTGTCCATTCATCGGTAACTCGAAATCCCAACAATTCATAGAGCACACCCGCCTTTTCATTTTCATAAAAGAGGCACGGTGTTTTCCCTCTGGCAATCAAATCGTGGCACAAAGCCGAAACAATAACTTTGGCATAACCCTGTCTTCTATACGCGGGAAGGGTAAATATCCCTCCCAGGATAGCACTGTTAATGGTCTCTGCCGCCGTATTCCCATGGGCTATCAACAGGCCGTCTTTCTCCAGAAACATATGTATTCCTTCGCCACTGTTGATTCGATTGATTATTTGATTTTTCAGTTCATCAACGTCTTGTGTATAAAGAGATGCAAACTCATCTATTTGCCCATATGCTCTGGCAATGGTCGGCACATCAGTTTCCTTGGCCAACTTCACAGAAATTTCTGATCTTATAAGATAATCCTGGGTCATCAAGGTGGCAAAAAGCATATCTTTTCTGTTATAAGCCATATCCAAATACGGCATGATAACATCCATAACGCTTCTTTTCCCGGATAAAATCCTGGGCTGCATAGATGCCAGCCAAGCACCAATCTCGCTTATATCGTTCTCTGTGTTCTGTATATAAACAATATACTGACTATAGTATCGAAGCATGATTCCGCTGAGTTTATGCTCATCAAGAAACATATAAACATCTTGAAAGTCCACACCAAAACCAAAATGCTCGATATCCCCCAGTATGAAAATATTTATGTTAGGATCCTGCAAGCAATAAGTCACAATACGTGCTCGATCTTGTTCTTTGGCTTTTACAATCATTGTTCGCCCTGAATGAATTCTACAGTCCAGCCCTGTCCAAAACCAAGTTGATACTCACTTTCAAAGTTGCCCTGAGAAACAGCCAAAGCGACTTTCATCAATTCGTTATTGTAGATCATTGGTTGCCCTTTTTCAGCATAACCAAACGATTTTTCAAATAGAAGCTTTTGCCTAAAACGCTCTTTTCCATCAAATCGCACAACTGTATCCACGTAGTCCCCATACTGAAATCCACACTTCATAAAAAATTTAGTAGATACATTGGTCCATAGATTACCAAAATTCGGATCACCAATTTCAAAATTCGCATATAGAACCGGGCGCTCCCACGTGGGCTCTGCAATCGGATGCTCTACAATATCAGTCACACTGTAGCTTGGGCCAACTTCTTCATAAGTAATCAAGCCACTCGCCAATTTGGCTGCACAATAACCAAAAAGATCCCGACCATGAAAGATAGCGACTTCCTCCGTATCTTGTCCACGTAAACGATTTCTTGTCTCATCAATCTCTCGAATTTCTTCGATGCCCACCCAACGCTTCAAATGGGTCAACGATCCATTGTCAGGAGTCACCACAAGGTAACCATCACTCGTTTTCGCCACGCAGGCTTTTCGTGCCGTTCCTACGCCAGGATCGACAACCGATACAAAAATTGTCCCTTTGGGCCAAAATTTCATGGACTGATACAAACGATAAGAAGCACTCCAGGTATCAAACTGAGGTATCTCATGGGTACCATCCATAATTTCCAGTTCTCGGTCAACACTTTTTACTACCCCATACATAGCACATATGGCGCCTTCCTTATAGGTGAAATCTGTTTGAAATACCAGTATAGGTTTCATGTATGCTCTCTCCTTGTATGATGAACTCATAGCCAAGCTATGGTCAAACCGGTTTGCTTATCCTTATTCTTCAAATTGATGGTTTCAATAGAAGCGCACCGCTTCACAAAATCCCATCCTTACTGGAATGGATTATAAAAACGACTACCATTGATGAAAACAGAAACAGCTACTGTGGCCGCAAATATCATGCCCGAAACCGCAATGGCTATGATATCTTCATGGGTCATTTTCCTTTGGTTATACCAAGTTCTCTTTTTGTATTTTCCAAAACCACGAAGATCCATTGCATTCGAAATCAATTCAATACGATCCAATGTGGAAAAAATAAGCGGAATAATGATCTGTAAAGAATTCTTAAAACGATGTGACAGTTTCGCTTTGCTTGAAAGATCAAGGCCTCTAGCCTGTTGTGCCTGGGATATATCATGGTATTCCCGTTGCACATCAGGAAAATATCGTAATGTTAATTCCACTGCAAAGGCTGCTTTGTAGTGCACCCCTACACCATTGAGGGAAGAGGCAAACTCGCTGGGATTTGTGGTGAGAAGAAAAATGATACCCAAAGGAATCACAGAGGCATATTTCAATAATTTGGTCGTCTGATAAAATATCTGTTCGACTGTAATATTGTAACGCCCTATCAAGGAAACCAGAACATGTCTGGTCCCATAGAGCTCAACACCAAATTCAGGAGCAAAAAAGAAAGTGATGATGGCATTGGTAATCAAAAAAACAACTACATAAATCACCATCAAACGAATTTGACTGTATTGAATCATGGAAATACGTAGAATCCATAAAGAGAAAACCATGACCGCCAAAACAACACGTATGTCATAAGAAAACATCACAGCAAAGGTCAATAATAAAAAACAAATCAATTTGGTCAAACCCGACAAACGATGAACATAGGTATCCGCCAAATTATAACTAAACAACTTCATCTTCATGTTCATGTTCACGCAATCTCCTCTCAGAATCGATGAATGATTGCACAAAGGCTGTTTCTTGTTTTATGCCGACCATCTGTGCCAAATTAAACAACGAGGTCTCCTTTAAATTGGCTTCTTCAATAATATCTGCGTTGGTCAATACTTTGGAAGCAGCTGTATCTGCAATGACTTCTCCACCTGCCAAAACAATTGATCTAGGCGTGTATTCAAGCATGAGGTGCATATCATGGGTAATCATCACAACGGTCACGCCCAAACGGTTGATACTTCTTAGAAACTCCATGATCTCACTATAGTGATGATAATCCTGACCAGCGGTAGGCTCATCCAAGATCAGTATCTTCGGGTCCAATACCAGTATGGAAGCAATGGTGACCCTTTTTTTCTGTCCATAGCTCAAAGCGGAAATAGGCCATTCAATAAAAGGAGCCAGTCCGCAAACATCCAATACTTTCTGAATCTGGGGTTTGATATCCTTTTCGTTGAATCCTCGCAATCTAAGCCCCAAAGCCACCTCATCATAAATCATGGGTTTGGAGATCATCTGATTGGGATTTTGCATCACCAAACCAATCGTCTGCGCTCGCTCCTTGATGCTCCAATTGCGGATATCTTCACCCTGGATCAAAATTCTTCCCTGATCTTCTTTTTCAAATCCACATAAAATTTTAGAAATTGTTGATTTTCCTGCACCATTTTTTCCTACAATAGCCAACATTTCTCCCCGTTTGATTTCAAAAGAGATATCTTTCAAAATAGGTCGAATGCCATCATAAGAAAAATCCACATGCTCCATGCTAAGTAGAGTATCCCCCTTTGTTACAGGTTGTTCTGGTGGTTGAGCAGTAAACCAATCTCTTATTTGTTGGGCTATAAGTTTCGTATCAAGAGTTGTGATATGCCCCGGGTTCATTTCTGGGGTTACCTGGGCTCCTGCCAACTTGATGGCTGTCACATAGAGAGGTTCCCGGATCCCCGTTTCCAGCAAAACCGAAGAAGAGACCATATCATGAGCATTTTTATCGGCTATAATACGTCCATCATTGATCACGATGATGCGATCAACATTGCGGTGCAGAACATCTTCCAACCGATGTTCAATGATTATGACAGTTTTTCCAGATTTCTTGGCAATATCATCAATAATTTCTATGGCCACTTTCCCAGTCTTGGGATCCAAATTGGCCAAAGGTTCATCAAACAAGAGAACATCCACATCATCAATCATGACACCCGCCAAAGAGGTCCGTTGCTTTTGCCCTCCGGATAATTCAAACGGGGAACTTGCCAACCAGTTCTCCATCTCCACCATCTGTGCTACCTTGTACACTCTTTCACGCATGATGTCGGTCTTTATGCAGTCATTCTCCATTGCAAAAGCAATGTCCTCACCTACCGTAAGACCAACAAATTGTCCATCAGCATCCTGCAGTACCGTACCAACTATTTTGGACAATGAAAAAATATCCATCTCTACGGTCTCATTGCCTTGAATGACCAATGACCCTGAACTTTTTCCTTTGTAAGAAAAGGGAATCAGTCCATTTAAGCAATGACCCAGTGTGCTTTTACCGCTTCCACTGGGCCCTACTATCAAAATTTTCTCCCCCGGATACACATCCAGATCAATATTGTGTAACGTAGGTTCAGACTGACTGTGATATTGGAAAGTAAAATTCTTAAAAGAAATGATTGGTTGATCCATAATCCTGTCCCCCAAAGCTTAATTCTTAGAAAGGCTACCTTCTTTGGTTCTGGTTTTGGCATATGCTATCAGCAACAATGTTCCAATAACACCGGCACTGATAGAATTCATAATGGCAGCTATGATCCCTTGCGTAAATACCAAACTGACAGGCTCAGCATAAATCAAAATATCCAAAACAGGCGCTACGATAACCCAAGCAATAAGGTTCCCTACAATTTGAATAAGATTAAAACGAAAAATATCCTTTTTGTCAAAAATACCATCTTCTACAGAAGTTTGTTTGAAAGCAAATCCAAAGATGAATCCCGCCACCCCAGAAGCAATGACCCAGCTCCACCAAGGTGAGCCATACTGGACAGCATCACTTAAAGCATGGCCAATAAAGGCTATGAGTCCTCCAGCAATAGGACCAAACAATGTCGCAAAGAATGCCCCTAAACCATAAGCCGTCTGAAAGCTAGTTTCTGGTACGGGAGAAGGTACCTTTACATACATGAATAAAAGCATAAAAATGGCAGCACCCAACCCAGTGGCAACAATCGTTTTGGTTGAAACTTTAAATAAATCTTTCATGATTCCTCCTTTAAAAAATATTTCATTTATCAGCTATCAAGAAGAATAGCTTGCCTTGGCAATTCTATCAGACAACGGATAAACCAATCCAAAATTAAATTAGAAATGTTAAATCAAATTCTGTCGGTAAAAAATAAAACTTACATCTGGCAATGCCATGATGCTGTTGATTGAATAATATCTGTTCCAGGTAAATCACATCGCTGCCCTCCTTCGTTTTCAAAAAAGACTCCAATTGAGCATCTGCCTTTATCCAACGAAACGTTAATTTGGCAGCTTGTGCCTGCAGAAATATCAGTCGATTAACCAAGGAGGAAACTTCACTTTCCTGATGCAGATCCACAGGAATATGTTCTATGTATTTAACAGGAATTTGAATGAATGAATGTCCCAACGGTTTTTTTCGTCCATAATAGATACAATTACTGGCCAAAATGATCTCACTTGGCTTTAAGGACAATTTTTCCTGGCAAACTTCCGTCCCGGGGCCGTAATTGTAGGTAAGATCAATCTCATCAATTTGTTGTAAAGCACATTCTGTCATGGGATTGAAAATCTTATCTTTGGGATTGGTTGTTTTCTGGGGATTGTAGGTCACTACACTGCCTTTTCCCTGTTGTTTCACAATCAACCCATCTTGCGACAAGATCGTCAATGCCTGACGAAGCGTATTTCTGCTCACATGATACTTTTGCGTCAAAGTGTGCTCCCCTGGAAGTTGAGTCCCATAGGGATAAACTCCATGCAAAATATCCGCATACAGCATATTGTAGATGGGTACGTAACATGGAATTTTTTTGTTTTCTTTACCATGTATAATTTGATGAGTCATCGCAATCCTCTTACTTGTAGCACATGTGTCGCACTTGTTCTTTACAATTTATTTTACGTCTCTCATGAGTTGTTGTCAATCCATAGATGCCATCCTTGCTTTTCTGCAATGGGAAAGCCTTTCATTCAATCGACATCATCAGAACAGGCCGTACCCGCCTACCACTGCCCCGGAAATCCTCACCCAAACATCAAAAAAGCAAGAACCGCTTGAAAGCGTTCTTGCTTTTGTCTGTCTCATGGGTTGTCCATCCAAGTACTATCTCTACTGTATCAGATAATTTCCGTTACGCCTGTCTCATTGTCATAACAAATTCCATAACCCAAGGTTTCAAGAATGAACCGGAATGGCACCAGCGTACGCTGGTTGACGATCTCAGGTTTGGTATCCAATTCAATAGACTCTCCATCCACCATAGCCGTTTCTTCATCCAAATCTAAAACAATGATCGTTCCATCTTTTTCCACTGTAACAGTCCGCTCTATAGGATCCCAATCCACATCAGCTCCGAACGCAACCGTCAACGCACGAATAGGAATCAAGGTCCTTCCTTCCTTAATGACTGGTGGGGTATCAAACTTAAAAACAGTGTTCTGAGATACAATATTGGCCGGTGAAATAGGTTTCATATCTTCATAACGTTGGCGTATCTCTTGCATCAACTGTTCCATCTGCGCCCATTCAGCAGCATTGTAAACTTCCATGGCTCTGTTACGCAACTCTAAACTATTGCGTACTCTTTGCGAATCCGGTACGGACATCGTACCCTCGGCTGCTACTGCCCCCAAAGGCATGAGCAACATACTCAAAACAACCAATAACACCATTACATTTTTTTTCATAACCGCTTCTCCTCCTAGTTTTAACTATTCAAACCACTGCATTTTCATTTGTGACGATTGTTGTTGCCAGCTGCATCCGGCAGCTGCATCGTTTCTGACTTCGAACTCTCATCATTTCTGTCTTGTTGCTGCATCATTTTATCGGATTGCCCTTTCCACATCCTTTCTATTTCCGTATTTTTTTCTGGGGCAAGCGTTTCCTCTTTTTCCTCTCGATAACGTTTGATCAGCGTGGATATATCCGTGGAAGGGTGATAATCTATTGGGCCACTGGTTTGTTCCAATGCATCCATTCGCACCAACAAACCCCATTTCCCAACCGAAATGGACTCATCGCTTCTGGACAAGAATTCACTTCTGTCTACTTCAATATGTTCTATGCCAATATTTCGTTGCGCCTTGTCTTGCAATGCAAGCATCACTTCGTTATTGATGCCCTTAACATAACTCATTGTCTCTAGTGACTCGTCCTTTTCATTGATCCAAGCATAGCCAAACAGAATCATTGGTTCTTCCTGGATATATCCATTGGCTCTAACCACTTCAAGATAGGCGGTGAGCACATCTTCATATGGTTCGCCAATCCATTTTTCCTGCCATAGATTCTTGGCCTCTTGATTTAAGGGACTAGACTCATAAACACAAAACTCATCATCCAAACGAAACTCGATGCTAGGATTGATATCCATACTCACCAACATCAACGGCTTAGCCTGACTATATGGCAAGGGTCCCCACAATGTCATTCCCATTACGACCAAGAGAGCAGCAACCGCCGTTAACAAAGGAACGGACTTCCTTGGTGTTTTGACATAGTCTTCTTTGTCATAGTATATAGTTTGCCCTTCTGCAAGGCCATTTTTTAACCGTAATCTGACAAACCCTCCCTCCCGGTCGAGCGCTACCATATGTTGTTTCTTGATGGCCACAACCATAGCTTGTCTCATATCACTTTTCCTCGCTTTCCATATAATGGCGCAATGTTTCCCCACCTGATTCCAGACCGATAATGAGCGCAATCAAAAATTCCCTATGATTTCGCAGTATCTTGTTCGAAACATTCATTTTCAGTGCGATTTTTCGTGAGGGCAGCTTCCCCGTCTGCAACATTTCCTGCATGATATCTTTATCAGCCGAAATATTGCTGGCCAATATCTTCAATCGTTTCACCACATCAGCATGCTTGGGTGTCTGCTCTGGCAAATCATCAAAATCAATATTGTAGCGCTTGAGTTCTTTACGGTATTGATCAATCTCCAATCTGATCAACGCAGTTCTTTCCAGGTCATCATTGACAGGAAGATCTTTTAACGCATCCAAAGAAATCACAGACATTGTCTTGTTCTTCTTACGATACTCATCAATCAATCGATTTCGAATCACTACTTTGGCAAAGCCAATCAATGTTCCCTGCTTTGGCTGATAGGTATCCAGCGCATGATTAAACGCCTCCAAGCCCACAGACAATGCTTCACTGTCATCAGTCCGCACATAGGCATGGGTCATTTTGGAGACTTCGCTTACCACAAAAGGAAAATAGTCTTCCAGCAAGATCTCCCGTTCTCGGTCATCTCCAGCCTGTATTTTTTTCATTCTATCGTTGATGTCGTCTTTCGAATGATAAACCATATGTTTCCCTCTTCTACTTATAAATACGGAAGACTTCGGTTTTTTTGGGCACTTATCCTTTATCCTTAGATCTTTTTCTTACTGCTTTGTAATGATGATCGCATTTTCTTTTGTATTTTAGCTCAATATAAGAAAATACGAGTTCGAAGACTCGTATTTTCTATATTGTCTATCTCACATCAAGCTATCGTCTTAAGACTACTGCTGTCCATGTTCATTGTTGTAAAGACTTTTGATCATCAAATCATTTCTTATTTTCCCAGCATGAAATACATTCCCTGTATTCATGTTGTATATGGTTACCTCAGCCGGAGAATGAATATCTAGATCCATATTGTAGAAATTTCTATCTGCCTTAAGAAATAATTCTTTGAATAACGTTCCATAGTCTTTGCTGTTTTCCGTAACCAATTGAGGCAAAATCTCAGCAATTTTCTCATCATCCCATTTAACCCAAAACTCCGATTTTCCGCCATATAAAAGACAATCATTGATCTTCCCCATGGCATCGTCATCGTCCAGCACCACAGGCGAAACCACACAAAATCCGCGTGAGAACACAATCGTATTCAAATCAAAATGCTTGGCAATCATTTTGTTGATGGTCTGCTCCATAATTCTAGCAGACACTTGTACGCTGGCCACAAGGCAAGTCGTATTATGTGCCAACATATAAACATGTTCTGGCCCAACACCACAATCCTTGGCCACTTTTTCTGCCATGGCTTCATCCGGCAATACATTGCTCTGGACTCCAATAACAACCTCATGATGCTGATCCCTATAATCAGTATAGTCGAAACAATGATCCTCTTTGAGGGCGGCCTGGGCTCTGGCCGGGCCACTGCCTATCGCAGCAAAATCACCTGTTCCCAAGGGATAACCAGCAATTTGACTGGCCAAACAACCCAAAAGAGGATTGTCACAATAGACTTCGACCGCAGGAACGCTATAGGTATCACTGAGTTTGTAATCACGATACTGACAAGTTCCCAAACAGGCCATGTTAATTTCTGTAAACATTCTAGCAGCTTCCCAACCACCGGTAACATGGATCCCCATATCCACCACATGGGCACCATTTTCCAATTGGAAATAGTGACAACCCAGTGATTCCGCTCGCTCAATCAAATCACGAACCATAGGCATCGCATTTTTATTCACACTGATCATTTTCTTCTCCTTATATTGTCCATCGCTGGACAAAATTTAGTAAAGGCAGGGATGATACTGCATCCCTGCCTGTTATTTATTACAATAGCTCTTCCGTTTTCGAAAGAATATCCTGGATAGCATTTAAGAATCTGGCGGCAGGAGCTCCATTGACGATACGATGATCATGTGTCAAGCTAAAATTCATGATATGGTTCACAAAAATTCCACCTTCACGGATGATCGGTTGTTCCATCAATGTGCCTACACCCAAAATCGCACACTCTGGAGGATTCAATACCGGTGTAAAATACTTGATCCCAAACATCCCCAAATTGGTAAGAGAAAAGGTTCCGCCGGTCATCTCATCCATTGTCAGAGCATTATTTTGGGCACGTAAAGCCAAATCAGCCAGCTCATTGGCAATAACCCGTACATCCTTCTCATGTGTCCTTTTGATATTGGGTACCACCAAGCCACCAGGAATATCTACAGCGACCCCAATATTAATCTCATCACTGGTAACAAATTCCTTACCCTTTATACGGGTTCTCAGATCTTCGTGCTCAATCAATGCCATGGCAATGGCTTTGATCAATATGGCTGTATAACTCAGCTTCACACCCTCTTGCTGATATAAATCTTTTTTGCTCTTGTAGGCTGCTACCATGTTGGATACGTCCATGTCCATCGTAATGGTAGTCTGTGCAGCATTTTGAAGACTATCCATCATGGCCTGTGAAATCACTTTTTGCATTTCACTCATTTTTCTTCTTCTGGCCTGAGGCTGACCAAAAGTCATGATGCTTTTTTGGGATGTACGATCAACACTCTTCTCTAAAGGCAAGGCCAAACCTTCTCCTATCGCCTTCTTGATATCATCACGGGTAATCATGCCATGTCTTCCTGTCCCAGGAATGTTGCGCACATCGATACCCTTTTCTTCTGCAAAAAGCATACCCTTAGGTGTTATGCGAACAGGAACAAGCTGGTCTATACTCTGGTTTAGAGCCTCGCCAGGCTTCTTAGCCCCTGATTTCATAAAATTTTTCACATCTTCTCTGGTGATGGTCTGATGTCTTCCGGTTCCCACAATAACCCGGTAATCGATGCCTTCTTCTTCAGCCAGCGCTAGTGCCTTGGGCGTAATGGTAACATCATCACGTGCCGCCTGTATCTTCACCTCACGATGTTCTGATGCGGATTCCTTGACAGGCAAAGGCGAAGACGTATCTCCAGATTCTTGTTGCCCCCATAAAGCCGAAATATCCGCACTCTCTTGGGCAATGATGGCAATCGGGGCCCCACAAGGAAGTGTCTCTTCTACTTGGGCCAAAATTTTTCGAATGACGCCAGAAGCCGGTGCCAATAATTCATTGGACAATTTTTCAATCGCTATTTCACCGATGGCATCACCTTTTTCAACATGGTCGCCTTCGTCCACAAACCATTCCGCAATCGTACCTTCTTCCATGTTGGCACCATAACGTGGCATCTCGACAATCGTTCCATCCATACCACCAGAAGAAGAATCCTTGGTGGTTTTCTCAGGGGAGACTGACGCTGTTTCTACTTGCACTGCAGGTTGGCTGTCCACTTCAAATCCACTGATATCAGCGTTTTCGTCACCGATCAAAGCAATAGGAGTACCACAAGCAAGGGTTTCTTCCACCTCTGCCAAGATCTTCAGCACCTTGCCAGATATTGGCGCAATCAGTTCGTTGGATAATTTTTCAATGGCGATCTCACCAATGGCATCGCCCTTCTCGACCTGATCTCCTACCTCCACGAACCATTCTGCTATGGTTCCTTCTTCCATATTGGCTCCATAACGGGGCATCTCAACAATCGTATATTGACCAGATGATGCATCAGATGCCGGCTCCTGGATTGGTGTATTCGTTTCCGATGTTCCCATCAGTTCGGAATAATCTTCTCCTTCTTCCCCAATAATGGCGATGGGCTCACCACAAGATAATGTCTGCTCTTCTTCAGCAATCAATTTTAATACCATTCCAGAAACTGGAGCTTCCAGATCATTGCTCAATTTCTCAATGGCAATTTCACCGATGATATCACCGGCTGCTACCTGATCTCCTTCTGCAACCATCCAGGCAGCGACGGTACCTTCTTCCATATTAGCGCCATATTTTGGCATAGTAATGACCGTTGCCATAGTTCCCTCCTTATTAAGGAATCGCTGGCAAGAAAAAGATCTTGACAGCGCAATAACAATTTGTGCAAGGCATATGCCTCACATCGCTCTATCTTTTATTAAAACGTCATAACCTCATGACAAGCTTTGATGACATCATCATATTGAGGCAACACATAATCCTCTTGCACAGGAGCAAAAGGAACCGGCGTATCCAGTGAAGTCACCCTTTTTAGTGGCGCTTTAAGATACTCAAAAATATCTTCTGCCACCATCGATCCGATTTCTGCCGCATAACCCATCACCTTGGGTCCTTCTTGAACCACGATCAATCTCCCAGTTTTGGCGACAGAATCCATAATGGTCTCTTTGTCTAGTGGGAAAAGTGTCATAGGATTGATAATCTCAACACTAATTCCTTCTTTCTCCATCTCAACAGCAGCACGTTCCGCATAGTCCAGCATCGTCATAGCAGCCACCATGGTGATATCTTTTCCTTCTCTGACTACATTGGCTTTGAAGAGTTCTATTTCGTACAATTCTTCCGGCACATCGCCCTTTTTGTTGTACAGTAGTTTATGCTCAAGATAGATCACAGGATTTCTGTTACGAATGGATCCAACCAGCAAACCTTTGGCTTCATAGGGAGTCGAAGGCGCTACAATAACCAAACCGGGAATATTCATCAACCATGGCTCGATGCACTGTGAGTGGTGATAGGCACAACGGATCCCACCGCCTGTAACAGCACGCACTACAATTTGAGCAGAGGCCTCGCCATCATACATATAAGCCAATTTTGCTGAGTTATTGATAATTTGGTCATAACAAACCCCTACAAAGTCAGCAAACATCAACTCTGCAACGGGCTTGAGTCCACAAACCGCAGCCCCATTGGACAATCCAATAATGGCTTGTTCACTTAAAGGAGTATCATAAGCCCTATGAGGCCATTTCAACCAGATGCCACGGGTAATACCAAAATCTCCACCCATTTTGGCTACGTCTTCGCCTAGGATAAATACGGTTTCATCACGCTCCATTTCTTGATGCAGAGCTTCATTGATTGCGCCGGAAAATGTAAGTTTTCTACTCATTATCTTCCCTCCACTACACGGTCCATATAGACATGCTTCACTGCGTCTTCTGCTTTGGGTGATGGTGATTCCAAAGAGAACTTCACATAACCTTGAATTTTTTCTTCTACTTCAGCATGAACGGCATCGATTTCTTCTTTCGAATAACCATGCACTTCCATGAGTTTCTTTTTGGCAAGAAGAAGTGGACAATTGGCCTGCCATTTTTCCAATTCGCCATCTGGTCTGTAGGCTGCAGGATCGCCAGAGAAATGTCCCTGCCAACGATAAGTCATGAACTCAATCAACGTGGGTCCTTTCCCTTTTCTGGCTCTTTCAGCTGCTTCCTCAGTGATTTCTATAACAGCTTCAATATCATTTCCATCTACCCTATACGAGGGAACCTCATAACCTTCGCCCCAAGTTTTCAGTTCTTTTTGCGGATGAGACTCCGTATAATGCGTGGATATCGCATAATGGTTATTGATCAAGCAATAAATCAAAGGAAGCTTCCAGGTTGCCGCCAAATTCATAGACTCATGGCATGTTCCTTCTCCTAGGGTACCATCCCCCATAAATACAGCCGTAACATCAAGATCTTTGTTCTCATCTTCCCATCCAGCCATTTTGTTGGCTTTACGATAGTATGAATCAAATGCTGTCCCCAAAGCCGTAACTACGGTAGAACCTTGAATACCGTTAAAGCCCATATTTCTGGCTTCCAAATCATTGACGTGCATGGAACCACCACGTCCGTGATTGACACCGGTCTCCTTGGCAAAAATCTCTGACATGCAATTTTTTCTGCGCTCTGGAGGTGATGACAATACAATGGCACCATGTCCTCGATGATCCGGGAATTTATAATCTGTATACTTGAGTGCCTCGACTACGCCAGCCTGTGCTGCTTCCTGTCCAATCGAAAGATGAATAAAACCTGGAATGGTTCCATTTTGCGCATATTTTTCAACTTCTTCCTCAAATCTACGGATGAGCACCATATCTCTATATACTTTCCATAGGCGTTCTTTCGCTAAAGCCATAATGTTACCCCTTTCATATATCCAGTAATCTACTTTAAAAATGTTTGACGGATCACATCTTTGTTCAGTTCACCTGCTACAAAGCATTTCCCCGTTCGCACATTGTGTATCTGAATCTTGGCAATGGAATGAAAATCATGATCAATATAGTAGAAATCCTTTCCTGCCGCTTCAAATACCACTTCAAACGGTTCAGGATAATACGGTGAAGACGTGTTAGAAACCAATTGATGAACTACTTTGGCAATATCGACATCATCGGCATCCACCCAAAACTCTACTTCCCCAGCATATAGTATGGCATCATTGATGCGTCCCATGGCTTTGACTTCATCATACACCACAGGAGCAATCGGTGCACTGCCCCAGCAGTTGACAACTTTTTCCACAGGAAATCCTTTTTCATGCATTTTATGACATACTTGCTCTAAAATTCTGGCAGAAACCTGAATCGAACCTACCAGACAAGCGCTGGGAGCCAACAGCAAGTATACATTCTCAGGATCAACACCACACTCACGTGCCACCTCCAAAGCAATCTCATCGGAAGGCAGCTTGATATCTTGAATACACAACACCACCTCAGCATTCCGATCGCGGTACGGCGTCATTTCAAAGTACATATCACTTTCCACAATAGCTTGTGCCCTGGCTGGGCCTGAGCCAATAGTGGCAAATTCCCCGGATCCCAGTTGCCATCCGGCAATCTGTGATCCCAGGCAGGCAATCAAAGGACTCTCCGTATATATTTCCAGACCGGCAAACGAAATTTCTTCATCCAGACGCCACCGTCCAAGTTGAACCGTAGCCATATCGCCCGTGGTTACCCGGGTGAAAAGAAGACCAGCCTCCCAGCTTCCTTTTACGTTCAATCCCATATCGATCAGCGTGGCACCACAATTCATTTTGTGAACTTCAACACCCAATTTGGCCTGATACGGAATAATCTCTTCCTTAACGATTTTCATCGCCATTTGGTTGATGCTTACTTGTTCCATGCTTACCTCCCTATATAATCTTGGGATTACTCCCAAATACTCGCTCCTAGTAATGATTGCCAAACACGTCAATAGCAGCACCTTTGATGGGAGCCGCTTCATCAGAGGCCAACCAAGTGATGACCTTTGAAACTTCTGGGGGCTGCATCATGTCGTCTAGAGCTATGGTCACAGATGCATGCTCATTCATTCTTGCTCTGGTATATTCTGTATTGGTCATGCCCAGATAGATGGCATTCACATTGATATTATCAAATTTCACTTCTTCCTGCAGGGTGTGGGTAAAGCTTACCAATCCACCTTTGGCAGCCGCATAGCCACCAAATCCAGGAAAGAAAACCTTGGCAGAAGCCGAAGCAATGTTGATGATTTTCCCATATTGTTTTTCGATCATGTATGGCAATACTGCTCTTGTGCAATAAAAAGAACCATTTAAATCCACATTGATCTGTAGATCCCAATCCGCTTTGGACATTTTGGAAACTTCTACAGCACGATGCACTGCCGCATTGTTGATGAGAATATCCGCCGAACCAAATTTCTTCACCACTTCATCAACCATGGATACCACGCCATCGTAATTGGTAATATCCAAAACATAGGTCGCTACCTTGCCGCCATCTGCACCAATCTCCTCAGAAACTTTGGCCAACGTCTCCGGATTCATATCGATGGCGATGACTTGGGCACCATCCTTGGCGAAATCCTTGGCATATTGGGCACCCAATCCTTGTCCCGCACCTGTTACAATCGCAACTCTTCCATCAAACCTTTTCATGCTTACCTCCTTGTGGTTACCCACATTTGATTTAGTTTTACAAAAACTATTTCAGATAGATCTCATGTGTCTTCAAGCAATTGAAAACATGTCGTTCCAGAAATCCATCAATGGCATCCATTTTTTGTCTTTCAATAATATCCAACAACAATTCATGATCATGAATCAACGTAATCAGCGAAGCAGGATTCCGCACCACGGATTCTTGATAATAGGCTTCATGAATCGTGATCATATCCATTACTTCAATCAGTTTGGGGAGTTTTGCCGCCCTGTATACGATATGATGAAACTCATCAGTCAGTTTGGCGTACAAATCAACATCTTTCCTTTCTATCGACAAAAGACAATCGTTCAAATTCTTTCTTAAATAATGGGTATCTATTTCAATACGATTGATAATAATTTGCCTTAATGCCAAACGTTCAAGAGAAGCGCTGATGAGGAGGATTTCATTGATCTCTTCATAAGTCAATTCTTTGACCCGGAATCCTACAGCCGGCATCATGGTCAAATATCCTTGCGAAGTCAAAATCTTAACAGCCTCACTTACTGGCGTTCTACTCACTTTCAGTTCTTCAGCAATTTCCACAACCGTATAGGTCCGATCCTTGACCATATCCCCGGAAAAAATCCTATCCTTCAATATTCGATAAACATATTCTCCTTTGGTCAAACAATTGATATTCGGCGTCATAGGGTCCTCCTCCTGTATGATGCATGCAACATACCGTAATTGCATTATACCGTATGGGCGTAAAAATGGAAACCCTTCTTTCTCCTTTGCTCCATTTTTTTCTGTGCCACAAAAGAACCAAGTGAAATCCATATTCCAATAAATCACATAAGGGTGCTGTTAGCAGAACAAGGCTCTTTTCATGCCAAGAAAGTTTGCCATAGCATTGAAAATAGTTTATACTATGCCATGTAGCATCGAGGCTACAAATTTTCCTAGAGGAGACGAGATGAGATGAGTAAAGATTATGGCTGTAGCAAAGAAGGTTTTTATGGTGAATATGGTGGTGTATTTGTACCCCCACCTTTGGTTCCAGTATTGGAGAGAGTTGCCGTTGCTTTCGAGCAATATAAAAATGATCCTGAATTTATAGAAGAGTACAACTACTATATGAAGGATTATGTTGGCAAACCCTCGCCTCTTTTTTATGCCAAAAACATGACCCAAGATTTGGGTGGTGCCAAAATTTATTTGAAGAGGGAAGATTTAAACCATACAGGTGCCCACAAAATCAATAACACCATTGGTCAAATCATGCTGGCCAAACGTATGGGTGCCAAACGTGTTATCGCTGAAACAGGTGCCGGGCAACATGGTGTAGCGACAGCTACAGTGGCCGCCCAATTTGGTCTGGAATGTGTTATCTATATGGGTGAGCTGGATACCATCAAACAGAATCTTAATGTTTTCCGTATGGAATTGCTTGGTGCCACAGTAATCACTGTGAAAGATGGCGACCGTGATCTAAAAGCTGCTGTTGATGCTGCTTTGATGGATCTTGTTGTGAATCATGAAACCACCTTTTATTTGCTTGGTTCAGCGGTAGGGCCCTATCCTTACCCTGCCATGGTGCACCATTTCCAGAGTATCATTAGCAAAGAGCTTAAGGTTCAGATGCAAGAAAAAGAAAGAAGAGATCCAGATTACCTCATTGCCTGTGTTGGTGGGGGGAGTAATGCCATAGGATTTTTCAGCAAATACATCGGCAATGAACAAGTCCAACTCATTGGTGTTGAACCTGCCGGTTTAGGTATGGAAACCGGGGAGCATGCCGCTCCTATCACAGGCGCTAAACCTGGAATCATTCATGGTTTCAAATGCTATGTCATGCAAGACGATGAAGGCAATCCTGCTCATTGTTATTCCATTGCCTCCGGTTTAGACTACCCTGGTGTAGGTCCAGAGCATAGCTATATGCATGACGTAGGACTGGCCAAATATGTAGCTGTTACCGACTTTGAGGCACTAGATGCCTTCCGCTATCTATCGAAAACAGAGGGTATCGTACCAGCCATTGAAAGTGCCCACGCTCTTGCCTATGCCATGAAACTGGCTCCTACTCTCAGTGCTGATAAGATCATTGTAGTCAATTTATCCGGCAGAGGCGATAAAGATGTAGGTACCATTCTAGAAAGCGAAAAACTTGCTTTTGAGTTGAAGGACAAATACGATCGAGAACATCAATAATCTTTATTATCGAGCATAGAGATGAGATGGTAAGCGAGAAGGATAATGTATCTTTCTCGCTTTTTTTGTACAAATCTGAGCAACAATGTTGCTTCCATAAGGTTTCCTTTGTTTTTCTTTGTTATAATAACGATAGAACTGTCGAAGGAGTCATTATGAATATTCGCGACATTGCAAAATTGGCCAATGTATCAGTAGCTACCGTTTCCAGGGCTATGAATCAACCGGATAAAGTCAGTCCAAAAACCTTGCATCGCATCAACCAGGTCATGCAGGATCATCATTTCACCGGCAACCCTTTTGCCAGAAATCTTATGAACACCAAAACCCACAGCATTACCCTGCTGGTAAACTCCATCGACAACAGATTCATGCTCGATGTCATTCGTGGGGCAGAGAAAACGCTCCTTGAATCAGGTTACATCCTAAGCATCATCAATATGACCAAAAGTTTGGAGAAAATGTCGAGTTTCATAGAATTTCTTAAAGAAAAACGTGCAAGTCTATTTATGGATGGCCTGATTTTGGCGGGATCCTATCTCAATGAAACTACGTACTATCAGTCCATCAAGGATATCGCCAATTGCCCCTTGGTCGTCATAGACAAAGGACCCATTCCGCAGGTGACAACAGTGTATGTAGAAGAAGAAAGAGTAATGGAACAAGTTGCTCTCTCATTCAAGAGGAAAAATATCAAACGTTGTGCAATCATCTCTAGTGAACTCGAATATCGTTTCAGCATCAGAAGATGTGATATCTTACAAAGAAAACTGCGTGAGCAAGGGATAGAAGTTCTTCCGGAGCATATTTTTTCCTATCCCATGGAAGAAGCCGAGCACGGCTATCATGCGGTAGAACGTCTGCTCCCCCATCTTCCCCAAGGGATTTATGCAGCCAATGAACCTTTGGCCATGGGGGCACTTCGCTCTTTGCACGATTATGGGTTTTCTGTTCCTGACGATGTATCTGTCATTTCAGGAGAAAACAGCAAGTACTGTGAAATGATGATTCCCTCCATTTCTTCCATAGCTTATGCCAATGAAGAATTGGGTATATATGCCGCCAAAGAGATTTTATCCGCAATCGAGATGCCTTCTCGCGAACCCCAGACCATTATTCTGCCGACACAATTCATACCACGAGAATCATAGATTTCTAAGAAATCACTTCTTTATGTTAAAATGCAACTTAACAATTCATTGAAAATCTGTTACGATGACAACGGTTTCATAAGACGTAAGGAGGACCATACATGTTGTATGAAAGTACCCGTGAGGGTAATGCCACATTAACCAGTGCTGAAATTGTTTTACGTGGTCTGGCACAAGACGAAGGACTTTTTATCCCCGAGACGATTCCCAAACTATCACTTCATGATATTGATCAATGGAAAGATCTCACTTACCAGGAAAAGGCTCAACGCATCCTTTCTTTGTTTCTAGATGATTTTCCTAAAGACATACTGAATTCTTGTATTCATCATGCCTACAATGAACATACCTTTACGCATCCTGACATTGCTCCCTTGCGGCATATCAATGATGAGATTTCTGTTCTTGAACTATTTCACGGGCCAACCTGTGCTTTCAAAGATATCGCACTTCAAATTCTCCCCTACCTGCTAACTGCAGCAGCTCAGTTGCAACAAGATGACCATACCTATGTCATTTTGGTCGCCACCTCGGGGGACACCGGCAAAGCTGCTCTTTCAGGTTTTCAAAATGTAGACAAGACCAAAATGATGGTCTTCTACCCTGAACATGGCGTCAGTGAAATTCAAAAGCTGCAGATGATTACCCAAGAGGGTCACAATCTTAAAGTTGTGGCTGTCCGTGGCAATTTTGATGATACCCAGACAGGAGTAAAGCAAATTTTTTCCAACAGTAGTCTAGCCGATCGACTGGCAGAAGAAGGATACCGTTTCTCTTCTGCCAACTCCATCAATTGGGGCCGTTTGGTTCCACAAATTGTTTATTATTTTTCCAGTTATATGGATCTGCTTAAACGCAACGAAATCACGCTAGGCGAATCCATTAATTTTGTTGTCCCAACTGGCAATTTCGGAAACATTCTAGCTGGTTATTTTGCCCAGGAAATGGGTTTACCCATACACAAACTGATTTGTGCAGCCAATCAAAACAATGTACTTAGCGACTTCATCAAGACAGGAATCTACGACCGCAATCGGACATTTTGCCGAACCTACTCTCCTTCAATGGATATCTTGATCTCAAGCAATCTGGAGCGTTTACTCTACTTGATGAGCAACCGAGATGCTACGCAAGTCAAAGATTACATGAAAGGATTGCGTGAACAAGGTACCTACGAAATTCAACCCGTATTGCGTGAACGTATCCAGTCTCTATTCTGGTCCGATTTCAGCAACGATGCAGAAACCATCGATAGAATACGAACAACTTACCAAAATCAGCAATACCTTATGGATACGCACACCGCAGTAGCCATGGATGTTCACCACAAATACCAAAAAGAAACCCATGACAAACGCAAAACCATCATTGTCTCCACAGCAAGTCCATTCAAGTTCAATGCTGCTGTAGCCAAAGCTGTACTGGAGCAAGATATTGTTGATTCATCCAATGAAATTACTCTATTGGCAAAGCTGTCGCAAGAGGCCAATTTGGAAATCCCTCTCGGGCTCAAAGACTTGGACAAAAAGGCTATCCTCCACAAAGATGTATGTGAGGTTACTCAAATGCAACAGGTTGTAGAAACTTTTTTAAATTTATAAGAAGCAATCTGAACTTCTGATAAACAAACTTTTTAAAAAATCATGACCATCCCATCGATATAAGATATTACGAGCGCCACGCAGTTCTTTGCTGGCCTAATCAATAAAAGAAAAAGCTGCAGAAATCTGCAGCTTTTTCTTCGTACCATTCCCCCCCACTCAACGCAAACGCTGAGCGACAAACCATCGTTTTCCAATGATTTGTTATTGATAAAACCCCTAAAGGTTTAACAATCTCATCAACCTACATAAACCAATTTAAATCGGTACCAATCTATTACATTCCGTTACCTTATCCGAGCTCCTCATAAAGGTCACCTTGGGTATTCTTGACCGTTACGCTGGTGTATTCCCCATCCAACTGAACCACCAAATAAGGATATGTTAGAGCCTGCGTAACCATTTCATCGGTGCCAGGAATCATTTCTTGGATCGTCAAGGTCACTTCCTGACCAACAACGTCCGCCCCCACCATCTCAATCGCATAACCACCAGTCATTTGCTCTCCCATAAAGATCAAGCAAGTTGTCACATCTTCAGTGCCGTCAAAATGCGTTTTAAATCCTTGCTGGTGTAAATAAGTCGTTATATCCTCTTGCATGACCGGACCCAAAATGTCCACTTTCTCTACAATGGAATAACCTGGATTGGTTACAGCATCTGGATTATCCACGATATCCGAAGGTTTATCCTCAATCAACAAATCTCCCTGATCAGACTCTTTGCTTTCTGATGCATCGACGAGACAACCAGACAATAACAAACCCAAAAACAAGCAAATCATAGCTATAGGAAGCCATTTTCCCCATGTGCGATCACTTCTTTTCACGTCACTCACCCTTTCTATCCTTTTGTATGTAGACGCAAAGGTCAGAAAAAAGTTCCCGTGGATAATGTCATTATATACCTTGCTTTCAGACAAATCAATGAAAGCGCTTGATCATACATTCAAATGATTCTCCGAGACAGGATACAATCCTTTTCGATAAGCTTTCAGCAACTTCCCACAATAAGCATCTTTACCAAGCAGACCCTCTGCGATGAGTGCATAACCCATAATTTTTTGATCCAATACATTGGCAATACAGTAATCAAGACCATTTTGCATGCACATGATCATGAAAGCATGGTTGATCATTTCATCCATGGGCAAGCCATGGGAAATATTGCTCAAGCCTATACTAAAATGCACCTCCGGATACTGTTCCTTCAGTGTAGCCATGGCTTGAAAAACCTCCCAGCCAGCCGTATCACCTGTACCAATGGGTCGAACAATAGGATCCACCAAAATATCGTTCGCCGGAACTCCAGCTTCCAGTAAAGAAGGAATCAAATGTTGGGCTACTCGTATGCGATCTTCTGCCGTAGCCGGCATGCCCTTATCATCGAGAAGCAAAGCAATGATCTTCGCATTGTACTTCTTCACCAACGGCAAAATAGCTTGGAAGCGCTCTTCTTCTCCAGTAATGGAATTGATAATGGGTTGCTTTCCTGTGATCAACGATAATCCCTTTTCAATCGCGACAGGACTTGGGCTATCGATGGACAGCGGCAAGGTGACCACTTCCTGAACCAAGCGTACCAACCACTCCATCTTTTCTACCTCATCCCCGATGCGCGTCCCACAGTTTACATCGATGTATGCTGCTCCAGCCTCTTGCTGAGCCACAGCTAGCCGTTTGATATACTGGCCGTCACCGTCTTCCACTGCAGTCTTTATGCGTTTGATACTTGTATTGATGGATTCAGCAATAAATTTCATACCTCATTTTCCTCTTTTCTGTTTTCTCCTTGCGCATCCAATAAACCCCTGCGGCCAAACCATTTGTCCTCTGTCATGGTTGGACGATAAGCTTCAATATAGGCAAGCGCATCTTCCACATCCGACGTAACGAAATAAAATCCCCGAGAAAATTCTTGGGCAAATTTATTTTGTATAATCTGTTCAAAGAAACCCAACAAGGTTTCATAGAAATGGTTGATGTTCAGAATAACAATAGGCTTGTTGTGATACTTCAGTTGTTTCAACGTAATGATTTCCAACAGTTCCTCCAACGTTCCGAAACCACCTGGCAATGCAATGAATCCATCTGCGATGTCCTCCATCAAGGCCTTGCGTTCTCGCATGGTTTTGGTGACATGCAAATCATGACAATCCGGGAAAACAATACCTTCTTGATTTAGCGCTTCAGGGATGACGCCAATGATACGCCCGCCGCCTTGCTGCAAACCACGGGCACATTCACCCATCAACCCCAAATCACCAGCGCCGTACACCAGTTCATGATGATTCTTGGCCATAAGCGTTCCGAGCCTTCTGGCCTCACCAAAATATAAGGGTGAAAGCGCTTCACTCGATGAGGAGTAAACACAAATCCGCATACCCTACCTCCGAAAAAAGCCCGGAAACCGGGCTTACGTATTTAAGAGTGAACAGATAATCCGTGAACCGCTTCAGCCGCTTCCATCATGCATTCCGCCAGCGTAGGATGGGCATGAATCGTTTTGGACAAAGCCTCTACTGTGATACCTTGTTCTATGGCCAAAACCCCTTCAGCAATCAGATCAGTAGCATGAGGCCCTAGAATGTGAACCCCCAAGATCTTATCGGTACCCTTTTCCGCCACCATTTTGACAAAGCCTTCCGTATGACCGATACAAAGTGCTTTACCACTGGCTTGAAAGGCAAACTTGCCTACAGAAACCGCCATACCCTTTTGCTCAGCCTCTGCCTCAGTAAGACCAACCGTGGCAATTTCAGGGTTGGTGAAGATACAACTGGGGACCACATCATATTTCATGGCCACCTGCTTGCCTTCCTTGAACAAATTTTCAACACAGACAATGCCCTGGGCACTGGCCACATGAGCCAATTGAACTTTGTTGGTCACATCGCCGATGGCGTAAACATGCTCCACATTGGTTTTCAAAAACTCATCTACCACAATTTCACCGCGGGAGCCAATCTCGACACCAATTTCTTCCAGTCCAAGATGAGCTGAATTAAATGTACGGCCAATCGAAATTAATGCCTTTTCTGCCTCAATCTCCTTGCCATCAGCCAATGTTGCTTTGATCTTTCCAGACAATACTTCTACTTGACTGATCAACGTTCCCGTAGAAACTTTGATTTTTTTCTTTTTGATATAGGTAGTCATCCGTTTGGAAATTTCTTCATCAACCATAGGAAGAATACGTTCCAGCGCCTCTACGATATAGACTTCAACACCCAATTCTGCAAAAATCATGGCGAATTCACAACCAATCACGCCTCCGCCGATAACCAGAAGACTCTGGGGAAGTTCACTGAGTGCAAGCGCTTCCTTGGAAGTAATAACCTGCTTACCATCATAACTCAGCGCTTTGATCAATGCTGCTTCAGATCCCGTGGCCAGAATAATATCCTTGGCTTCAACAATCTCTTTTCCAGTGGAAGAAGTAACTTCAACAGACTGATTGCTGAGCAACCTGGCTGAGCCCGTGAACAGATCAATGTTGTTCTTCTTTAAAAGAAAACCGATGCCGCCCACCAATTGATCAACAATCTTATCTTTTCGTTCCATCATTTTAGTAAAATCATATGAATAACCATCTACTTGCAAACCAAAACTTGCAGCATTTTTAATATCAGCCAAGACCGAAGTACTGGCTATCAGGGCTTTGGTCGGAATACAACCCCAATTCAAACAGGTTCCACCAATTTTTTCTTTTTCGATCAATGCAACTTTGGCACCCAACTGAGCCGCGCGAATAGCGGCCACATAACCACCGGGGCCACCGCCCACAACACACACATCATACATTCTTACTGCCTCCTGTTCTTTCATGACTACAAACATTATATGATAACTTACAACGGCAAACAAGGAAGAATCAGAATAATCTCAATAGTTTGAAGTGCAAATGATCAGCACTGACCAAGCGATATTCTATACCACCCATTTCCCCTTCAAAGGCATACTTGGTACTTGCCCCATGAAGATGCCCGTATACACACTTTTTGACACCGTATTCTTCCATCAATCTGGAAAATTCCGTCCCCACACCTTCTGACGTCACGGGAGGATAATGCATCATCACCATCAAGTTGCCCGCTGATTTTGCATGTTCTAATGACATCTTCAGCCGCAAGAGTTCCCGCTGATAAATTTTCTCATCATCTTTACTCAAAACCTGCTCCTGGGGTGTTATCCAACCACGCGTTCCACAAATGCTCCAAGAACCATAGCGATAGGAATCGTTCTGCAAAATATGCATAGACTCGTCCATCACTTGCTCGATTTTCGTTCTGCTTTGCCACCACAAATCATGATTTCCCTTGATCAATAGTTTTTGTCCGGGGAGTCGGCCGATGAACGTCAAATCAGGCAAAGCCTCAGAAAGCTTCAGTCCCCAAGAATGATCGCCTGCCAAAAGCACCAGATCCGAGGGAGCAACATTTGACTCCCAGTCTCTGGCAATATGCAAATGATGATCGATCCATTGATCGCCAAAGATATCCATTGGTTTGTCACTGCCCAATGACAGATGTAAATCAGATATGGCAAAAATTTTCATATCGGCTAATTCCTTCTTTCTGTAGCAATACTTTCAATTGGGCCATATCTTTCTCATAAGCTTCCTGAAGAGAACGATTGTAAAGCAAGCTCGCCGGATGATACATCACATAAACAAAAACATCCCATGTTTCTTTATAATACAAGTTGCCGTGCACGCGAGCCATCACCACGGACTTTTGGAAAATCCATTCCGTGGGGGTTTTGCCCAGGGATACGAGCAAAGAAGGGCGAATCAGCTCTATCTCTTTTACAACATAGGGTGCGCAGATTGCAATCTCATCCTTTTTGGGTTTGCGGTTGGCATACTTTCCATAACGAGGGCGCTTGCTTGTTTGCGTTGGTCTGCACTTGACCAAATTGGTAACATACAAAGCTTCCCTTGATAAAGCAATCTTATCCAAGAATGCCTGCAAAATTTCTCCTGCCTGTCCGGAAAATGGCTCTCCTGAAACAGTTGCTTCATGCCCTCCCGGGGCTTCCCCCAGCAACATCAGCCGAACAGGCTTCGCAGGCAAATGATCCAAAACAGCTTTGACTCTGGTCTGGCACAAGTGACAGCGCTGGCAATGCGCAATATTTTGATGCAGTTTCTCCAATTGATCCATATGCATTCTCCAAAAAAATACACGGAAGAAGTCCGTGTATTTCCTAGCTCCTAAATTTCAACAATGATCGGCATAACCATGGGTCTGCGCTTGGTTTTTTCATATAGAAATCTGCTCACTTGATCCCGGACCTTATTCTTGATTCCACTCCACTCATAGACCCCATCTTTTTTCAGCATATCGAGTGTTTCAACTATTTTGTTCCTGGTTTGTTCCATCAGTTGTTCCGATTCCCTTACATAAACGAAGCCTCTGGAAACGACATCTGGCCCAGTCATGAGCTCAGAGCCCTTTTTGCTCAACCCGATAACAATGATCACGATCCCATCTTCCGAAAGTTGCTTGCGGTCACGTAAAACAATGTTCCCAATGTCGCCAACGCCAAGCCCATCGACCAGGGTTCTACCTGAAGATACTCTACCAGCAATACGTCCTTTTTCTTTGCTTAGCTCGATCACTTGTCCATTGTCTGCAATAAAGATGTTGTTTGGATCAACACCCGTCTGTTCAGCAAATTTTGCATGCGCCACCTGCATGCGGTATTCTCCATGAACAGGTATAAAGTACTGTGGCTTGATAAGATTCAGCATCAATAGTAAATCTTCTTTGCTGGCATGGCCAGATACATGCATGTCGCTGGCACGTCCATAAATGACTTTGGCCCCCAACTTAAACAATTGATCGATTGTTTTAGAGACATACTTTTCATTGCCAGGAATCGGAGTAGCCGAAATAATGACCGTGTCTTCTCTATTGATTTCCACCTGACGATGATCACTCATGGACAATCTAGACAAAGCACTTTTTGGTTCACCTTGACTTCCCGTGGTGATGATCACAACTTGTTCGGCTGGTAATTTCGATATCTGATCGACTTCCACATACGTCTTCTTGGGAACTCTCAAGTAACCTAAATCCCTGGCCACTTCAAAGTAATTCACCATGCTTCGACCGATGACCGCCACCCTGCGATTCGTTTCTGCCGCTGCATTAACAATCTGTTGAATACGGTGAACATTGCTGGCAAAGCTAGCAACAATCACGCGACCCTTGGCTTCTCGGACAGCATCCAATAAGTTCTTACCCACTTCTTTTTCACTCATGGTAGAACCACTTCGCTCCGCATTGGTGCTGTCAGACAACAATGCCAGCACACCTCTTTCGCCCAATTGAGCCAATTTGGGTAAGTCCATCATTTGTCCATCCGGGGGTGTCTGATCAAACTTGAAATCACCTGTATGCACAATGGTTCCTACGGGCGTATGAACAGCAATACCAACCGCATCAGGAATACTGTGACTGACCCGAAAAAACTCCAACCTGAACGGGCCTTTTTTCATCGTCCCTCTGGCTTTGATAACATGAAGATCCGCCTGTTCTAGCATTTTTCGTTCTTTCAGTTTCCCTTTAACCAATCCCAATGTGAATCTGGTCCCATAGACCGGAACCGTTATCTTATCCAACACATACGGGAGCGCGCCAATATGATCTTCATGACCATGAGTCAAGAAAATCCCCAAAAGTTTGTCCCTATTTTCCTCCAGATAGCTGATATCCGGAATGACAATGTCTATTCCCAACAAATCGTCTTCAGGGAAAGTCAATCCAGCGTCTATCAAGATCATTTCCTCACCATACCGGATGACAGTCATATTCTTCCCGATCTCACCCAGTCCACCCAACGGTATGATGGAAACGCTATTTTCTTTATTTACCACTCTTTTCCTCCTAAAATAATATTTCTCCGAACATTCATCTCAACTGATTATACGGGATAACTTTTCCGAATACAAGAAAAAACAGGCTGAACAGCCTGTTTAGATCAATTGGTAACGGTGCATCATTTCTTCAATATACAATTTTGTGTCTTCATCCGGATCAATCATAGGCAAACGAAAAATCGGTTTCAAAAGTCCCAACAAACTTGCTGCATACTTGACGGGGATGGGGTTGCTCTCCACAAACATGGCTTTGAAAAATGGATACAAATAAAGAAATTCCTTCTGTGCTGCCTGAATATCAGCCTCATGATAGGCGCTCACCATTTTTTGTATCGGATTGCCGATGACATTGGAAGCCACAGACACGACGCCCCGTCCACCCAATGACAAAATGGGCAAAGTTAAGGCATCATCACCAGAATAAATGGAGAAGCTTGGAGATGTTTGCAAACGCACACGGGTGATCTGATCTAAATTCCCACTGGCCGCTTTTAAACCTATGATATTTTTTTCTTCAGACAAGGCGACAATCGTCTCTACATCCATGTTGATCCCTGTTCTCCCAGGTATATTGTATAACATACAGGGCAAATGAGTTGAGCGAGCAATACTCTGAAAATGCATGGTGAGTCCTTTGGCATTCGGTTTATTGTAATATGGCACCACCAAAAGCAAAGCATCAGCGCCATTTTTTTCGGCCAACTGAGACGTGATCACTGAATCAGCCGTATCATTAGAACTCGAACCAACCATGATTGGCACGGAAACACTATCCTTAAGCGTCTTTAACAGTACCATTTTTTCATCCTTGCTAAGCGTCGGACTCTCACCAGTCGTACCCGATACCAAGATGGTATCTGTTCCATGGGCCACCAGATATTTAGCCAAACGAACAGCCGCCTCCAAATCAAGTGAGCCGTCTTCATTGAAAGGTGTTACCATCGCCGTTACGACATTCCCAAAATCTAGCATATCTCTCTCCTTATAACATCTCAAACTCAATCAATGTCTCAGCAATCTGGACCGCGTTGGTCGCCGCTCCCTTTCTCAATTGGTCTGCCACCACAAAGAACGATAAGCCATGCTCGAACGCCAAATCCTCTCGTACCCGACCCACATACACTTCATCAGTATCCGATGTAAAATAGGGCATGGGGTACACATTCTCTGATGGAATATCCTGCAGTACAATACCTTGAAAGGCAGCAAAGGCCTTATGCGCTTCTTCTTTGCTGATCTTGTTCTCTGTAATCACCAGAATGGACTCAGAATGACTCCTCATGATGGGTACCCTTACTGCTGTGGCTGTTATTTTTAAATCTTCATCATGCAGGATTTTCCTGGTTTCCAAAACCATTTTCATTTCTTCTTTGGTATATCCGTTTTCCCAAAAAACATCAATATGCGGTATCAGATTCATAGCAATCTGATGCTGAAAGATTTCTACCCGGGGTTCCTTGTTGGCCAAAATATCCTTTGTCTGCGCTTCCAGCTCATCCATTGCTTCCTGCCCTGCTCCTGACACAGCCTGATAAGTGGAAACAACGATTCTGGTGATACGAGAAAGATCATAGATTGGTTTTAACGCCACGGCCATTTGAATCGTGGAACAATTTGGATTGGCGATAATACCCTTGTGTTTTTTGACATCTTCGGGGTTTACTTCCGGTACCACCAAAGGCACATCTGGATCCATTCTGTAAGCGCTGCTGTTGTCAATCACAACGGCACCACGCTTCACAGCCTCCCCGGCAAACAGTGTACTCGCTTGTCCACCGGCAAAAAGCGCAATATCCACGCCTTCAAAAGAATCGGGTGTGGTCTCCTGTATGGTATGTTCTTTGCCTCGAAACGTCATGGTCTTTCCCGCAGAACGACTGGTTGCCAGTAGCTTCAATGTGGCTACTGGAAAATTCCTCTCCTCCAACACCTGCACAAGCGTCGAGCCAACTGCTCCCGTTCCCACAACAGCTACATTATATTCCTTTTTCATGATAGCTCCTTCTTATGATTCTATTTTGAATGCTTCACGATTTTCAATAATGACAGGAAAGGATATCCCGCCTGATTCATCTCGAAAATTCTTGCTGATTTTACGTTGAGCAATAAGCGAAAGATCTTTAAAATCCATATAATCAAACGCTTTCCCTTCTTTTGTCCATTTCTCCTTGAGTGCTTCACATTTACTGCAATTTTTTAATCCAATCATCAGCATATGCCTACTCCTTATAACAATTTTTCCAAACCTACCACCAATGAGGATAACTCCATGACCTTAGAGATACCAAGAACAACACCAGGCATAAACGAACGTCTGTCGATACTGTCATGACGAATCGTTAAAATTTGACCCACACCCCCAAAAATCACTTCTTGGTGCGCCACTCTTCCCGGTAACCGGACCGAATGAATGGGGATGCCTGTCCATGAGGCACCTCTGGCGCCACTTAAAACCTCTTTTTCATCAGGATGACCCTGCTTGTGCGGTGTACGGACCTCAGCAATCTTGGTGGCTGTCGTGATTGCCGTACCAGAAGGTGCATCCAGCTTATTGTCATGATGAAACTCAATGATCTCAACATCAGGCAAGTATTGGGCTGCTCTTTGTGAAAACTCCATCATAAGAATGGCACCAATCGCAAAATTAGAAGCAATCAGACCTCCCATTTTCTTTTTCTCCATACGTTGACGCAGATCATCAATCTGCTCTTCACTCAATCCGGTTGCTCCGATTACAGGTCGAACACCATGTTCAATGCATACTTTTGCATTGCCATAAACCACTGTCGGATTCGTAAAATCCACATAAACATCAGGCGATGTCTCCAGTATGGCCTGTTCCAATGAATCCATCACCCTTACCGAATCATTCTGCGTTAAAAAGGAAAGGGACTCACCTATGTGCATGATATCCACAGCAGCCACCACTTGCATATTTTCTGCCTCGGTGATTGCTTTGACCACTTCTTGTCCCATTTTGCCCATGGCGCCACAGACCAGTACTCGAATTTCTTTCATATTTCCTCCATTAAAAAAACACAAGCATAAGCCTGTGTATTCGACAGTTTATGCTCATCTAATGCACTCCACCCCAGGTGACAACACTACGCTTGTTCAACGTAGCACCAGCAAACCGTTTTGCTCCGGCTCACTTCGGCAAAGCCCCCTTTGGGTAAAAATCCACGCTTGCGGCTCCTTTTACCTACTCTTGAACTCTGCACCTCAATAAATGAGAACTATATTCTATATTTCCTATAACCTATCAAAAAGCGACAAGACTGTCAATTGCTTTTTAAATTCTCAATATAAACCTGTCTACGAATATCCTGATCCGATTGCAACCGATATATTTGACAGAGTTGCAAAATTCTGGAACTGGTCCGTTCATCAAGTGCCGTACGAAGCTCATCAACGGTGAGATTCGAGGTAATGATGGTACTCAAATTATGACTAGCACGATAATTGATAATGTTGTAGATTCGACCTGCTGTCCAATCCGTATACATGTGGGCACCCAAATCATCCATGATCAATGTCTTGGCTTTTCGAACTCGATTCATCAACGCAAGCTCATTGCCTGTTCTCCCATTAAACGTGTCCTTCAATTCATCGAGCAAATCAGGAATGGATACAAACAAAACTTCCTGTCTCGACTCAATCAGTTGATTGGCAATGCAACTCGCCAACAGTGTCTTGCCACTACCCACGTTCCCGTAGAGATACAACCCTTTGGGCATTTCCCCTGCGATAACAAGCTCCGTGAATAACTTGGCGGCTTGTAAACTTTGATTCGCAGATTGTCGATAAGTACCTTTTTTGTCTTCGGCATAGGGCTTGCTGGCGTAGTAATCCAATCTGAAGTCATCGAAATGCTTCTCTTTGTATTCACCGGAAAGATGGGCTTTTTTGCTGCTTAGATCCATTTGTCTTTTCTGCACACAAGTACATCTATACGCCAAACCATCTCTGTAGATTAGTCCCCGATCTTGACAGAGTGAACATACATATTCCTTTTGCTCAAGTTCCTTGCTGCTATGTTTAATTGCTTCTCGCAATTCTTTTAGCTTGACATCCCAAAGATCTTTCATCATTACTCCATTAAGTTAACAACCAGGTCATCATACTTCAGCGCTGTATCCTCTTGATTCAGTACAGTAGACTTTGGAACCCGTTTGGTTCGTTTTCTGCGTTGCGATTTCTGGTCTTCCTCTCTGGCTAGCTTTGCTGTGGTAATATTTTTCCTTTGCCAGTCTCGCAAGATAGCATCAATGTAACGAAAGCCCACCTTATCCCTGGACACAGAACTTCGCAACGCTTCCAATACCAATTGCTCCGAAAACTGATCCCCCTGCAACCATTCTGTCAGGTAGGCAATTTCCATATTGCTCAAACATCGTCCAAATTCTTCTTCAAAAATACTGTAGATATCATTGGGTTTATCAGCCGTTTTTTGCTTCTTGAGGATATTCTTTTGCATGGTTTCCTGGTGCTGTGCTCTTGCTTCTGATTCAATTTTAGCCAAATGGTCTCCCAGTTTTTTAAACAATGGATCAAATGAAAAAACTGGATAAGCAACTTGCTCCTCCAAAGAAAATTCCCGCTCAATCGTCAAACACTCTTTTTCCATCAAGGAAGCAATCAAGGACTGTATTTTTGCTTTTTCCACATACATCATTTGGGCCATCTCAGTTAAATCCGGATAAAAATTACCCTTTTTTTGACCATAGGCCATAAGCAGCATCACCGTCACGAGTTCTTCTTCACTCATGCCAATGCTCTTGTAGTACCAAATCAAATCATTGGGTATACCAATGGTTCCTTGTTTCATGATTCTATCATATATAAGTTCTTTCATCTCATCACTTCCTGTTTCATATTATAGCACGCTTTGGCTCAGAAAAAACACCGAACCATGAAATCCAAATCGATTGATGAAAAAAAAAGGTCCCTCTAAGAGAAACCTTTGGCTGGGCTGGCTGGATTCGAACCAACGCATGCCGGGACCAAAACCCGGTGCCTTACCGCTTGGCGACAGCCCAATGTACATGGTGGAGGAAGCAGGATTCGAACCTGCGAAGGCGTAGCCAGCAGATTTACAGTCTGCCCCCTTTGGCCAACTCGGGAATTCCTCCAAATGGTAAATGTCCCTGCGCAAGGAAAAGAAGCTCCCCAGCAACAACAATAATTATAATGAATCACGCAACCGAAAGTCAAGCCTTATACTTAAAATATAACCTTGGATAAAAAAAAACATCCCATGGGATGGATTGGCTGGGCTGGCTGGATTCGAAC
>DIET01000027.1 GCA_002418765.1 Peptococcaceae bacterium UBA5767 | reverse complement strand
GGTTGACATTTTATAGCTGGTCTTTGTGGTTGATAAGGGTAACCGTATGCATTCCCTTTAATAGGTCTATTCCCGTACGGGTGATGTAGGTACGGGCATAAGCGCGGTCGCTTTTGTGCAGGTAGCCTTTGAAATGCAGATAGAGCCAGAGCCTTCTGATGTCTGCGTCGGACCAGGATGGCAACAAATGATAAGTGGAAAGCTTGTCCCAACCTTGTTGTTGGATTTTCTTTTGTTTGCTGCCACGCACGATTCCGGAAATGACCGAGATGCCTTGCTTGGCCTTAAGGTAATGCAATGTGGATAGTAGGATCTGGGCTTCTTTGGTGACGTTGCTTAGCAATATAGGATTGGTACAATGACCGCAGAAATCACAATGTTCCTGGGCAGTGGTGTCTCCAAAATAAGTAAGAAGGTATTTTCGATAGCAAGCATCGGAAAAAACATAGCCAAGCATCTGCTGTAGCTTCTTGAAGCTATGGTCCCGACCTCCATAGTAGGCAGGTCTGGATAGAATCATCTGGCGGTGCAGGTGGGCATCGCCGGCGCCAAACAAAAGGATGCAGCGGCACGTTTGATTGTCTCGGCCACCTCGGCCGGCTTCTTGGTAATAGGACTCGATGTCTTTGGGCATTTGCAAATGTAAAATGGTGCGTATATTGGGCTTGTCTATCCCCATGCCAAAGGCATTGGTGGCCACCAAAATGATGTCATCTAGCAGGAGAAAAGCTTCTTGTGCTTCTTGTCTTTCTTTTTTGGATAGGCCTGCATGGTAGGTTACCACACGTTTCCCTTTGTCCTTAAGCCAGTTGGAGGTTGTTTCGCATTCCTTACGCGTGGCGGCGTAGAAGATGGCCGGGCTCTCTATGGCATCAACATGTGTCTGTAGCCACTTCTTTTTGTCGTCGGGACTTTCTACTGTGAAGTAAAGGTTGGGTCGGTCAAAGGAATCTTGGAAGACGGCGGGTCGGATGAGACCCAACTTTTCAATGATGTCTTCTTTGACCTCCAGCGTGGCCGTGGCGGTAAAGGCGGCAATGGGTGGTCGGTAAGGAAGATTTTTGAGCAGCGTACCTATTTTTTTGTAGCTGGGCCTGAAGTCATGACCCCAGGAAGAAATGCAGTGCGCTTCATCGACTGCAACCAAAGAAACATGAATGGTTTGGAGAAGGTCTATAAAATCTTCTGATTTGAGTCGCTCTGGAGCCAGATACAAAAGCTGGAGGTTGCCTGAGGCTACCTGCAGCATCTTTTCCTTCATTTGTTTAGGGGTGAGGGTGCTGTTGATCCAATCTGCCCGGATCCCCTTAATTATAAGGCTATCTACCTGATCTTTCATCAGGGAAACCAACGGAGACAAGACCAGCGTCATACCTGGCAGATCCAGTGCAGGAAGCTGATAACAAAGAGACTTACCGCCTCCAGTGGGAAGGATGGCAAGGAGATCCTTTCCTTGCAGTATGGACTCTATGATTTCTCGCTGATGCGAACGGAATTGACTAAATCCAAATGTTTGTTGCAGATATGTTTCCAGTTTGTGCATGGTGAAACCTCCGCTTTATTTTATCATAGAGAAACCCTATTTGACTATGGTTTGCGTTTTTAGCTTGATGCCTATATATTATTGACAATGGACAAGGCAAGAAATGATTTCCTGGCCAGTGGGTGCTAGGTTGCTATCTGAAAAAAATCTCTTCTGGGAAAGGAGAACCATTATGCATGTATTGGGTATTGATATTGGAGGTACCAAAATTGCCATGGGTTTGGTGGATGAGGCAGGAAGAGTCCATGAAAAAAAGGTGTTTGCTTCAAAGGCGCACTTGGGCAGGGAGTCTATGCTCCGTAGAATAGTAGAGCAGATACGAAGCATTGACCATAAAGTGGGTGTGGATGTTCTGGGCATTGGCTTTCCGGGTACTGTGATGGGGAAACAAGCTGTCATTCTGGAATCGGTGAATGTTCCTGGTTGGCAAGGCGTGGCGCTTAAGGATCTTTTTCAAGAGCAGGTAGGAAAAGAGGTATTTGTGGAGAATGATGCCAATGCTGCTGCCCTGGGAGAATGGATGGTGGGGGCAGGGCAGGGGACACAAGATTTCGTTTATCTCACCATCAGTACTGGTATTGGAGCAGGCATACTTTCGCAGGGAAAATTAATTACCGGTGTCCAGGGTTACGCCGGGGAACTGGGGCACACCATTTTACAAAAAGATGGGCCACGCTGCCGTTGTGGGAATCATGGATGCTGGGAAGCACTGGCCTCGGGACCGGCAATGGCCAGAAGCGCCAGGGTCAGCCTCGAACAGGATAAGTCCAGTTTGATGCGTATCAAGAAAAACTTTGGCGCCAAAGATGTTTTTATTGCCTATGAAGCTCATGATCAATTGGCTACCGAGATTGTAGAAAAGGCAGCAGCATGGTCGGGTCTGGGTCTTTATAATCTAATCAGAACCCTGAATCCTGAGCGCATCGCCATTGGGGGAGGAGTAGGCCTAGGCAGTGCTCGTTTTGTGGAGAAGATCAAGGAAACGGTGCTTCTTTATGCCCGGTCGCCTTTGCTGATGCCGGAAATCGTGCCAGCGCATCTTAAAGATGAAGCAGGTATTATCGGCAGTGCATGTGTGGCCCGTTATGGATTGGGTTATTTCCCTCAGGGTGTTAAATTACTCTGAAGACTTCGATGTAAAGCAAGATGCCAAATCATGCACAGATGGTGAGAGTATAGACAAGGGCTGTCTTTATGATAGGGAGAGCCTCTTTTTACGTTGCTCAGGAGACGATTTAGTACTTTGATTGTGGTATAATCTCATCTTTGACAGTTTGA
>DIET01000012.1 GCA_002418765.1 Peptococcaceae bacterium UBA5767 | reverse complement strand
ACGAAAAAGGCAGAGCCAAGCTCTGCCTTTTTCTTGTCTATGAACTTACAATATATCTACCAAACAATCCAGCTCAACTTCCTGCACCCCACCATCTTGCATGTTTCCTCCCATACGTGTAATGAGGATCATGACCCTTACGTCATCCGTTTGCTCTTCAATTCTCATATCCTGATCAACATATTTTTCTTCGCTTTGGTCATTTTGTTGATAAAGATCTTCAGCATATTCCTGCAAATCAAATTGATACACAACCGTCTGATCCCGTCTTAGCGTCAGTAGGAAATCATCTTCCAACCCCAGACTCCACGTGGCATCCTCACCTACAAAACTAGGATTATCAGACAAGTTTTCCCCACCATTAGCCTGTTGATAGCCTGCAATACCAAAGATAAGATCATAATTAGAAATAACGATAGGATCCCGGTTCTCTCTATTCCACACATACTGAAAATAAAATGCCCAATGTTCTTCTGCTATCTGAGGCCGGTCACCCCCAAGTAGCTCACTCCATTGCTCTTGGGTCACCTCTTCTTTGTCTAAGGGCCAGGCTCTAAGTGATCCAAGTTCATCGCGTCGAGAAAAATAGTCGGCAATCTCATAGAGTTGTAACAAATCACCTTCCTCCACGGTCTTGTGCAAAGGGGATGACTGAATTTTTCCTGTTTGCTCATCAAGCATGTCATATTGACGCAGCAGTTGCTCAAAGCGATTGTTCTGAGAACGCATTGAAACATCAAAGGCGCTCAGAGGCCCAACACCCGAAAGTAGAAGGAGAATCACCAGAACCAACACCAAGACAATATGGCGTTTGCCTCTACGAATATTAAAATACAAGTATCCGAAGGTAACCCAGATTCCCCCGAGCAAAATGAAGTAGCGATTTTCCGTAATACCATATTGATTGATGCGCATCACAATGGCCACAAACATCATCGCCAATAAAGGGAGCACCAAGCGTGGATACCAACGCACAAATAGCTCACACCAACGGCTTTCTTTAGAAATGGGATAGAGTACAAAAATACTCAGCATACCAATGGCTGAAGAGAATATGACCAAATAGGACACCATCCCCGATGGCCAGTCCATTTGAAACAGAATGCGAAAGAAATAGGCATAAAGCACCACACTATACACACTCAGAAGTGGCAAAATGATGTATAGGAATAGACCTTTTAATACCTTGCCAAATTCTTCTCTTCCCACATCGTCAGAGAGCTTGGGAATACCGGATAGAAAATAGGTTACAGCAAAAACCGCAAAAGAAAAAATCCAAAAGTGCGCATAAAGATGATCATTCAATTGACTGTATAGCAAGTTCTGTATAGCAAACAAAATTGCAGTGAACCCCAATCCCAGCACCACGGTGTAAGCCAGCGTTTCTATCAATCTTGCCATGAGATGCACCACATAAAAGGAATAATTTTTACGATTCAAGAAATATGGCACCACACTAAAAGCAAACAAATTAGCCACAATCAGCAAAAAATGACGTACCAGCACTCTGTTCTGTTCATAATGAGCCATAACCTCTTGCTGATAAACCAACAAAAAAACAGCCAGAACACCAATGGAAATCAGACGAGTCCATAGCTTTCCACCCATTCTTTCCCAAAATGCCTCGACAAGCAAGCTCAAACTGAAACCCAATAGAAGCGTCAACATCCAGCGATCCAAAATATCAAATATTTCGTGCCCATAAGCATATGGGGCTTCCAAGCGATAGATTGCCAAGGTGGCTAGTGCATAAATCATAAAAAGAGTAACGGGATACCTTCGTATGGTATCTACGAGATTTTTTCCCCATTGGGTCACATGGTCTTTGCTGAAAAACGTCTTTGTGTTCATTGCTTTCCCTCCGTAGTCACGATAGAATTCCGAATGCATCCAGTGTTCCCTGTCCAATATCATCTGTCATTAGACGATATCGACTGCTGGCAAGTTCCCTTCGCTGGGCTTCACCCCATCATTCTCCTTTTCCAATGTCATGTTGGCATTTCTTGGCGTAAAGCCTATAATGAAATCAGTTTCTTATTTTAGCATCAAAATCAATGCCTGCCGTCACAGTCAACAGTTCAACATCAGTCTTGATTTTATTACAATGTAGAGATATCAGTAAAATTATGTTGTGTAATAAAATGGTATCTTCACTGGAAAGGATTCATTCCATGAAAACTGTAAGAAAAATTCAGTATCCACTTCTCACCACGCCCCTGCACACCCTTCCGATTCTCTCCCAAAAAACCGGTGTAGAACTCTTGATCAAACGTGATGATTTAAACGGCATCGGGTTAGGCGGCAACAAAATTCGAAAACTGGCTTACCTGGTGCAGGACGCACTGGACCAAAAGGCTGACACACTGCTCACTTATGGCGGTGTGCAAACCAACCACGGAAGGCTTACGGCTGCCGCAGCCTCGATGGCGGGCCTGTCGTGCGGTCTCATTCTCTCTGGGGAAAAACCTCCGCAACCCTCTGGCAATCTACTCTTAGACCAGCTTTTCGGAGCCGAATTGAATTTTAAGCAAGAACAAGAATCGGATGAAGAGGTTCGCACCCGCGTGTTGAATCACTATGCCAAACTCAACAAAATCGTCTATGAAATTCCCCTGGGTGGCAGTTCACCGTTGGGGATCTTAGGTTATGTCGAAGCCATAAAAGAAATCCTAGACCAACTAGAGGACATGAACCAAACCATTGATATTTTGGTGGTGGCCGTGGGTTCTGGAGGCACCTTTGCCGGACTAAATTTAGGGAAAATGCTATACCAGGCTCCTTTTGAAATTTTGGGCATGAATGTCTTGTTCCCCAAAAACGAAGAGGTAGCCCTGCATACCCTGATTTCCACATCCATGGAACAGACAAATCGACTATACAACCTGAACCTAAACCTAAACTTGAACGCAAAACCTCCCCGCATCATCATGGAAACCGTAGGAAAAGGGTACAATAAGTCTGATACAAAAACGCACGCGATCATGCAACTCATGGCCCGATGCGAAGGCATCATCCTTGACTACTGCTATACTGGAAAAGCATTTTTAGGGCTAATGCAAGCCATAGAACAAGGTCTCATTCAACCAGGACAGCGCGTCTTATTCTTACACACAGGTGGCGCTCCAGGTATTTTCTCCGACACCCATGCTCGTTTTTGGGAAAAATCTTAAGCCAAGTGTGGCAGCTTTTTACAAAGAAGGCAAGCAGAATCAAATCTGCTTGCCTTCTGCTTGAACCATGGTGGGCCCATCTCCCTTTATTTGCCAATTACACTATTATCCATTATTTTTTCCGTCCAAACCAATTACGTTTCCGATGTTCTTCATCCTCCATGTATTGGTAATCATAGTAATGATAAGCATATATGCCTTTGGTGAATTCTGCTTTGGTCAAAACCGCTCCCAACACAGAAGCATTAACCTTATCCAAGGATCGCTTGGCTGCCTTCACAGCTTCCACATTGGTCTTACCCTGGGCAATGCACAAGATAGTCCCATCAACCCGTGTTGCCAGAATACTGGCATCCGTTACACTGAGAAGAGGGGGAGAATCAACCAAAATATAATCGTACTCATCTCTGCACTGCTGCAATAAGTCGATCATTTTCTGGGATGCCAGTAGCTCAGAAGCAAGTGGAGGATTGGCACCCGCCGCCATATAATGGAGTTGATCTAGTGGAGTATTTTTCTGAATAATGTCTCCTACAGGTATATCCTTAACCAGATAATTGGTAAGCCCTGGAGATTTCCTTATATGAAATACTTTGTGAATGCTCGGTCTCCGAAGATCAGCGTCCACAACCAAAATTTTCAATCCACTGTGGGCAAGGGTAACGGCAAGATTGGTCAACGTCGTGGTTTTTCCTTCTCCCGCCAGCGCCGAAGTGATCAGAATCACTTTCTTACTTCCAGTCACACCAGCATACTCCAGGTTGGTCCGTATCATGCGGTAGGCTTCTGACGCCGGAGATTTGGGATTATGTTGCGCAATCAAATCATTTTTGCTCATTTCTCAGTCCTCTTATCTTCCGCAAACCTAGGTACCACACCAAGCACTGGTATACCCAACAAATTTTCCACATCCTCTTCTCTTTTCAGTGTATTGTCCAACATGTGAAGCCCAAAAATTAGAAAAATGGCTAACATCAGACCCAAAATACCAGCTATCGCTACATTCATATAAATATTCGGTTCCACAGGATGCAATGGCAAAATGGCCGAGTCGACGATAACCACATTTTCAGCACCAACGATATCCTCAGCATGCTGAACCAAGGAGAGCGACAGCGCATTGGTAATCTTAGTCGCCAATTCAGGGTTCGTATCCCGAAATGAAATATGGATAAACCTGGAGTCCTTAATCCCAGACACACTGAGTCTTTCCACCAAGTTATCTACCGAGGTTTGCAGACCCAGATCATCGATCACTTCCTGGGTGACCAACCTGGTTTTGATCAATTCCTGGTAATCCACCACCAACTGATTATCAATCTGCAAATCACTTAAGCTGATACCTGCGATAGAATCACTCTCTTTCCCAATGAACAATGTAGATTTCGCTTCGTACACAGGCTCAATCATCCGGGTGGTCACATATCCTGAAAGGAAAACGGCAACAAGCACAAACAGAACCATCCATTTCCAGCCAGCCAAGAGCAAGTGAATCAGTTCCCGTAAATCTATTTCATCATATTCATCATGCATCGTTCTGTCCCTCTCTATCTGCAAACAGGTATAGCACTAAACCTTTATTCTTGGAGCAAATGGATGTATTTTCTAACCAAGACCATGACCACCTGCACATCATCCTCCGAAAGTTCAGAGCGCAAAAAATCCTCAGCCTGTAATTTTTCTTCTTCTGTAAAACCATCTTCAGATAATCGATACAAATAGTCGGTATCGAGCTGCTCTAAAATAGCCAATCCTCTCTCCAAATCTGCCTGCTTAATTTCATCTTGACTTTTTTCGATTTCTCTCGTTAGCCAATATTCATCTAGCTCTTTGACGTTTTCCAACTGATTCACGCTATCATGGTTATTGGATTTCATTTCCAATGAATCCTGAATTAAACCATCTTCTTTATACCATTCTCCTTGTCCACTGCCCAAAACCAGGTCTTCGCCTACCGAACCGGGCCTCTCACCCGTTTCATCCGCTAAATCCATTTGTTCCAGACTCCTATCTATCGGACAAAACGTAATCTCATCTTGCAAGCGCCCCGTCAGTAAAAAAGGCACAGCAATGCCAACAACGACCAAACTGGCGAGGCCTAAAGCCATCGCCAGATAAATTCTAATATGTTTCATCATCATTCACATAGTCAACATCCATAAGGAGTTTCTCCACAACATATTTACTGGTCATTTAATAGCATAAATAACGTAGTAGCTGCTTCTGCGCGAGTCAATATACCATGGGGATCAAACATCTGGTTAGGTTTCCCGGAAAATAAACCCTCTCTGACAGCAAAATCAACGCTGGGGCGAGCCCACAAAGCAATTTCCTCCTGATCCGCAAACTGCTCCAACTGCGATTGATTTGTATCGGAAACAAAGCCCAAATGGCCTAGCATATGCCCTAGCATGACAGCCGCCTCTTGCCTGGTAATGGCTCCAGCAGGATCAAAAATTGTCAGCGTTTTTCCAGAAACCAATCCTTCACCATAAGCAGCAGCTATATATGGCGCAAACCATTGTTCTGCATGCACATCATCAAAGGGAAGATCCGACACATCACCACGCAAACAATACATATTCACCATCATGGTAATGAATTCTGCTCTGGTGACAGCACCATTGGGTTTAAATGTTCCATCAGGATAACCCTGCATGTAACCTTTGCCCCCCATGGATGAGATGTAAGCATGCCCCCAGAAATCGACATCAACATCCAGAAACTCTCTAATGCTTCTCATGGCCACATAGGAACTAAAGTGATCCGTATAAAAGGTCACCATTCCTGTAGAAGCATGGTAACGACCGCCCTGGGGCACAAGATTTCCTGATTCATCGATCAGAAAAACCGTAATATTGTCTGGGTTTTCGCCTTCTTTCAAGACGTAAGGTATCTTCACCTTCAGCGCATTACTAAAAGTTGAAACCACTGTTTCATTGACGGAAATGGAAAAATCAACAATCAAAGCATCTTCCGGAATATTCTGATCCGCATAAAGACTGGCGTCGATCTTCTCCATGGTTAAACTCAGCTGATTGCTTCCGTCCTCAGTCAGTAGACCGCCTGCATCATCTCCCAGAATATCTTGAACCGTAAATACAATACTGCCCACTTCAGATTTCACGGCGAACTGAATACTTTCTTGTTCCTCAACCTGCATCAATTTGTCCATAGGCAAATCCACCACAATGCGTTCTGCACTTGTGTCGTCAATTGCTTCTATCACCAGAGTAGGTACCACAATTTGATTGTGAGACGCATCATCTTCCTCTTTATCGTCTTTTATGGCAAACGCATTGACCAGAGCCTGATCAATATCATCATCGCTCACAGTAGCCGTTGCTACAACCACACCATCTTCGGTCGTGACCGTCGTCTCTACCTCTATGGCGCCTGCTTCTTCTGCTTCCTCCTGGGCATCGATGTTTTCATCCCCAACTTCCGGTTCCTCCACTGGTTCCTCTTCTATCGGAGCTCCTCCGCCACCACCAGAACTCTCTACGACAACAAGTCCTGTATCTTCCAGATAAGAAACAACGAGTGAACGGTCAGCGCTGGAAGCATCTTGATTCACATAATCAGCCAACTCCTGAAACGCAAGGATAACATTTTCTTCTTCATCAATATCAGGATCCAGATAAAAATTATACGTGTCCATATAGCCAAGAAGTTCATCCGAATCAAGTGTGAGATCAGCATAAAGACTACTGACTGGATAAAAAACGGCCGTATCAAAGGTTTCCATAATCAAGGTAATATTCAACAATGTCCTCATATCCTGCATAGCCAGGTCAATATCAGCATCAATATGAGTGTCCCCGTATTCAGATAATAACGCAGCTACCAATCCTGCAGTATCTGTGTCATCGTAATACTGTTGCATCGCAACATCGCTGATGGCCGCCGATCCCGTATAAAACGTTAGATAATCAATGGCCTTACCCAGATGCATGAATCGTACCTGCTCCGAAGAATCAAAGTTTGCATACCCCGCTAAATACAGCGTATAAAAATCTCCGGGATTTTCTACATCTCGCAACAATCCAAAAAGTCTGACAAATTCTTCAAACTGACCCTCAGTATACGAGAGTACTTCTTCTGCAAAAACCTCTGTCGGTGTCGGCGCCACGGCCAAAGCCGGTCCTGAAACCATTAGAGAAAGCACCAGACCTCCGATAACTGCCAAACTAATCAACTTGTTTGTTTTTTTCATGTTTCTATGCATTGTTGCTCCTTTCGGCCGTACAGTTATTCTTATAATAACATCAAATTCTCATCAAAGACCCGACAAAATGAAAAAAAGAAATCACCAGCAAACAAAAAACCGAATGAACTCATTGTTTGCATGTGCTTCTTTCGGTCAATACTCTTTCTTAAAATACACTTTGATGCCATATCTATGATACACCTTAAAAGTACGGAAAAGCAAGCCTTATATGTCAACAGATAGCGTTAAGATACTTTGGGTTATAAGATATAATCACAATATCTTAACGCTGTCAAATCAGATTGTTTTTTGCATGTTCTTTTGGATTCTCTTAAAATAGTACATTTGATTGTCTGCTTCTTTAAATACTTCCTTATAACCAATCCCTTTTTCACCTTTGTAGATGCTGTAACCAAATGCGACTGTCGGTAAACGGCTGTCATTCTGCCGCTCTTTTTCAAGGTTATTTGTCATGCTCTTAAGCTGACGTTCAAGTATTACCAGATCGGTTGCGCTGTCGACAATATAGAATTCATCTCCACCGACACGATAACATGTGCAACGAGTGTCGAAAGATTTCGTTATAACTGTCGCTACTTTTTTTAACACAGCATCACCAAAATCATGTCCATATGTATCGTTAATCTCTTTGAAATTATTGATATCCATAACGACAATAGAATATTGCTTTCTTCCTTCAAGCTTATTTGCCATTTTTTCATAAGCCGCACGATTGTAAAGTCTAGTCAGCGTATCAAAGCTGCCGTCAAATTCAGACAACAGCAGATAGTATAGTATAAGGGACAACGTCACGCTATGCCAAGAGGAATAGACGAACGGCAATATTAGCTGAATGCTTGTACCGGCTACTGCAAACAGCGACAAAACGATGATCTTCACTTTTATTGGAGAATAGTACTTTTGCCCCGTCCTTACAGCGCTGATGAGCAAGATTGTCAAATTTATTATATAAGCAACTACGAAAAAATAAAAAACATTTCCTCTTTCATAATAATTGTTTGCATCAACATAAAATATTAATCCGAGCCAGGGTGATAAAATTGTTGCGAACATATTCAAAATTGACGGCAGCATAATCAATTTATTGGTTCGAAGAATTCCTACATCAAAAATGGCAATTAAAATAATGGGAAGCATGGGAGTAAGTGCAAAACCGAAAACGTTGCAGAAAATATTCAAAATGCGCAAATCTGCATCACCGTTACCGGCAATTAAAGTCCCAGCCTCTGATAAAACGATCAAAACGGTTAATGTTATGCTTAAATAAAAAGGGCCTTTCCTATTCTTATTCAGTATATTATTGCTGCGTATCAAGCAACACAAAAAGACCAGAGCAGCTACATCTATTATATATGTGGCAATATAATTTCCCAACATTTGAAGATTCCTTTCCTAAGCAGTTTTTCAAGCCGCGTTTTAGGTGGTTGAAAAGTCAACGAATTTTCGGATGATTTGCTTTAGCTCCGGACAATTTTACAGGGTAGCATGGCCATGGTCAACACACTGAAAATAAACTAAACGCCCTCAAGTGTCTGTTTCGAAAATCTTCCTCTAACAGCTTAATCAAATCAATTTAATACATATTTTAAATTTATTGAAGATGCGGAAAGCCGTGTCCTGAAAATTAGGCCACTATTGCTTTTCGAGTGCGTCGATGCTAAGCTCTCTTCAGCTCATATCAACACATTCAAGGGATCCCATCAGCGATTGCATCTAGCTAAATTCTTTTTCTGTTGGCATATTATACGATTTTTGTTTGGGTTTGGAGTGCTTTCCCTCGATGCAATTAAACGCTAGCCATCATGCGTAACGTCTGCGTGAGAGCTTCAGGATTCTGCAGATCTTGAAAATGCTTCATCCTCTATTTTTCCCCATTTTTCAATTCAATCAATTGCTGCCTTTGTTCACCATAGTTATATTGGCTCTTAAGGTTTTCCCGTCAAATACCCCATCGATAGATCAGCGGGGTCTTTGTCTTTTCGATCCAGGTACTCTTCTAAAGTACCATCTTTGATTTCCTTGGTCCTTGAACCCTTTGTCTTGCATCGGATCACTTCTCCTGCTTCAACGAGCTCGTCAATTTGTCGAGAATTACTCAAATGAATACCCTATTTATGCTGAACCTCACCAATTTGCTTTCACCTAGGGTTTTCATATAAATTTCTAATCTCTTCTGTACAGTAAAACAGCTTCTTTTCAATGGTATGCAATCACTCTACATCTCTTAAAAATAATATCATCTTTTCAGCATATGTGCTCACTAATACTACATTTATCCTATGGTAACTTCATATCAACTATCAACAAGGCCCTTACGGGTTTTTCTTGATGCTTAACTAATTATTTATCTGTTCTTCAGGGAAATGCCGCTCGGATATTGAATTCAATCTTTTCTTGATTCCCAACATTAGCTAAGAGCGAACAACTTGCATTTAAAAAACTTCCAGTCAGGTAGCGCATCCAAGTATTGAGAATACACTTCCCAGAGTGGAAGTTCTTAAACTATCAATATTGCTTTGACTCAAGAGAGAAGAGCCCTATCATTGGCAAATTCCTCTCCACTGGCCTTTCCGAAACGCTCCATCAAATTTTCCACCGTAAGCTGCTGTTTCTCTTCTCCCCGGATATCCAAAATGATATGACCCTCGTGCATCATGATCAACCGATTACCATGCTTGATAGCATGCCTCATATTGTGTGTTACCATGAGGGTCGTGAGTTTACCCTCTTCAATGAACTGATCACTCAACTCCAGTACCTTATCCGCTGTTTTGGGATCCAAAGCAGCGGTGTGCTCATCGAGTAACAAAATCCGAGGTCTGATCAAGGTAGCCATCAGCAATGTCAGCGCCTGACGCTGTCCTCCCGAAAGAAGGCCCACTTTGTTGCTCAATCTGTTTTCCAGACCTAGGCCCAAAGAAGACAGAAGTTCACGATAATGATTCCTTTCATCATGGGTGATCCCCCAGCGCAAACTGCGAAACTGCCCCCGACGATACGCCAGGGCCAAGTTTTCTTCAATACCCATATCTGAGGCAGTTCCCATCATAGGATCTTGAAAAACACGACCAATCATGCCGGCTCGCTTGAATTCCGACAATCGGGTCACATCCTTGCCATCAATAAAGATCGTACCCTCATCAATGCCGTAAACACCAGCCACACAATTAAGCAAAGTAGATTTGCCTGCACCATTTCCACCAATCAAAGTAACAAAATCACCTTCATCCAGTGTCAAATCAACACGATCTAAAGCCATTTTTTCGTTGATGGTTCCCGGGTTGAATCGCTTGGAAATCGCCTGCACTTTCAGCATGCTAGATCACTTCCTTTCCTGATTTCTTAAGAGGCTTCAGGAAAGATCTGAAGACAGGAAGCGAAAGAGCCACAGCCACCGTCATGGCAGTGAACAGCTTCAAATCATTGGCTGGCATACCCATTCTAAGCACCAACGCAATAATCATCCGATACGTAATGGCCCCTAGCACCAATGACAGCAACCGATTGAAGAAATTTCTCTTTCCAAAAAGAACCTCCCCAATGATCACGGAAGCCAAACCAATGACGATCGATCCAATCCCCATCTGCACATCAGCAAAGCTCTGACTTTGGGCAATCAAGGCTCCCGAAAGCGCCACCATGCCATTGCTGATAATCAGGCCTAAAATAATCATATTGTCCGTATTGATGCCCTGCGCCCGGGCCATTTGAGGATTGTTTCCCGTAGCCCGGATGGCACAACCAATCTCCGTTCCAAAAAACCAGTAAAGGATACCCACCAGAATCAAAACAACAAAAAGTCCCAGCACAATCACTGCATGATTTTTTACCATGCCCAACTGCTCTACTGTACTGTAGACTGTGTCCATCCGAAGCAAAGACAGATTGGCTTTTCCCATAATCCGCAGATTCACAGAGTAAAGAGCAATCATAGTCAAAATACCTGACAACAATGCCGGAATTTTAAGTCGTGTATGCAGAATGCCCGTAATCAAACCGGCCACCATACCACCGAAAAAGGCCACCCCTGTTGCCAGGAAAGGATTCATCCCTCCTACAATGTTGTGCGCCGCTAATGCGGCGCCCATGGCAATACTGCCCTCAACACTCAAATCCGCTATGTTCAATATTCTATATGTGATGTATACCCCTATGGTCATCACGGCCCATAATAAGCCGAGAGAAACCGCACCAAGCATGATTTGTCCCATCTACACTTCTCCGTTTCTGTCAAGGCAGATCAACACTGCATCTTTTTTGTCTTCTAAAATACGTATTCTTGCAATTCTGCTGGAATGCTTAATCCAATCTCTTCAGCAACCTGACCGTTGATAGCAAAATCAAAACCAGTAGCCGACTCAATAGGCATGCTGGCTGTCTTAGCCTCACCATTTAAAATTTTTGCTGCCATCAAACCTGTCTGGTAGCCCAAATCATAATAATTGATACCAAGCGTAGCTAACCCACCGGACTGCACCATACCTGATTCGCCACAAATGACCGGTGTTTTGGATTGCGAAGTCACCCCTTGTACGACCGGCATAGCAGAAGCAAAAACATTGTCCGTCGGAATATATATAGCATCACACTGGTCCACAATGGACTGCGTAGCCTGCTGTACATCGTTGGAGTTGGTTACAGTCACTTCCACGTAAGTCATCCCCAAAGCTTCAATGGCCTCTTTGGCAATCGCTGCTTGCAAAATGGAATTGTCTTCACTAGAGGTATAGAGAACACCAACAGTTTTGGCATCAGGTACCAATTGCACCAGCAAATCAATTTGTTCTTTAATAGGGTTCATATCTGTGGTACCACTGACATTGCCACCTGGAACCGCTGCAGAATCAACCAAACGAGCTGACTCATAATCAGTAATGGCCGTACCCAGAATAGGAATCTCTGTGGTTTTTCCAGCAATCGCTTGTGCAGCCGGAGTCGCTATGGCCAAAATCAAGTCCACATTATTGCCGATGAATCGATCACTGATCGTAGCCAGATTGCTTTGGTCGGCTTGAGCATTTTGCACATCAATATTGATATTGTCTCCATCAATATAACCACTATCAGCCAATGCATCAATAAAACCATCCCGGGAAGCATCGAGTGCCACGTGCTCTACATACTGAATCACACCGATGTCAAAAACCTCCGCTTCCTCAACTACTGGTTCCTCAGAAACAGGTTCCTCAGCAGGTTCCTCATCGCTTACCTGCGTGGCGCACCCACTGATTACCATCATCAACACCAACAATAAAATCCATCCTTTGGTTAATGTTTTCATCTTCTTCTCCTTTGGTAGGCTCTTCGCCTAAATAATAAATTTGGTTATCTTCTATACAAAAAAGCCCCGTCATCGACATGGGCTGTTTTTTTCTGTGCAAAAGAGCTTCCCTGTTCCTTCAGCATCTCTCTGCTTCCCACGGTCTCCGCCCTCAACTGACGTTTTCACTGCTTCCTCTGGTCAGGTGCACAAAACGTTATCTACATGATATGCATTCATCTTGGTCATGTCAACGTTTTTTGCAGTTTTACCTCAACGCTCCTTATAACCAACCTCCCGAAAAAAGTACTTAGCATCAAACTGATTCAATTACCGCATTCAATACTGATTTCGTTAAAAATATGGAGAATATCTTCTACAGAACCCTTTCTCTTCTCGTCCTCTTTTAGATCCAAAATGATCTTACCCTGATTCATCATGACCAAACGGTTACCATACTCCACAGCATATCGCAGGTTGTGGGTCACCATGATGGCCGTGAGCTTCTTCCTTCGGACCATCTGGTCAGTGAGTATCATGATGGACTCCGCTGTCTTAGGATCGAGCGCCGCCGTATGCTCATCCAGAATTAAAAAATCAAGTGGTGTCATGGTCGCCATCAATAGCGCCACCGCCTGGCGCTGACCTCCAGATAATGTCCCCACCAAAACATCCAACTTATTCTCCAAACCTAAGCCCAACAAAGAAAGCTGCTCTTGGTAAACACGCAAACGATGTCGGTTTACCCCCGGAGACAATCCAAAGCTTTTCCCTTTATGATCAGCCAACGACATGTTCTCAAACAAGGTCAAATGCGGACAGGTGCCCATGGCCGGATTCTGATAGACCCGTCCAATTCTTTGATACCGCTTGTATTCCTCCATCTTGGTAATATCTTCTCCAGCCACCAAAACCTGCCCTTGCTCCACAGGAATACTGCCACAGATAATATTAAGAAGCGAAGTTTTACCGCTCCCATTGCTGCCCACGATGGAAACAAATTCCCCTTGCTCCACTGTCATCGTCAAATCTTGAAACAAACACATTTCCGTCAGCGTTCCAGGATTATATGTCTTGGTAATATTTCTCAGCTCAAGCATGTCCGCTCACCTGCTCTTTTCTGCGATTTCCATACACCAAAATTACAAGGAACAATACCGCCGTAATCAGTTTCAGCAAATTGGCTGGCAGACCAAGGCTGATGGCCACTTGAATACAAGCTTTGTAGATAATGCTTCCTGCTACCGCAGCCGTTGTTCCTTTGATAAATCCCCATTTCTTGAACAAGGTTGCCCCTATGATAACCGTGGCCAGGCCAAATACCACCTGACCAGTACCCATGGTGCTAGAGAAGGCCCGTTGCTCATGACAAACCAAAGCCCCCGAGAGGGCAACCAAGGCATTGGCAATCACCAAACCAATGATTTTTACCCTCCCTTTGTCCTTGGCCAGTGAGGTGACCAGGACGCTGTTGTCCCCTACTGCGCGTAACAGCAAACCGTTTTTGGTCTTAAAATAGAGATCCAGCAAAATCTTAAACACCAAGGCCACCAAAAACGTCACCATTAACTTTCTTTGAATCAAGGTAAAACTTCCTAACAAAAGCATGGTGGGCGCAGCCGTAAACAAGGTATCCACAGAACGGTCTACAATCAAATTCGATCCGGCAATCTGCAAATTGATCGAAAATAGTGCTGTCATGGTGATAATACCAGCCAGCAAATCCCGGATACCGAGTTTGACATGAATCCAGCCCGTAAGCAAACCGGCCAAGGCCCCCACCACAAAGACCAGGGGTAGCGTCAAGTATGGATTCACACCTCTGGTGAGCATCACTGCAGTTACCGCAGCGCCCAGAGGGAAACTTCCATCTACAGTCAAATCTGGAAAATCTAATATTTTATAAGTAATGTATACGCCATAAGACAACAAAGCATACATAAACCCCTGTGTTAAAATGCCTATGGTTAAATCCAACAACACATTCATATTCTACCCCACACTTGTTTGTTACTCCGCAACATCGATGGCTTTCGCCAATAATTCTTCCGGTAAAACCAAACCCATTCGAGCCAACGCATCTGAATGATAGTATATGCCATACTCGCTGATGGTTTCATAAGGAATCTCATCTGCTGTGGCCTCACCTAAAAGAATACGAGCGACCATACTGCCTGTTTGTCTGCCAAGCTCAAAATAATCAATGCCCGCAGCGGCCACAGCACCAAGCTTCACCTGCTCGACTTCGCTGCCATATACTGGGATGCCGGCTGCATCAGTTTTTTCCAGAACAGAAGACAAGACACCTACTACATTGTTGTCTGTCAAATTGGAGAAACAATCTACACCCTTGGAAATCAACGAATCAGCTGCCAAAGTAACTTCAGACTGTTGTGTCACACCAATCGCTTCAATGCTGAATCCATAGGCACCCGCATGAAGCTGATACTCTGCAATTGCGGATACTGAATTGGGTTCGCTGGTTGTATATAAAATGCCAATGGTATCAGCCTCTGGCTGCATCTGACGAATCAAATCAAGTTGTGCTTCAACCGGCAACTTATCACTCGTACCTGTCACATTGCCTTGGTCAAGCTTCGCTTCCACCGGGTCAGTAATAGCCGTAAATACCACGGGAATGTCCTTGTCTTCTGCGGCAGCATAGCTTGCCGTAGCTGAAGGAGTAGCAATAGCCACCATCAAAGCCACTTGATTGGCAGAAAAATTCTGCGCAATTTGCGTGGCGATTCCCGTATCAAACCCAGCGTTCTGGTAATCCAGTGTAAAGTCTTCTCCTTCAGTCAGTCCAGCATCCAATAGCCCCTGCACAACACCTTCTCTGCAATTATCCAGTGATGCATGTTCCCCAAACTGATTGATGCCAATAACCGGAACACGCGCTTCTTCTGCACCGGCACAACCCATGCTGCCAAAAATAATCATTACCAATATCATCAGGCTAATTTTTTTCATCGTTATATTTTCTCCATTTCTATTCTTCACTATTTTTCAGCTTATACCTGTCTCATCTCATATCAAAACACTGTGTACCTCATATTGGTTTCACCATCGTCTGCTCTTCATGGTATTTCTCTCCTTTTTGCACCGTGACATAAAAAAAATCTTATCCCTAAAGGGACAAGACAACTATCCTGCGATACCACCCAAATTGATCCATCACGATCCACTCTTTCCCACCACGAGGTGTGGGCCGGCAGGATAACGGGTACGGCTCCCGGCGGCTATTGCCAGACCAAAAAATCTGGGCCGCCCTCCAAAGTCCATTCATCTTATGTCCGGTTATTGCGATTCCACCTGCCGCAACTCTCTGGTACTGACCTCTAAGATTACTTTTCTTCTTCATCGGTTTTTCTATGAACTTATGAACATTATATCAACTCATTTTCTTTTGTCAACCAACCAGACCTGCCAAAATTCATCTGGTAGCAGGTTCTTCCCACCGATTTAATGAAGAAAATCAATCCCCATGGGTCGCGCATCAGCCTGCCTTTAAAACAATCCTTTGGCCCTGGCCTCTTCAAGAATCGCCTTGGTTGCACTGGTTCCAAAACGACTCGCACCCAGCTCATACAGTGTTAAAAACTGCTCATAGGTACGAATTCCTCCAGCCGCCTTGATACGAATGCTATCCCTGACATGTTCCTTCATCAGTTTCACATCTTCTGCGAGGGCACCAGATGCTGCAAAACCAGTCGATGTCTTGATAAAATCCACCTGCAAGGCATCACAAATCCGGCAGCACGCTATAATTTCTCCCTGATCTAAATAAGCATTCTCAAAAATCACCTTCAAGGGAATACTTTTGGTTTTGCATACATCATGAACTGCTTTTAGTTCTTCTTGCACCCGGTTATAAAGACCAGAACGGACCAAGCCAATTGGCATGACTACATCAATCTCTCCTGCACCCTTTTTTATCGCATCTTTCGTCTCAAATACCTTCGTCTCCACGGTGCTGTTCCCATGTGGAAAGCCTACAACTGTACCTACCAGGATATCAGATTCCCGGAGTTTCTCTACGCAAAATTCCACATCATAGCCTCGGACACATACCGAAGCAGTATGATAAGCCAGCGCCAGCTCGCAACCCTCTGCCACTTCCTCACGGGTCATTTGCGGCGAAAGCAAGGAATGATCAATCATCTTGGCTATTTGTGCCACACGCAATGTTTTCATTGTTCTACCCCCTAACCATGCTACTTTACCATCATACCATGATACAACCTCTTTTTGGCCATTGGCTTAGCGCAAAAGAACGAAACGTAAAAGGTATAAAAACCAGATATGTAACGGATAAAAAATATAAAAGAACCACTTTAAAGGTCTCCCTCTCGTTCCATCGTAAAGATGAAAAAAAGGAATCGCCAACACCATCATCCACTGATAGCGAATGAGCCATATCGCTTGATAAGAAAAATCAAAGCCCAACATGGTGAAAGAAAGAAGTAAAAACGCTATATCCCGCCTAGTCGCATTTTCGCGATAAAAGAAGAATAAAACCAACATACCCAACGCCAGATACGTTCCCTCCGATAAACCAATCGCCAAGAACAATGCCAAAAGCAAAAGGCCCAAAGCCAGTTTCGTCTTAATTTTCTTCGTTTCGTTAAGCCTTCTGCCTGCTTCCAGCAGGCTCAGTCCAATAGCCATATTCAAAAGAATATTATTGGGAATACCCATATCTGTAGGAATATAAGTAACAAGCACCAGATTCCCCAAACCCATAATCAGGGCAAACAAGTAAAGTCGGGTGATCAGCTTCAGGCGATCTTTTGTATAATGATAGCTTTCCACCAGAAGAAAATAAAAAACCGGCGCCACGATTCTTCCCAAATAAGTGAAGAACATAGGCACACCAGGAATGAACTGGTGAATATGATCGAGTAACATCAAGAAAGCCATTCCCAGCTTCAGTTGTGTTGCAGTGAATTTCATACAACTTTTTTCCTCCATCTTAGAAAAGACTTCACTTCATCATAATCAATTTGTGTTGATTTGTCATGGATTATGATATCAACACCAAAGTAAAACAACACAAAATAAAGAGCAGAGCGTTTTTTGATACGCACTGCTCTACTTGTTGTCATCATTTCTTATCCTTATGCCATCTCTCCATAGTCCGGATCAGCAACAAGGCCAGAATACCCCCTGCAATACCGGTAAACAACTGCGGAAAGCTAAGCATGGCACTCGGCTCAGGTGGCAAATCCAGAACAACGTTGACCGCAAAAAACAACCAGAAAAATTTAGCAAGCGAAGACAAACCAATGGCCATTATATTTCCTGGCATCTGCACAGAAAGAAAGCGTCGAAATAATACGATATAAATCGCATTGGCCACAGCAATGAATGGTACTGCCAGCAGCATCACTGACGGAAGTATGCCCAGCATCAGTGCGAGTACAGGTGTCATCATCCCAATCGCCACAGACCACTTCAAGCTCACCATTTGACAGGCTAGCAGTAAGATGGCATTGATCACCACACCCGTTATAAGCTGGGGTAAATGCCAGGACTGCACCAAGGCGGCCATGGCCAAAAACAAGGCCGCCAGTACCAATTGCCGAATCTTTTCTCTTCGCATTACATATCTCCTTTACAATCCCATGGTTCCGGACAACAGATAATTCAATCGTCCAGGTAGCGTTTCCTTGCAGTATAGGACGTATGCAGAAGCTCGTGCGACACATGGCCCAAAGGCTGGTCCAGAAAATCTTCATACAGACGAACGATGGCCGGATTCTCATGAGATTTCCTCATTACCTTGCGCTCATCTTCATCATAGAGCCCCTGCATCCGCTTGATTCGTACCTCATCCGTGGTCATGCGCGGCTGTCCTCCACCACCAATACAACCACCCGGACAGCCCATCACTTCGATAAACAAATATGGACTCTTCCCTTCCTTGATTTCATCCAGCACAGTGGCTGCACCAACCAGACCACTTGTCGAAGCAATCTTCACCTCAACGCCCTGCAAGAAAGAAAATTCTTCTTTGGGCTGGTCAATGACCAAGGTAGCCGATTTGATGCGCTCCAGCCCTTTCATCGGTACGATGCGTAGCCCATCAAACGGTATTTCCCTTCCGGTTACCAATTCATAGACCGTACGCAAAGCGGCCTCCATCACGCCTCCTGTGACCCCAAAGAGATCCGCGGCGCCAGAGGACAAACCAAGAGGAGAGTCGAACTCACGCTCATCCAAGGATGTAAACTCAATACCCCCCTCTCGAATCATGCTGGCAAGCTCTCTAGTGGTCAGAACAGCATCAACATTGCTCAAACCAGCATTTTGCATCTCTGGTCTTGCAATCTCATATTTTTTTGCCGTACAGGGCATAATGGACACCACCACCATGTCCTCAGGATTCACACCTATCTTTTTGGCATAGTAATCTTTCACCAAAGCGCCCATCATCACATGGGGCGATTTACAGGTAGATAGATGCGGTAACTGTTCTGGATACGTATGTTCTGCAAACTTGATCCAACCAGGACTACAACTGGTAATCATGGGAAGAACAGCAGGCGCCTTCATGCTGGAAAGTCCCGTTCGTGAAACATCCTCTTGGCTGATGGTTCCCTGCTTGTGAAGGTGATTCACCAAGCGGGTAAGAAGCTCCGTCCCTTCCTCCAGAATGGTCAAATCCGCGGCGAAATTGGTATCAAAGATATAATCAAAACCCAGCTCATCCAAAGACCTGGCCATCTTGCCTGTTACATTGCTGCCAGGCTCATACCCAAATTCTTCTCCCAGGGCCACTCGTACAGCTGGGGCAACCTGCACCACCACTGTTTTTTTCGGATCAAGAAGTGCTTGCCAAACCTGCTGGGTTGCATCTTGTTCCTTCAAAGCTCCCACCGGACAAACACTGATACACTGCCCACAATTGGTGCATGAAGTCAAATGAATGGGAAGCTCTAGACCAGCACCAATATGCGACATAAAACCCCTATCTTGCACACTCAGAATACCAACCCCTTGTATTTCATGACACATGGTCACGCAACGTCGGCACAAAATACATTTATCATTGTCCCGGACGATGGAAAACGAGGTATCATCCAACTGAGAAACAGACCGATCTCCCGCAAACCTGGTTTCGCCAATCTGGAGGACTTCACCCAATTCTTGCAACTCACAATGTCGGTTTCTCGAACAAATAAGACAATCCTTGGGATGGTCAGATAGCATCAGTTCATAAAGAATTTTTCTGGCCTGACGCACCCGGGCGGTATTGGTGTGGATCACCATTCCATCTGAGACCAAAGTAATACAAGATGCCTGCAAGTTCTTCATTCCTTCCACTTCCACCACACAGACACGACAAGCGCCCATTTGATGAACGTCTTTAAGGTAGCACAGATGTGGAATATCAATGTTGTTCTCTCTGGCTGCCTCCAAAATAGTCATACCCTCTTCAACATCCATATTTCTATTGTTTACTGTGATACGAACCATGATTTCACCCCCCCTATAACCGACGATCACATCGAAGGCATCGCATCGCTTCCGCCATGGCATTCAATCGATGATATCGCTGAACCACTTCATCAAAATTCGTTCTTCTTTTATCCGGACTCAAGGTGTCCATAGGAAATCTGTCGTGCTCCTCCAACTCAGCATCATCATAGTCTTGTGGAATCTCAATGTTTTCGCCTTTGTAAAGAGTGCCCGTTCCACCCAATCGCATATCAATGGCCTGAGCAGCTTTCTTGCCGTCCGCAATGGCCTGAATCACCACATCAGAACCTCGGACCACATCGCCTCCAGCATAGACGCCCTCCATGGTGGTCATGAGGCTATTGTCATCCACAACAAAGGTACCCCATTTCGTCATTTCTACTTCATCTTTACCCACAAAGGGCAAATCAGAGTACTGCGAAACAGCCGGGATGACCATATCAACACGCAATGATCTAGGCTCACTTGACTTGGGTATGGGTTTTCTACGTCCATCTTCTGTAAATCCCTGTAACTCCATCTCCTGATAAACCAGACTTTCTACCTTATCTTGACCTCTGATTTCCAGTGGTGAAGCCAGCTCATGCAAGAGAACCCCTTCCTCAAGGGCCTCTTCTATTTCACGGGCATCGGCTGGCATGTCTTCCTTGCTGCGTCTGTAAAATAGGTGAACTTCTGAGGCGCCTTTACGCAATGCAACCCGGGCCCCATCAATGGCTGTATTGCCTCCCCCAATCACCGCAACTATACCTTTGACAGGTATTTCTTTGCCAAAACTGAGATCCCTCAAAAAGGACAGGCCGTGATATACCCCAGGCAAATCTTCTCCCAGCATGCCTACTTTGTGAGCATGTTGCGTACCTGTAGCAATATAAATCGCATCATGCTTCTTGCGCAGAACGGAAAATTCAATATCTTTTCCCACTTCCATATTGGTCAAAATGGTAACGCCTACACGTCGTATCAGAGCAATTTCTTTTTCAATGACGTCCTGTGGCAACCGATATTCCGGAATACCAAAGGACAAGACCCCGCCGGCAAGGGGGTGACTCTCATACACGGTCACCTCATAACCCAGACGAGCCAGGTAGTAAGCGCAGGTCAGTCCAGAAGGCCCACCACCAATTACACCCACGGAATATCCTTTTCTTGGCAATACCGGTTCTACCAATTCATCCATATGCTTCATAGCCTCATCAGCCGCATAACGTTTCAAATCACAAATGGCAATCGGTTCATCCAACTGCGCCCGTCTGCATTTGCTCTCACATGGATGCGTGCAGACACGCCCGCAGATGGATGGAAGCGGATTTTCCTGGCGTACAAGACGATAGGCATCCAGCGGTCTTCCCGCAGCAATCAAGGCAATATACCCTGCTGCATTCACGTGAGCAGGACAAGCATTTTCGCAAGGTGACACGAACAGATCAGAACAGACGCCAGCCCGGCAGTACTTATCGCGGATGTGCTCATCATATTCCTCCCGGAAATATTCAATCGTGCTAAGAACCGGATTGGGCGCCGTCTGCCCCAAACCGCACAACGCCGTATCCTTAATGGTCAGGGCTAGTTCTTGGAGCAATTCAACATCGCCCTCTTTCCCTTGACCCTTGGTGATTCTCTCTAGAATTTCCAACATGCGTTTGGTACCCACACGGCAGGCCAAACATTTTCCACATGATTCATCTTGCACAAACTCCATAAAATACCTGGCTACATCCACCATACAGGTGTCCTCATCCATACAGATTAGTCCACCAGACCCCATGATGGCACCAAGTTCAGCCAAAGATTCATAATCTACTGGCACATTTAGATTCTTACCTGTAATACAACCTCCAGAAGGCCCGCCGGTCTGCGCTACCTTGAAGCGCTTTCCTCTAGGAATACCACCACCGATATCAAATAGAATCTCTCCCAGCGTACGTCCCATGGGGACTTCTACCAAACCTGTATTGTTGATATCACCTGCCAGCGCAAAAACCTTGGTTCCTTTGCTCTTATCCGTTCCAAACTTGGTAAAAAAGGCTGCTCCTTGCTGCACAATAGCAGCAATATTGCCCAACGTCTCCACGTTGTTGATCACTGTTGGGTGTCCAAACAGGCCTGAATCAGAAGGATAGGGTGGCTTTTGCCTTGGTTCCCCCCTTTTCCCTTCCACCGAAGCCATCAAGGCAGTTTCCTCACCACATACGAATGCACCTGCGCCAATTCGTATCTCCACATCAAAAGACAGATCCGACCCCAAGATATGTTCTCCCAGCAAACCTCTTGTTTTGGCTGCTTCAATGGCCTCTCCCAGACGTTCAATTGCTACGGGATATTCTGCCCTGACATAAACGAATCCTTTCTGGGCTCCCATGGCATAGCCGGCGATCATCATGCCCTCGAGAATATTGAAGGGATCACCTTCCAGTAAACTGCGATCCATGAAAGCACCAGGATCTCCTTCATCGGCATTACAGATGATATACTTCTCCTTGGCTTCTTTTTTGGCGGCCAGTTTCCATTTAAGTCCTGTTGGAAAACCTCCACCCCCTCGACCTCTCAGACCAGAGGCAACCACTTCTTCTATGACTGATTCCGGCGTCATTTGGTGTAATGCCTTATCCAAGGCAAAGAAACCACCCTTGGCGATGTATTCATCCAAAGATCGATAGTCCAGCTGACCACAGTTTTTGAGTACCAGTTTTTCCTGCCCTTGAAAAAAAGGAATGTCCTTTAAATAGGGGACCCTTTCTTTGGTCTTAGGATCACTATACGTATGCTGTATCACCGTTTTCCCCTGCAAAAAATGGCCTTTTACGATGGATTCCATCTGTTCCGGCATCAAGTGACAGTACAAAACCCCCTGCGGTTCAATAATAAGCGTCGGGCCCAAATCACAAGCACCCATGCAGCCTGTAACCTTGACCAGAACCCGATCTTCTAATTCATGTTTGTGCAAGGCTTCCTCTAACGCTTCCTTGATGACCTGACATTGCGATGAGATACACCCTGCCCCGGAACAGACCAAGGCCTCCCATTCGTAACCACTTCGCCTAAGCATATAGTCTTCTTGAATGGCCAACAATTGGTCTTTACTTTTTATTATCATATCTGCATTCAAGTTCATCGCCCTACTCCTTTCTGGCATAGCCAGCCAGAATTTTTTCTAATCGATTGGGGTTGACCCGCTTATACACTGTTCCGTCGATACTAATGGCCGGCGCCAGACCGCAAGCCCCAATGCAGCGCTTTACCTCCAGAGAAAACAATCTGTCTTGCGTTGTTTCACCGACAGATATTTTCAAAAGATCCTGCAGTTTGTCCACAATATTTTTACCACCTCGTACATAGCAGGCTGTCCCCAGACAAATACTGATGATGTGCTTGCCCTTAGGAACAGTAGAAAAAAATGAATAGAAACCAACCACTCCGCTGACCTGTGACAAAGGGATATCCATGCGTTCAGCAATAAACAACTGGGTCTGAGGCGAAATATATCCGAAAATAGCCTGGGCATAGTGCAAGACCTGTATTAGATTGCTCTCTTTGGCCCCATACCGCTCAATTACAGTTTCCAACAGGGTAATCTGCTCTTCATCGTCAATGCAAGGAACAATGCTGGGCATGACTTGACTCATGGTACACCTCTCTTTATTGAATAGATTTTTAAAAAATTAGGAATCATTGGGATGATGACACTCTGTTGCGTTCATGATGCCATAGGTGATAGCAAGACCAATCAGATGCAAACGTGAAGATGGACTAGAGTTATGAGAATTGATGAGGATTTTTCTTGTGCTTGTGCTTTCTTTCTCTTATAAGATAACACAATTGCTCTACTTTGTTAACTGGTTAAAGTGTACAAAGCTATATTTTATGGCGTTATTTCAACTGAATAAACCTATTTATTATCATTTAACATGATCATTCATATGAATGCAAACTATACTGTTTGAGAAATTATGCACATATGCCCAATATCTTCTTGTTTCACTTCCCCATAAAAAAACAGAACCTTTCCGGCTCTGTTTGTTGCCTTCTTTTCCCAAACATACATATTCCTCATTCTTTCCTGCAACGGTCCATGTCCAGACCATCCTGATGTAAAAAAAGCATATCCCTAGGCCATCCTCAATATGTGTCTTCACACAACCATACCGAACCGAAGGAGTATTTCCCGAAACTGTATTTTAGCAAAGCTTGAAAAGCACTATCTCACAGGCCACAAACATGATAAGATAATGAACGATGAAAATCCGACCAAAGCAAGCTTGTAGCCATGGGGAAAAGATCCTAGCTCACCAACAACCATCATCCCTTGATATATATAAGAGAAAAAGAACTAACGATTTTCTATAGATTCAGTATTTGGAGGAAGAAGCATGAAAATCTATGATGTATCCATGACCATTCGAGAAGGAATGCTATTTGAAGAAAAGCAATCACCCCTTCATCCCCAGCTGGTGATCCAAAAAGCAAACCCAGAACAGAACAAAAAAGAAACCACGCTCACTCTTTCTACACATTTGGGCACGCATATTCTGTCACCAAGTTTTATGCTAGAAGGAGGTCAAACCATTGAACAAATCAATCTCAAACGTCTCTTCACGGACGTCAGACTTTTTGATTTGACGCATGTCAAAGATTCCATCAAGGAAATGGATTTACAAAAGTTGGATATTCAAAAAAATGATTTTGTTCTTTTCAAAACCCGAAATTCCTTCAATGAGTCTTTTCTTGAGCATACGGTTTCTCTGGATCCAGAAAGCGCTTCGTATCTCGTCGAAAAACAAGTTTCCGGCGTTGGCATGGATGGATTCTCTCTTGCCAAAACCGAAGATACAGCCGTATACCAAACTCTTTTTGCCCAATCCATTCTCATTATTGAGGGACTCCTGCTCAAAGAAGCTCCTCCCGGGCGTTACATTATGAGTGCACTTCCCCTGAAGATTGCCGGAGTAGAAAGTGCCCCAGCACGTGTTATCCTATTAAAGAATCCACCCTCCACCCCAAAAAATATTTGATTTGGCGTAGAACATTCTTTCTAGAAACACGACCCACACAGGACACAACCGCCATCAAGACTCAAGAACTGAATTAGAGTAATCATAAAGAAATTGAGTCATTCTCTCTTGGCTCACACTGTAAAACATAGCATCTTCCTTACTGATGAGGCCCTCCTGGTACAATCTGCCAATGCTATGGTCCATGCTCACCATGCCTTCGGATGGTTCTTTTTGAACAAGAGTCTCAATCTTCGCCAATTGTCCTTCCCTGATCAACTGGCGAATAACTGGATCGACAGTCATAATCTCAAATGCAGGAGTTCTTCCCCCTTGACTACAAGGAATCAGCTCCTGGGATACAATCGCCTCTAGCGTTGCCGCAAGCTGAACCCGAATCTGTTGCTGCTGTTCCCCAGGAAAAACATCCACAATGCGGTCAATAGCACTGGAAATGCCTGAAGTAGGCAATGTAGACAAGACCAAATGGCCATTTTCTGCAGCCATCAGGGCTGTTGAAATGGTTTCATAATCTCTCAGTTCTCCAATAAGAATTACATCCGGCGCTTGCCTCATCGCAGAGCGAAGTGCCTTGACATAATTGGGCGCATCCAATCCGATTTCACGCTGATCGATAATGCTCTTGTCGTGCTTATGTAAAAATGAAATAGGATCTTCCAAAGTAATGATATGCACCGATTGAGTCTTATTGAGTAGAGAAATCATAGCGGATAACGTCGTGGATTTCCCGGATCCTGGCGGACCGGTGATGAGAATCAGGCCCTGACTCTTCTTGGAAAGATCCAAAATCGTCTGAGGTATTCTAAGCTTCGAAAAATCCTGAGGTGCAAAATTCACCACACGTATTCTAGCCGCTACCGATCCCCGTTGTCTGTAGGCCACAATTCGAAATCGGCCCACCCCCGCCAGGGAGATGGAAAAATCTTTGTCCCCTACTTCTAAAAATTCCTGATACTGATCTTCTTCCTGCATCATCTTTTTCACAAATGCCGCAGCATCATCCGGAGTCAATTTAGGATGATTTAATTGAACCAGGTTTCCCTCAATCTTTAGGGTCGGTGGAATCCCCACCGTAATGAAGATATCCGATGCCTTTTTCTCAACAGCCAGAGCCAGCAATTCATTCGTGTCAATCATGTGGTACACCTCACTTTTTTATTCATACCATCGTATCAACAAACAACCAGGCAGCAAGTTCAAAAGGCTGTCATATTTTTAGGCCGATTATCGAACTTGTCCATCTATGTAAATTATATCGACTCTTGATGCTTTTGTCGATGAATCAGCAACCAATAGTTGACTTACTTTAGTCATGCTAATTTCCAGGCCTCAACAAGTACATCATTCTATCGTAAAAATATATGCCTACCACATATAACAGCGGTTGTATAGCCCCTGATGCCCTCGTTTCGCTAGACTAAGTTACAACAACAAATGCATGTCTTCATGTCTGAAAAGGAGAACAAAAAATGGCTTTGGTGCAATCCATCGATGAAAATCTATTGCTGATAATCAGCAATTATCTGACTCATCCCATTGTAGACTGGCTCATGATCATCTTTACCTGGCTAGGAAACAACGGTGTCATCTGGCTCACGCTGGGAATCATCCTGCTGCAGACCAAGACCCATCGTCAGACGGGGGTCATGCTGCTTACAGCGTTGCTACTCGGGTGGTTGCTGGGCAATGCAATCCTAAAGCCATGGGTAGCAAGAATCCGACCTTTTTACCTTCATCCTGATTGGATTCTTTTGATTCCGGCACCAACGGGATTTTCTTTTCCCTCAGGACATACATTGTCCTCCTTTGCCGCTGCCAGCGTGCTAGGGCTTAGCCAAAGAAATTGGGCCGTTCCCGCTTTTACACTAGCGCTGTTCATATCCTTATCCAGAATTTATCTCTTGGTGCACTATCCTACAGATATACTTGCAGGTATGATATTGGGGTTAGGCATCGGCTGGTCTAGCGTCAAGCTCATACGGCACTACTCTCAAAGAATAAAAGAAAGGTAGACACCCATGGTGCCTACCTACACATTTCTTAATGATCTTTGCGTCTGTCCTGAGCATATGATCTCTTTTTTTGTCCGGAAGAAGCATATGATTTTTTTCTCTCACCACTTCTGGCTCCACTATACGCAGCCTTCGCACTTCTTGGTGTCACAGGCCTGGCAGAGGTTTTGATACCGGTTCCACCAACTTCTCCCACCAATGGATACGGATGCTGATCCACCACTGGCACAACTCTCCCGATGAGTTTCTGAATATCTCGGAGCAACGCTTTTTCTTCCTCGGTGCTAAATGAAATGGCAATGCCCCCCAGCCCGGCTCTCCCCGTTCGACCAATACGGTGAACATATGTTTCCGACACCTCCGGTAAATCAAAATTGATGACATGAGAAAGCTCATCCACATCAATCCCTCTGGCAGCAATATCAGTTGCCACCAAAATGCGTGTCTTTTTATCCTTAAAATTTTTCAGAGCCTGTTGCCTAGCCGTTTGGGACTTGTTGCCATGTATGGCCTGCGCATTCAGTCCTGATTTGACCAATTGCTTGACAATCTTATCCGCACCATGCTTGGTTCTGGAAAAAACTAGAGCAGAAGCAATAACCGGACTCTTCAGCAAATGCGTCAGCAAATCAATTTTATTTTTTTTGTTCACAAAATAAACCGATTGCTCAATAATATCCACCGTAGATGAAACCGGGGTGATTTCAATTCTGACCGGGTTACGTAAAATCGCATCAGAGAGACTGGCTATTTCTCTAGGCATGGTGGCCGAAAAAAACATGGTCTGTCTTTCTGCGGGGATCCGGTGAATAATTTTTTTGACATCCTGGATCATACCCATATCCAACATACGATCGGCTTCATCCAGAACAAAATATTTGACCCGGTCCAAATGCACATACTTCTGATTGATCAAATCCAACAACCGTCCTGGCGTAGCCACCAAAATATCCACACCCTTCATAAGGGACTGCGTCTGGGGATGCTGCGATACGCCACCAAAAACAACCAGCACACGCAGATTCAAATGTTTTCCATAGGTTGAAAAGCTCTCTCCAATTTGGATAGCCAATTCTCTCGTAGGAGCCAAAACCAAGGCTGAGATACTGCGCTTTCCTTTTGTTCCACTGCTCTGGGCCGCCAACTGCTGCAAAATAGGAATGGCAAAGGCTGCTGTCTTTCCAGTGCCAGTCTGAGCGCATCCCAACAAGTCTGCTCCTTGAAGCAGGGTGGGAATAGACTGAGCCTGAATTGGCGTGGGTTTTTGATATCCTTCTGTTTTTAATGCTTGTTGAATAGGACTGATAATATTTAACTGTTCAAAATACAATGTAACTCTCCTTCATGGGCTATCGCCCTGTTTGCGATCACTCGCGTAAACACAAAGAAAGAACGCAACTGATGCGTTCTTCTCATCATAGGCATCTGCCTTATTATTTATCGAATAGTCCGCCACGTTTGTTTCTTTTAAAAACCTTCTCTATACTATGCAATTTTGGGCTGGGTTTATCTCCCCGGTGATTTTGCTCTGCACTTCTCTTGGCCTTTTCGGCAATCAATTTTTTCATGCCTTCAGCATTGCTCGTACTCATCTCAAACCTCCTTCACTCATTTTCCGTACAACTTACGTACTCCAGGAGGTGAATTCTCATGATTCCATCTTGACCTGATTATAGTCAGGTTCATTGACTTCCAATCCAACTGCGCTGGTAAACGGCACTTATTCTGCCTGGTTAAGTATAGACGATAACCCACAAATTAGCCACAAAAACATATCATTCTAAGAAAAACACCCTTTGGCTCAGATCTTTTTCATGTTTTTCAACCATCAAATCTGGCCAATAACCTGACCACAGAGCATATTGGCATCAAAGGAGATTTTTTTCTCATCAATGCCCAACAAAACTCCCTCTCGATAAACCACTTTCCCATTGATCATCGTCAAATAAACATTCCCTGTTACACCTACCCGGGCCAAAAGGTTTTGAGGATCATGCAAAGTCCCCGCCAACTCGAGAGACGAAGTATCCACCATAAATAAATCTGCCGCCATGTCTTTGCTTAAATGACCCAGATCCTTTCTTCCCAGAAGACTGGCCCCACCGTTTGTAGCAATTTTTAGCATATCGTAGGCAGATGGACTGCCGCCCCGGACCTTACCATGAAATGTCTGCATTAGGTATGCCATCCTCAAAGAATCGAGCAAATTGGAGCCATCATTGGTGGCTGATCCATCACAGCCAAGTCCTATCACAATGCCTGCCTTTTGCATCTCCGGAATATCCAGTATGGGAAATCCTCCCAAGACTGCTGGCCCAGGGCAATGTGAAACGCCTGTCCCTGTATCGGCCATCACCTGGTATTCTTCTTTTTGTAATTCCCAACCATGGGCAATCCAAACATCCGGACCCACAAATCCTCTCTCCTGACACCAGGCAAGAGTACGCATGCCATGGCGCTGCACCATCAGGTCATTTTCGCCCTCCCCCAGATGGGTATGCAGAAAAACGCCCTGATCACGGGCAAACCTTACCGACTCCTCAAACGTATGCTGGTCACTGTTTATGGGCTGACACGGAGCCACCACCACCTGACTCATAGCATAAGGGGCATCATCATGATACAAAGCAATCAAGCGCTCACAATCGAGAAGGAAAACATCGAGACTCTCGACCATTTCATCAGGAATGGTACTCCCCTGATCCATCGTTAACGAATTGCCTCCCCGTCCTGCATGATACCGCATCCCCAACTCTCTGGCCGCCTGCATCTGTCGGTCCACCAGAAATTTCCCGGAAGCTTTGGTATAACAATACTGATGATCGAAAGCGGTGGTGCACCCATGTTTGATCAGATCGGCCATGGCCACCAGAGAAGAGTAATAGATCACATCTTCTGTTACCCGGGTAAAAATGGGGTATACAATCTTAAGCCAATCCACTACGTGCATGTTGGGATAATCAATATTGATCTGGTTACGGATAAATGTTTGAAAGAAATGGTGATGAGTATTGATCAGTCCAGGATATACAAACTTATCTCGGCCATCCATAATCTCGGCATCCGGAGCAACCAGATCCGGTCCCATATCCTTGATTCTCATACCTTCAATCAGAATATCTGCATCATAAAGCACCTCATCATGCGCATTACATGTCACAATGGCCTTTGCCTTCTTGATCAAAATTTGTTTTTCCATGATTGTCCTCCATCTTTCTGCCTTATTTGATTTGTTTGAGTTCATGTTATTTCTTTAATCTAGTATGAACAATCGTTTACTCACCATGCAAAATGACCTTTCACTCAAAATCATTTTAAATCAAAAAATGCTAGTCTTAAGACAAATATTATTGCATTCAGGCATCATACCAAGAAGAAGTAGCAAGGATATCATATCCCTTCTTTATATAATCTTCTTCACCAAGTTTCAACAATGCAGCAGTCTGTGCAAGGCACTGACCTACATTAAATGCTCCATCCATACCAAATGAATCTTGCATGGCACCTTCATATGAGCCATCCCTGCTCACCAATCATGCACTCCTAGGATATTTGATAGGATGACAATGAAAAGACAGGTTCTATATGCAAATAATTTTGTCAGATCTGTTAAACTAAACAATCAATATCCAATTGAATAAGGTCTCATAGCATAGGCTACCTGAAGCTGACCTATTTCAAATCTTCACCCAACAGCATACGCTCCAAATTGCATGGCAATTCCCGAATAGGCCTTCCTATGGCATGTCCAATAGCACCGGCAATAGCAGCGGCCACCGCTTCCGTGGCTGGCTCACCCAGAGACTTGGCACCATAGGTTCCCTCTTTGTCATCACATTCAAAGATGACACTTTCCATTACCGGGACATCCATCGATGTTGGAAAAATGTAAGAATCAAAGTTCGTGGTCCCCACTTGTCCTTGATTGACATTTACTTTTTCCGTCACACAAAAACCCTGTCCCATGGCAATGCCTCCATAAATCTGACCATTTACCGTATCTGGATTTACACAAGTACCGACATCATGGCCGGAAACCACGTGCAGCACATCCACATAACCCGTTTCCATATCCACTTCAACCTCAGCCACAACACACCCATAGGCATAAGTAGGAAAAGCATTGCCCTGACCAGTATGGTGATCCTGCACCAAGGCTCTAGGCTCATGCCACTCAAATACAGCCAATGGTTTCCCTGTCCACAGCCTGGCATTGCATACCTCTTTGAGTGACACCTTCTTGCCAAAATCCTTGATATTGTTGTTTCCTTTGATCACATACCCGTTTTCCTCAACAGCTACCCGAACAAACTCTGATTGGGCTGTATAGAGTTCAAAGTCTCCTTCACGCTCGGGTTTGATAAAATATTCATCATCAAGAATACCAACATCATCTATATCCACATCTAAGATTTCAGCCGCAGTTTCCCTGAGCATCCTTCCCAGCTTGATACTGGCCTTTTTCATGGACTGGGCTCCCATCACAGTTCCTCTTGACGCTACCGTCATCCCTGAATCCGGTATAGCATGAGTATCTGTGCCGATAAAATGAATCCGTTGCGGTGAACAACCAATTCCTTCCGCTGCGATCTGGACATACGCTGTTTTTAGCCCCTGACCGTTTTCCGCCAAACCAGAATTGATGATGATGGTCCCATCCTCCATGGCCGTACACATCGCAGCCCCGGCATCAGGTGTCTCAGCACCATAACCACAACCTCGAAAACAGGTGGCCATGCCAATGCCCTTGCGTCGTATACGAGACCTCTGCGTCTTTTCATATGCCTCTTTTTTGGCATAATAATTCGTCGATTGCACCATATGCTCTATCATTTCCACCGTAATGGTCTCTTCCACCAGCTTCTGGCCGGTTGCTGTCATATCTCCTCGTTGCAAAACATTAAGAAGGCGAAATTTGACCGGATCCAGCCCCACGGCCGCAGCCAATTCATTGATAAACTGCTCCTGTGCAAAAATAAGCTGTGGCGAAGAATAGCCTCGCATGGCACCACCGTGTATATTATTCGTATATACACCATAGGTGTCCGTTTTCACATGTGGGATGTTATAGACTCCAGCTGAGTGCACTGAGGCTCTCCAGTTCATAAACTGAGTCTGATTGTTATAAGCGCCCGAATTGGCCACCTGGGTTCCTTCCCAAGCCAGAATTTTCCCTTCCTTACTGAGCCCCGCTTTGTATGTAAAATGGTAAGGGTGCCGCTTAGAAGACTCAAGGAAAGAATCTTCCCGGGTCATGGTCATCTTTACTGGACGATGCGTAGCTCTGGCAAGCATGGCTGCCCGACCAACGATAAGTCCCACCAACTCCTCTTTGCCTCCAAAGGATCCGCCAAGGGTACGTTGTACTACACGGCACTGATTCATAGGCGCACCCAACGCATCCATCAGATAACGTCTGGTAAAAAAAGGGTTTTGCGCTGATGCATGTGCGGTCATGATACCATCTGCCTGGTCTTCATAGACCAAACATGCTTCCGGTTCAATGTAAGAGTGTTCAATATAAGGCGTATCATATGCTCGCTCCACGATAATATCGGCTCGTGAAAAACCTTCTTCTACATCACCTTTTCGAATAGGAAAATACGAACCATAAAAAACGTTACCCTGGGTTCCTTTGGTAGGAACGCCATCAACCAGGGCAACCCCTTTTTCCTTTCGGATCACTGGGGCATCATCCTTCAGTGCTTCTTCAATGGTGAAAACCCCTTCTAGCTCATGGTATTCCACCACAATACTGTCCAGAGCATCCTGCAATATATCCTTGTTCTCTGCGGCCACGATTGCTACCACATCACCCACGTAACGAACCTTTTCTGCCAAATAGTAATAATCTGCCCAACTCTGTGGGTTGGCTACATCACTGGCCGTTAAAACAGCATGCACCCCGGGGAGATCTCTGGCCTTCGAAACGTCGATATTGACAATATCAGCGTGAGCCAGCTTGCTTCTCAAACATCCCCCCACCAGCATATCAGGCAGTACCAAATCAGCAGCATACTTAGCACGACCCGTCACCTTATCAACTGCATCAACCCTAGTAACGGGATGATTAATAACACGAAAATGTTTCTTTCCCACGAGCGTCATCACGATTCCCCCTTTACAACAGGCAACCAATACTCCACTTTGTTCCTTCTTTGTCTCTATCTTACATCCAGTCAAGACAAAAGAAAACCCAGGGGCTTGTTTATGATGGCTTCTCTTGCACTAACTTGATGGCTTCTTCCAGCTCATTTTTCAGCACGTACAACTCAACCAAACCTTCTTTATCCTGATGACTCAATTTTTTGATCTGATACTCTCGTTTCAGTGCTGTGCTCTTATCAGGCAGTTCCTCCGCATAAACCAGCATGACCGGCAATCTTGCCCTAGTATAACGGGCTCCTTTACCCTGATTATGAACCAACAATCTACGCTTTAAATCAACAGTCCAACCCGTATAAAAAGATCCATCCTGACAACGGAGCATATAGACATATGGCATAGAGACTCCTTTCTGCGTCTTGTCCCTCAAAGGTTTATGGACATCTATTCAGATCACTGCTATCATATTATACTGGATTCAGAAAGAAGGTGTCATCCATGGAAAAGAAATTCTTGCGCAAACAAGGACTACGCCTGCGAGACGCCATGCTCCCTGCCGACCGTGATCAGAAATCAACCATCATCTGTGACAAACTCATATCACTCGACATATATCAACAGGCCAAACACATCATGATGTTTGCTGCGTTCGGCAGCGAAATAGATCTGACCCAACTCAGGGAGCATGCCTGGGCCCATCAAAAAATTATCTATTTGCCGGTTGTAGATCAAAATAGTGGATACATCCTTCCCATTGAGACCAACTCCCTAAAAGAACTAAAACGGAGCGCCTATGGGATTCTGGAACCTTCCTTGTCCAAATATCAGGAAGATACGCTAAGAAACATCGATTTGGTACTTGTTCCGGCCATCTTTTTTGACTTACAAGGCTACCGCTTGGGCTACGGAGCTGCTTATTATGATTATTTGCTGCCACGCCTTAGTTCTCATTGTTATAAACTGGGTGTCGGGTTTGATGCGCAGATTATATCTTTCCTTCCCAGAGAGCCTCACGATGTACCACTCGATGCCCTCTTGAGCAACCGACAATGGATTGAGGTAAACCAATATGCGAAATAACCACCCTTCCACCGACAAAAATAAACCTGCCTAGATGACCAAATGCATACCTTCTTCTTGAGATACCCACCGCAAAAGAACCAAAAGCCAGCAGGCCTTTGGTTCTTTTGGTAAATCATATCATCTTGTGGAGCTACTAATCCATGGTAAAAACAACACGATAGGTATCCAAGGACATAGCCCTTTCAAAAGCAAACTCATACTCTTTAAAAGGAATCCGCTCACTGATAAGATCACTGACATCAATGCTGCCATTGGCCAACAATTGGGTGGCCTCTTGAAAGCTCTTTCTGGTATGTTTGGCCGCACCCGTCAAAATAGTTTCGGAATAATGAATCATATTGGGTGAAAGACTAATGGGTACATCAGGATTAAGTGATCCATAGAGTACGATGGTCCCACCTTGGATAATCAAAGTAAATGCCTGTTCCACCGCCTTGGCACCACCCGCCGTGAAGAACACTGCTTTGGCGCCTACATTTCCTGTTTTGGAAAAAACAAATTCTTTGAGATCAGTTTCAAAAGGATTCACCGCAAAATCTGCACCTGCATCTACAGCCTTATTTCTTCTGTTCTCATCAGGTTCTGAAACGATAACAGTAGCGCCTCGCAGCTTGGCAAGCTTTACATGAAGCAGTCCCATGATCCCAGCCCCTTGAACCACACAAATATCACCAAAATCCAAATTGCCTTTTTCCACAGACCGAAGAACACAGGCAATGGGTTCAGATACCGTACCCAAAGCATAATCCATATCATTGTTGAGCTTATAAACCTGATAGCCCTTGGCCAACACATAATCAGCAAAACCAGCCGGGCCCCAAGCTTCCCCATCGGCTGCATTGTCCTCGCCGTAGAGACAAAGATTGTCCTGATTGGTACGACAGTAGTAACATTCTCCACACCGGATAATACTGGCAATGGCCACTGTGTCGCCAACCTTCACATCTGTTTTAACATCTGCACCAATCTTTTCCACCACACCAGCAATCTCATGACCACCAAAAAATGGATATTTGGTTTTCTGGTACGCTTTTTGTTCCCAAGTACAGATCCCAACGGCTTTCACCTTGACCAGGATATCACTATCTTTCATCACTGGCATTTCTATTTCTTCTATCCCCATGGTTTTAGGGGCACGCATAATCAAACCTTTCATAGTCATTCCTTCCTCATTCACCTTTCAAAATACTGATTGCTTCTTTTGTTGAAGCACCATCATGAATGATGGCATTCAGCGCTCTTACCATATTCGTGGGATTCGATGCACCCCAGGCATTGCGACCAATGGCACACCCTACAGCCCCGGCATCCACCGCTTCTCGAATACTGGCTAAAAATTCTTCTTCAGAATTGGTTTTGGCGCCACCAAGAACCACAATGGGAATAAACGTACCTTCCACCACTGGCTCATAGCCTGGGCGATAGGGCATCTTCAGAAAATCTGCACCCCATTCTGCCGCCATTCTGGCCGCCAGCTTCAAATTGTCAATGTTGATCATTTCCGGGGCGGGATTAAATCCGCCAGGATACATTTCCGCAATAAAGGGCATACCATACTCATTACACTCACGGGCCACTTGAGTAAAATTGGCCATTGTAGTCCTCTCCACGCCCACACCAGGCCCGGCGGTCATAATGATGGCATCGGCACCCAGTTGCACAGCCTCTTTGACTTCAATCAGCAACATGCAATCCGAAGGCCCAGGAACCAAATCCGTTGCCGGGAAATCAATGCGAACGATCAGGCCTGTATCGGCCAAAATCTCTTTGTACTTTTCAGCGACGCCTACCGTACACAACACCGCATCGGGTTTTCCGGCTACGATTTTTTTCAAAATTTCCCCGGGATCCTCGATACCCTTCATTGGCCCACTGGTAGCCCCATGATCAAAGGCTACGATGGTTGATTTCCCATCCTTACCCACAAAATTGCTCATTCTCCTGTACTTTCCTGCACTCATCATACTCTTATTCCTCCATAAATCATTTTATTACAACGTTATTCCCATATCCTGAGACGCCCGTAGCTATGCTCTAAACATAATTCGATGAATATTTCTATCCTCATTGGCGCGCTCAATTCCTTCTTCAAAACGTTCCAAATCTTCAAATACCAGATTGAGTCCTTGCAGATCCAACTCCCCACTGCCAAGCAACCGCACCGCTTCAAAGGCGCTTTCTTTGTCATGGCGAATACTGCCCACCACATTCAGTTCTCGGAAATGAATGACATCAGCCTCCAACACTGCGGCATCATCATACAAGGGCGCATACATCAAGATGCTTCCACCGATGGCCGCCAGATGCAAACATGTATTGAGCATACTGGCTCCACCTGCCGTATAAAAAATAGCCTCTGCACCATAGCCGCCTGTATAATCGATTACCAGATTTTCCCAACCCTCCTGCTGGGGATCCACAACCAAATCAGCTCCCATAGAAAGCGCCAGCTTCCTTCTTGCTTCGCTGCGTTGGACCACCACCACACGATTGCCTCGATGTTTTAGTACTTTCATGAACAAAAGTCCCATCAGCCCGGCTCCGATCACGACAGCCTTTTCTTCTGGTTTGATATGGCTTCGCTTGATGCTCCGAACCACACAGGACAGTGGTTCCGCCAAAATACCAAAATGCACAGGGACCTTGTCTCCCAATGGGAATACTTCATAACGCTTCACCACCAAGTACTGTGCAAACCCCGCTGGGCCCCACAAGGTTCCCTCTGGAAGCTCGCCCATCATGGTTTCACAATGATTGTCAAAGCCACGACGACAAGGCACACAGGCATTACACCGCTTCCAACTGACCACCGCTACCGGAAGCCCAGGCGTCAAACCCTGTACAGCATCACCCATTTCTACTACTGTGCCCGCTGTCTCATGCCCTCCATGAAAAGGAAACCCAGCCGGCTCTTCTCCAGAATAAATGTATCGCTCCCAGGTACACAGACCACAGGCTTCCACTTTGATAAGCACCTCGTCTTCACTCAGTGGTTTGGTCTGTACGTCTCTTAACTCACTTTTTCCTACTGCAGTCATCACCAGGATCCTATTGTTCATCTTCTGCACTCCCAAATCCAATCAGAATCTTCAAAGCTTTTTGTTGATCCAATTCCTCAATGGCTTCTTTCCAATCCTCAAGCGCAATTACCTTGCTAATCAGAGGCTTGACATCAATCAACCCCCGGGAGAGATAATCAATGGTTTTTTCCCAAGAAGCATAATTGTGACAATAGGTCCCTTGAATATTCAATTCTTTGTACAACGGTGCATCAAAATCAAGGCTAACCGGCTTTCCGGCAATTCCCACTTGAAGATACTGACCACCTCGCTCAACGCTCTTCAAAGCCAGATTCATACCACCTTGACTACCAGAACATTCCGCCACAATACTATATGCATCTTCCTCTGGATTTTCAATGACCGAAATACCCATTTCTCTGGCTTTGTCCAGTCGAAGTCCATCGTTCGGGGTACCCACGATATCCACCTTAGCCTGGTGTGCCATAAAGGTCAACGCTGTCAATAGCCCTATGGGACCCGGACCAATCACCAGCACCCTGTCAAAAGGTTCTGGTTTGATCAATTCCACGGCATGCACGGCACAAGCCAGTGGTTCGGACAGACCTGCTTCCTTGAGGCTAACATTCTTTGGCAACCGATGAATATATTCCGGTCTGACTGTCAAGTACTCGGCAAAAGCGCCATTGACGTCAAAACCTATCGATTTTCTCTCTTTACACAACTGATAGGATCCTTTGCGGCAAACCTTGCAGACACCACAAGTAGAATATGTGTGTTCCACAGTAACTCTTTCTCCCACCATAAATCCCGTAACCTGTTCCCCGATTTCCGCAATGGTCCCGCTGAATTCATGCCCTGAAACAAACTTGCCGGGTACAATGAAAACGCCATGGTACATATGTAAATCACTACCACAGATACCAGCATAAGCTACCTTGATTTTTACTTCCTCAGGTCCACAAACAGGTTCATCCATCTCTTCTACTCTCCAGGCATAGGCCTGGTCATCATATCTTACCAATGCTTTCATGTTTTCCTCCTAAGAAATTTCGTTGATCACCCTGGGATGGTCACCTTCTAAAACACGGGATACCAGCACCTGTCCCAGCGCATACGCCTCATCCCATTTTTCATGATGTTCATCAAATTCTGTCCACGTTGTAAACGGCAGCAATAGTTCTTTGTATAAATAGGCATTAATATCATTAAAATGATAACGCACTACCTTCCGATGACAACCAAAAATCTCTTCACCCATACCACCGCTGACTGCCACCATCATGCCTGGTTTGACCTTCTTTAAAATACTGCCAAAAACCAGCTCTTTGGATTGGTTGTCTTTGGCCACCACTTCAATAAAAGGGTAATTACGGTCCACATAATTCTTAAACAGACCCGTAATATCACCATAATAGGTTGGTGTGCCCACCACAATGGCATCACATTGTTCTATCGCCTGATGGATTGGTCCCATATCATCCTTGATAATACACTGATGGGTTTGTTCACAGACCTTGCATCCTCTACAGGGTTTGATCTCATAATCACCCAGAAAAAAGAGCTCCGTTTCTGCTCCAGCATCACTGGCCCCCTTGAGAATGCGGGCTAGTGCCGTCGCCGTATTGCCTTTCTTACGAAAACTGCCACAAAATGCTGCTATCTTCATCTCATTCCTCCTGCACCAAAATAGGATAACTTTCCATCATGGCTTGATCCAGTTGCCCATATCGTGCATATTCTCTCTTATAGCATTCACTGTTCGCTGAATCAGGCATCACCGTTATGGACGACCCCAACCAGGATTCCAATCTAGAAAAATCAGAAAAATCCTCTCGGGCATACGCTGCAAAATAGGCCAGCCCCAGTGCGCCATCGCTTTTCTCATAATATTCTACCGGTAGCCTAAAGACATTGGCAACAATATCACGCCACAGCGAGCATTGGGCACCTCCACCCGTGATTAACAGTCTTTCAGCCTTCCTATGGGAAGCCTCATAGCCTTGGTACAGACTATACGCCACCCCTTCCAAAAGCGCCCTGTAAAAATGAGCTGGCGTATGGCCGGCAGAAAGCCCCAATACTGATCCTCTGGCCATAGCATTGGGCACCGGTGTTCGTATACCCAGCAAATGGGGTAAGAACATGAGCCCGTCGCTGCCTGCCGGAATGCGTCTGGCTGCCTCTTCCAATGCCTCTAATTCTGCATCAGAGATCTGCATCAATGCTTGTACCCATTTTACTGAATCACCACCTGCCAAAACATTGCTCACAAAGTGGAGTCGATTGCTGCCAAAAATGAGTTTTCGGGCCATATGGCTCAACTCTTCCTCCAAAACCCACATGGTGGCGGCCGTCCCCAGATAAATCATGCCGTCACCTTTATGTACAGCCCCCGTGCCCAAAATGGCTGCCAGAGAATCTCCCGCACCAGCATAAACAGGAATGTCCCCTTCTATGCCAAACTCTTTCTTCCATTGCTCACGCACATAACCAACCGCTTCCGTCGGCAAATAATGTGGCGGCAAAACAGATGCTGGCAGGTTCAATTTTCTAAACAATGTTTCATTCCAGCCAGACTCGGCATCAAAAGAGCTGTGCCCATACAATCCGGCCGTATCCGCATCAATGTTGGGATTTCCCGTCAGTCGGTAAGCCAGAAAGGCATGTGTACCCAACAAAAGCCTGGTTCTTTTGAAATGCTCTGGCTCATGATCTCGTAGCCAAATCCATTTCGGAATGACATCCTGCATCAAAAAATGCAATCCAAATCGTTCCTGGAGCATTTTACATTCATCGACTGCCCGATTGTCCCTGTACAAAATAGCCGGACGAACAACCTGACCATCCTCATCTACGGGTACCAAATTGGGAACCATGCCGCTAACCATAATGCCAGCCAGCTCCGTCTTCATCGAAGGACACTTCTCAACAAAATGACCCAAGATGCTTCTCGTGGCCTCCCACCAATACTCGGCATCTTGTTCAGCCCAGCCTGTAGCGGGATGCATGGTTTCATAGGGAATACGCTGCATCGCCAGAACTTGTCCATCTCTATCTGCCAATACACCCTTGATGCTACTTCCCCCTGCATCCAGTCCCAGATACAAACTCATGTCATCCTGCCTCCTGCTCCGGCTTATGTAACCGGTTTCATTTGATTTATCATAACATGTTCCTCTCATTTTGTAAACATCTTGACCAACTTGATATTCTTTTCCATAATAGACTTATACGAAATGAGGTGTTTGTTATCGCTCTGACCATTAAACAAATCGCTCACATGGCTGGGGTCTCCAAAGCGACAGTATCCCGGGCCATCAACCAGCCCCATGTGGTACAAAAAGAAACCAGAGAAAACATCATGGCCATCATCGCCAAACATCACTATGTACCGAGCCCTCTGGCCAAGGCTCTTTCTACTGGTCAATCCAATCTGGTGGGCATGTTTTTGCCAACCTTGACCAACTCAGTCTTCGCCCAAATGGCCGAAGGCTGTCAACAAATCTTTACCGAACATGGTTTTAATCTCATGGTTTTTTCTGATCAAGCCAAAGGCAATCCCGAATTGAGCATTTTGGACAATATCGATCAACGGCAAATCCGTGGTTTGATTATTTTCGGTTCCGACTTCAAAGCCACCAAACTCCTTGACGTCATCGAGAAGCTTTCTGTCCCAACCGTCATGCTGGAAAAAATGGTGACCGATCTAGGTTGCTCCAGTGTCTATATCGATGATGAACAAGGCATGCGTGATGCACTGGACTATTATTTGGAAAGAGGACACCAGCATATCGCTGTGATTTCCGGAGAGCTTGAACTCCTGACATCCAAGCGCAGAATCTCAGCCATCCAAGATACCCTACAAAACCCTTTATGGCAGCATATTTCATTGGCCATTGAGGAAGCGCAGTTTTCTGAAATGGAAAGCGGACGCTTGGCACTACATCGTCTGATGCGTTCATCCCTGCCACCCACAGCCATTTTGTGTCTCAATGATCTACTGGCTCTGGGTGCTCTGAAGGGAACCCATGAATTGGGTCTTTCCCTACCCCAAGATCTGGAATTGATTGGATTCGACGACATCCCCATGTCCCGTTATACAACACCCACACTGAGCACCCTAAAATCACCCAATATTGAGGTGGGCAGGAAGGCTGCTACCTTACTCTGGCAACACATTGATGATTCTCAAAAAAAACCCGAACATCTTCTTCTGCCGGTAACTTTGGTCCATCGGGGCACCACATGGGGAAATCACACCCTCATTTTACCATAAACAACATTTTTTTTTGCAGCACCACACAATGGAAAACAATAATGATATGCCATTCGTGTTTCTCTTGTTTATTTCAATTTGGAATCTTTTTTGGGTAAAAGAACTCCAAATACAAAATAGCTAAACAAACCAATATGGCTCCAGAANNTTCTGGAGCCATATTGGTTTGTTTACAATCTAAGTTGATTCTCTCAAGATCTATGCAAGGGGCTTATATACTGATTCTCCTGCGTCCTTTTCCTAAACTCTTCCTGGGCTTTTTCTACCCAATCTGGCTTCGTGTAAAGATCATAAGCAATTCCACTCATCACTTGCGCCGCATACATCATACCTTTGTACCCCAAGCTTGAACCAGATGCTGAGGTGGCCTGCCAAGTATGAGGCGGAACGCCTACGGGCCAGGTGGCTGCCACAAAGAGGCTAGTAGGCACATTCCAGGATACATCGCCGACATCCGAAGATCCATTCATACTGACTTTATCAGCCTTGGATAAGTCTACTACGCCCTGAAACATAGGGCTTTCTCCTTCATCCACCAGCTCTTTGTTCCTGTTTGCCTCTCTGCTCACCGTATCTTCATCCAATGACGCCTGAATCTGATTGGCAAAATGAAGCTCCTCCTCCGTATATACCGGTGGAGCCATCTCCAGCATATTTTGATAAGTCAAATCAGCCAAAACCGAGTTGGGCAACAATTCATATGTGCCACAGATGAATTCCCCCTGCATTGTGGTTTCTGTCATGAGACCCGCTCCCTGGGCTACTTTCAATAACCGCCTGGTGATATCCTCGACATCCATGCGCCTTGGTGCTCTGATATAATACCAGGATTCAGCTTTATCCGGAATGATATTGGGTGCTCCACCCGTCTCGGTTATGGTGTAATGCATTCTGGCCGCACTGGGAATATGCTCCCGAAGATAATTGGCACCCACGTTCATCAATTCTACTGCATCAAGCGCAGAACGTCCGTCTTCAGGAGAAAATGCCGCATGGGCTGTCACACCATTAAAACGGTATTTGATGGAATTGTTGGCCAAAAATGCTTCTTTCAAAGGAGTGGTGATTGTCAAAGGATGCCAGCTTAAGGCCACATCACAGTCATCAAACACACCTGTTGGCAGCATTTTTACCTTGCCAGAAAGAGATTCCTCTTCCGGACACCCATAAAAACGAATCGTTCCCACAGTATCACTCGAGGTCAAATAGGCTTTGATAGCCAGCGCTGCTCCAAAGGCCGCACCACCTAAAAGATTATGGCCACAACCATGTCCGGCTCCTCTATCCACAACAGCCTGTTTTGCACTGGCCACCTTCTGCGACAAGCCTGGCAAAGCATCATATTCAGCCAACAAGCCAACCACCGGATGACCTTGGCCCCATTCCGCCACCAAAGCATGCTCCATGCCAGGCACTTCACGCACCGTAAATCCGTGCTCTCTCAGCAAATTTCTAGTCAAATCCGCACTGTCCTTCTCCTTGCCAGAAGTTTCCGGACAATCCCAAAGATGTTGCGCATACTCGATAATCTCTTGCTCTTTGGTCTTCAGAAAACTTTGCAGATCTTGTTTATTCATGTTTCTTCTCCAGGTTTTTTTTACTCATGTTGTACATCATCACCCCAATGAACACGCTCCCTGCCACCGTCCCAAACGTGGTGATCCAAAAAGGAAGCATCCCACTACGAACCCCCAATGTCAACAAGACACCAAGGCCCAAACCGAACGGGGCAAGCTTGGGTTTGGCAAAAGAAAACTGTACAAACAAGGCACCAAACAAAGCAGGCAACAAATAATTCAGAGCCGTCAGAATCTGAGAAGGCAACTGATTGAGGATGGTCGTTCCCAGAATGATGCCGATTGTCAGAACAACTATATTGCTGATTACCGAAATCGCCATCCCCAGCGTAGCAATCACATTTCCTTCACTGGTCCCAGCCTCAACTTCGGCCACTTTCTGTGCCACCGTAGCACAAGGTATTCTCAGATTGGAAATATTTCCAGAAATAAACGCCATATAGGTTCCCGGAACACCTACAATGGGAAAGTAGGAAATCGGCTCAACAATCCAAATCACACCAACAGCCGAAGCGATAGACACAAATCCAGCAACAATGGCACTTACCGGAGGTAACGTTTTAAAAACCAACCACATAACCAAAGCTGGACCGAACGAAATGAAAACGGCCAACCAACTGGTAATTTTCCCCCATTTGATGATGCCAGGAATATAGGATTCCGCATAATACTGATCAATTTCTTGTCTTTGCATATCAAGGACCTCCCTATCAAACGATAACAGCAACAAACATGCCGCCAAAAAGAGCAATCGCCAGTGCCCATTCCTTCAGCCAGGTCTTATCGCTGTATCGCTTGGATACAATCATCATAATACCCATAATAACGGCTCCGGATATGGCTGACACTGTATTGAGATTCCAACTCAGCAAATGAGGAGGCAGCAATCCTCCAAAAGCACCAATCAGGGCCGCTGCAGAGATGACCTTGATCATGCCAGCGTCACCTTTGGTTAATTTTTTCTGTGCTTTGTCCATTTTATCGGCTGTCAGAACGGCCACCAATGTCCATCCAATGGAGCCCAATGCCATCGTCCAAAGTGCATTGGCAAATGCCACTTTTGTTACTTCATCTACACCCAGGGTAACACCCACCGCTTCTGTACCGAACCCGGCCGCCATCATTTCAAACATCACCGAACCGATAAAGGATAATCGCATCCAAGCCGTCGGTGATCCTACATTGACGATCAAAACCAATAGTGCTGTCAAAATAACCATCGTGGGACCCAGAGACGTGATAAGACTGCTCTTCATCGCACTTTTCATTTGCTGGTCCGATAATCCGATTTTCTTGCCTGCTGCCAGCGACTTTTTTGTAAACAGAAATGATTGGAATAATACCAGCCCGACACCCAGTCCGGCAGCAATCCACATAGGAACGCTGTTTGCAATCACCAAATAGTCCATATTTTCCTCCTAGATTTTTTTCAGGTACCTTAATGGAAGTATAAACCTAGATGCCTTCTCTGCGAATGAAGATTTTTTTTTATTCTTTACCTTGGGATGAAAATTTTTTTATTCTCATTTCTTCCCAATCAAACCAGACAAAAAAACAGAAAGAGCAATGCTCTTTCTCATCACGGAACCACTACATTCTCCGGTTTCTTCGTCTTCTCTCAGGGATCAATCTCAGACACATCGAGTAAAGACAGCATCATTTCCAACTTAAGACGCTCTAGCGGATTCCCCATATCATAGGGAATCATCTCACGAATCAGTTCCATGCGCTTACGTACTGTGTTGATATGCAAATACAGTTTCTCAGCAGTTAGACTGTAATTCATTTTACAATCCAAATATGTCTTTAGGGTAAGAATCATGGACTGATTGTCATCTTGAAACAGCCCCGTCAAATCCTGTAGCAACCTTGTTAAATCAGCATCATCGACATCAATCCAGGCAAAAGGACCCATACTCCCATAATCATGTAATTTTTTCTGTGGGTAGATCCTCTTGCCTGTGGACACAATACGTCTGCATCGATTGAGATTGATATGCGTGCTCAACAAACTAACGGGCATCAGAATGATCCCCAAATCTGCCTGATACTCTTTCCACTCTTGGTCAACCCAGTTTTGCAAATGGCGTAACCAAATATCCTCTTGCCAAGATTCATCATTATTCTTTTCTGGAAGCAAATAGATTACTTCATGATCACCCAGAACCACTCTTTTGACGCCATCTTTGGACAAATATCTTTTAAGCGCCTCATCATGAGGCGCAAGCAGATCGGCACGGTAATCCGACACGAAAACCATACGATAACGCCGTTGCAAATCTATCCCATATTCCTTGGAGCTGGCCAAGATCTTTTTGCTCGCCTGACCCCGATTCTCTATGCAATCACGCACTAGTCTCTCAAAATTATATTCACGGATAAGAATGGAAAACTGTTTTCGCTCATAGATAGTTTTTACCAATGACTGTGCTACTGTAAGCATCATGCGATCCACCGTATTAAAATCTCCCATTTCTCCAAGAACCACAAGATAAGCTTTTTTTTCTCCTTCTATGAGGATTGAAGCTTTGACCCAAAACTGCGAAAGTCTCTCGTCTGATTCATGCTTTTCACAGTAAACCAGGTTGCCTTCACCCCCTGTGTTTTCTTTGGCCACCATATATTCTTCCCGTAAGTATTCTTCCGGTGATACCAAATGGGTATGCGCTTTAAACCGTGATGAGCTGTAATGTGTATTTTTCATATGCACATCATATAGCATAACGGGACGCAAGGTTGCATATTCCAACCTGGTTAAGATCCGGGCAATCTTCCCCTCATCATAAGGGTATGGCTTGTTTTCCGCCAATTCTCCTTCTCGTATATCGAACAACTGCATTGCTTGCCTGATGACCATGGTATTGAATTGGTGGATGCATTCCGGCCAGGAATATTCATCCGATACAATCAATAGAGGAATATCATTTTTATTAAAGAAATCCAGTACATAGTCAGGAACGCCCGATAAAAAACGCATTTTCACCCCAAGGGCTGCGATCTGGTCAAAGACTCTTTTTTTAACCAATTCACCAAACAAACCAGGATCGGCCGCAAAGACATAGCCTGAACTGAGAACCAACTCATTACCCTTAGCCCATTGCAAACCATCGGGAGCGTCCAAAATAGCAATGCCACCCAAAGGTCTGCTCAATCCTTTCTGGCCAGCGACCACTTTCATGGAGGAAAAATATTCTTGTTCCAAAAGTTGATTCAACGTTATGCTCATCGTCTACATCACCTCTCATAAGATTTGAGAATCCTTCGTAAGCTCACCGAGCACGCTCCAAGCAGCCAGCTTTTCCTCAAAGGAAATCGCATGTGCAGGGCTCGTCGAGGGCAGACACAAAAAACTCCTTTGAACATCAAAACCCACCTCTTTGCGGTAGAGATCATAGGCTTTTTTACCATTGAAATATACATTCTTGATATTTGGATAACGATGATACAGTGCATTGAAATCGTGAGTCTCAGCCTGCCTTATGTCTTGGTCCAAGCTTCCCTGGCGCCTGCATTGGGCAATCACATCCCACAATCCCCATTGATGTTCCAACATCAAAGCGATTTTAAGCCGATAATCCACAACCGGATCAATCCCCCACAGCGCAAACATGATTGGCCAGAAAGCATTTCTTGGATGAGCATAATACTGCTGTTCTTCCAGCGATTTGGCTCCCGGCATGGAACCCAGAATCAAAATTCGACATGACCCCTCCAACAAAGGTGGTAAACTCTTGAGTATCATGATTGTTCCTGGCTTTCCTTCTCCTCTTTCTTGTCACCCAATCTGCGAAATAGAATATTCTCCAACAGCAAAGACAAAAGCACACCCATGAACAGACCATTCCCCAGAATACTGGAAAAGAAACCCCACTGAGAAAAGAAATCCGTGGGCAAGAAGGTGATCCCCGTACCATATAAAATGGCCACACTGGCAATACTGATGGATTTTTCCTGCATCCCCTCATGGAAACAATTTTTAAAACCCATATACATAATACGTGTAATGATACTAAGACTCACGCTGTAAGAAACAGCGGCCGGGATCGTGGCAAAAAATCCCCCCAATGGTCCAATCAATCCCAGTACGATCAGAATCACCGCACCGACTGCCATAGGTCTTCTTGCACCCACCCGAGTGGTGGCGACCAGACCGGCACCCATCGCTGCCGGAACAAGAGCAATAGAAGACATGATGGCTGCTAGGATGTGCCCCAGACCTGCTACATACGACGTTCTATGGATCGTATGTTCCGTAACCTCCACATCCAATACATCTCCAGCTGCATTGACTGAAGCGATTTCATTCGACAAGTAAATCATGACAATGAAAAATGTGACAGGCAACAGACTCATGTCTACCACCGGTGGTCCAAAGGCAAATGGTCTCGGTAACAAAATCCCTGGCATCTCCACCATGCTTTTCACTGGCAATCCAAGCAACCGATATGAAAGCCAGCCCCCTCCGAGCCCGATGAGCCCAATATAGGGCTGAAGCCGACCACCTCGAAAACCAATATAAAGAGATGCAAGGTATAAAACCATAGAATAAAGCACCAGCCGCATGTCAGCAATCCCATGGGAGCCTCGCATCATGCCAGGCACCAAGCTACTACTCATCTGAATGCAGATCAGAATCAGAGTCACGCCCATCGTGGTAGGTGTAAAGAAACGTTTGATTTTTCCTGCAATCCCCGATAGCGTCAAAACAATCAGCAAAAGTCCCGTAGCAATCTGTAAAAATTGTAATTTACCCATAATAATAGACAGCGCAATTCCTTGGGCCTGTTGCACATAAGCCACAAAAATAAAGGTAGACAGCCAAAAAGAGGCCACCACATCAAAAACAGTCAGACGATGACCAAAATAAATCTGTAACAAACTGGAAATTCCCATAAATACCAAGGAACGCTGAATAAACTGCGCTGTCATGTTCATAGGGAAACCCAATGACTGCGTCACCAAAAGAAGGAGAAAAATATTGCTGGAAAAAATCACTGCACTCCACTGCAATCCATAAATCAGAGATTCCCAATGCTGAGGTTTTTCTTCAAGACCATACTTGAGATTCATATCCATACCTGCCTTTGCTGTCATTATCCTCATAGTACAATAGGACTACGAATATTGTCCAGAAGCCTATCCAAATACTCAATATCAACGTTCGAAAGGATGTTCCTCACCTTCTTGACAGCGTATTTTGACATGAAAGGCAACTTAGCCTGATAATAAATCCCATCAGCCCCGCTCCATCCAGAATGAAACGGGGCCATGCTTCTATTTACTGTGGTTGTACTGGTTCGACTGCGTCAGTATTATGCATCTTTTTTATACCCATAGCGAATCCCTTTAAAAAGCGCCTCAATGATTTCCAAAGCACCCGCCAACACAATAATGGGTACAATCCAGCGTTTTATTTGCTCCCAAAATGAAATAAAGTCAAATTCTAGATTCATCTGCGCCATCACTTGTTGGGCAAAATCAAGATGCCAGATTTCCGGATTAGCAAAAATCATAACGGCCAATACCGTAGAAATCAAAGTTAGAACGATGGTGATCAACGATAGTTTTATCGTCCATCGGCCAAAAAACAGATTGGCCATCTCCTTAAGCAAACTCAAGATGAAAATGGTGATCCAAAAAGGCATCAATCCTTGAAGCACAAAAACTTGAAACATCGGGATCACCACCAGTTCACCGTTTTGGCTATAGATTAGTCCTAACAGATGTGGCGCAGAATAGATCATCACAATGATGAAGGTATAAAACAGCGTGGATAGAATGATGCCCACGACCGACTCCGTGCGTGAGATCCTAGCCTGCTTCTTCGGGATGGCAGGCAGATCTTCTAAACTCCATGGTTCATGATTAGCATCCGTAAGAAGCTTTGTTTGACCACTTCTCTCCAATGTTACAAAAACCAAGGTGATCCAAGCAAAGGCCTGCAGTGCTCCAGCAAAGAGAGCAGATAAATAGTCGGAAAATAATGGCAGCAAAGACTTGTCAGTAACAAAAATCGCACGCACCAACATAGCCACCGAAATCCCCCCCAGAACGGCCGCTACTACGATCTTAAGTATCATCAGATATGTTTCATAATACGAAGGACCAATGAGATAGCGCTTACCACCTTGGTATTCCTGGGCAATATTTTCAGGTTTGCCAAGCTGCATCAAAGTAGCTTCAACACGTTGCGCATAGGGTTCTTTCTCATCCATCCCTTCCACCATATCTTCAATATTTGACCTTAATTCTTGTTCAATTTCCTGCCGCTGCTTTCCGGAAAATCTCTTTCCCACAGCATAAACATAGCGATCAATATAATCCATCGTTTCACACCTCCCCACGAATGATGCGATTCAAATGATCCGAAATCCCAAACCATTCTTCGCACAACTGATCATAGACTTCTTTTCCATATTGGCTCAACTGATAGTACTTTCTCGGTTTTGATGCCTCGGTTTCCCACTCACTTTGCAAGACTCCTTGCTTTTCCAATCTCCTCAACAAAGGATACAACGTTCCGGCTTCCACTGGTATTTTCTTATCCTCCAGTAAAACCACCAGAGCATAGCCATATTGAGGTGTTGCGAGCTGAGTGAGCACCCCGAGAACCAGAGTTCCTCTTTTCAACTCAAGCAAAAAGGAGTCCAAAACATCCCTAGATACTTTGGTTCCTTCATTTTTCATGACCTGCCCTCCTTTGTCATCATTATACTGTATATGACACACTATTGTAAATATAATATTATTAATTTATATTTATTATTATGATTCATTTTGGCTATTCCCTAAAAAACAACACAAATGCTCAGATTCCGGTTTCTTTTCAGTCCATTTCCAATTTCAAACAAACAAAAAGCGTTACTTGTTGGAAACGCCTTTCGCTAATCTCTTTACTGTTTTTTTTCCATCAGCCATGACAAAGATTCCATCATGACTTGTATGAATCGAGCACTACCCCATAGCATAATCCTAACAATCCCTTCCGCTTCAATAAACTGAACGTTCATGGAAGATATTCCATACTCAGATGGTTTGCTATTCATACCAGCATTAAGCATATTGACCACATGCGTACCCTCATCAAGACTAGAGACAGCCACATCTGCAACCGCAGATACTTTGACTTGATCTCCCTCAACCTTAGGCCAGAACCGATTGACTTCATTTTCCCTTTGTGAACCAGATTTTCCTTCCACAAAGATACTCAAATCATGCCCATGAATACGCCAGCTTTTGCCTACTTTATGGGCCAGAAGTTTACCTTCCCGTATATAGCGCTGAATGGTCTTGGGATGCATTTCCAACAACGAGGCAATCTGCTCTACCGTGTAATAACTCTTCATAGCCATCACTCCTTCCTTATAATGCCTAGTACAGGTCATTTTAAGGACTTTATCAATATTTTTATATAATAATTAGAAATTATAGGTAATTATTAGTAATAAGACAACCACGAAGGAATTCTCCATAAGAAAACCATGCACCAATGGTTAAGTGCATGGTTTATGGGGAGTTACGAAAAAATCAATCCAAGTAATCGTTTATCTGAATAGAAGGATACAATACCCGCTTGGCATTTTTATTGCCCTCTTTCAGCGTAGCATCAATCCCCAACTTGGTACCCACACCTCTTACATCACTGGTGGGATCCAGTTCGTGACACTGGGAATGAGGTACAGAGAAGACATCTGTGAGTGGGTTGACACGATTGCTAATGGCCCACAGCACATCCTCAGAATCATAAATATCCACGTCTTCATCCACAACCACTACATTTTTGATGTTGACATTGGAAGTCATGGCGGCCAATGCCAAATTTTTAGGTTCACCAGGATTACTTTTTTTCACCTTGATGATGGCCATAAATCCACTGCCATAAGGGGGAATGTGCACGTCCTTAACACCTTTGCTAACATAAGAAACAAAATCAAACAAAACGGGTTCTCTGGGAATTACATTACCAAGGAGTACATGCTCTTTGGAAGCACTGTTGATAGTCTGATAAATGGGATCCTTCCGATGGGTGATCGTTTCGATTTCAACGACCGGATTCATCCAGGTTTTGCTATAGTGACCAGTGAATTCTCCAAGAGGCCCTTCCTTTTCTCTTCGTTCCGGCCAAATTTTCCCTTCCAATACAATTTCTGAAGAAGCAGGAACCAAAATATCCGAATGCATGCACAATACCACCTCAGTGGGTTGTTGCCGCAGTGCTCCCGAAACATGTACTTCATCCAAATCAGTCCGCAACCCGGCTGTAATATAATGTACTGGGTCACAGCCAATCACGACGGCAATCGGCAAAGCTTCTCCCAAAGATTCTGCTTCATTATACAAGGTAGCCAAATGTCGCCATTCATTGATAAAAATACCCACCTTGTTCGGGCCCTTGATTTCCATACGATGATAAGAAACATTCTGATGTCCACCCTTGATGCTCTTACTAAATACCAATCCACTGGTGATATACGCTCCAGCATCATCAGGAGCATGGGTTGGAATCGGCAACACCGACAGGTCAATATCCTTGTCCAACACCACTTCCTGACAGACACCATCGTCCACCAAAATGGGTTCCACAGGATGCTTCAATGCCTCGCCAATGACACCTTGTATTTCTTCATTTTCAATGCCGAGCGCCATGGCGATCCGCTCGACAGATCCCAGCAAGTTGGCACATACGGGTATCGTACTGTTTTTTACGTGATGGAAATAGGTCGCTTTGTTTTCTTTTTTTTCAAAAGCAGCGACCACAGAACCGAGTTCATACTCCCTGTCTACCTCCTTGTTGATGTGTGTCACCTGAGATTCTGCCTCCAGCAAGTTCAGGAAACCTCGTAAGTCATTTATTTGAGCAGTCATATCATTTATACCTTTCCCTGATTCTTTTCATCGCGCAGTACACCATACTCATTGAAAATATCTCGGATCTCGGTGACATACTCAACAAATCTATCACTGCCTTTCATATGCAGCGTTCTGGGTCTTGGCAAATCAATCTTGATATCCTTGATGATTTTCCCGGGACGATTGGACATAATGATCACACGGTCCGAGAGAATCACGGCCTCATCAATACTGTGCGTTACAAACAACACGGTATTCTGATTTTTCGACCAAATATCCAGCAAATCGATGTTCATCTGTTCTCTGGTCAAAGCATCCAAAGCCCCAAAGGGTTCGTCCATAAACAGCAATGGAGGAGAACATAACAAGGCTCTGCAAATGGAAACACGCTGTCTCATGCCTCCGGATAGCTCACCAGGATACTTGTGTTCAAAGCCCTTAAGTCCAACCATCTCCAACAAATCTTTGGCCCGCTGATGATACTCCTCTACCGGTCGCAGCTTCTTTATCTCTATAGGCAATATGACATTTTCAAACACGGTTCTCCACCCCAGCAGAACATCTTGTTGAAACACATAACCGATATCTGTATAAGGGCCATGAATTGCTTTCCCATCAATCAGAACCGTGCCATCACTGGCAGGCAGCAACCCACACATGATATTGAGTAGTGTGGTCTTCCCACATCCACTAGGTCCCACAATGGACACAAACTCACCTGCCTGAACATACAATGAGTCTTCAGATAAGGCCATCGTACTTCCTTGCTTGGTGGTGTAAATCTTACATACATTCTGTGCTTCGCAGCTTAATCCTTTTGCACTGATTTCCATAACTGTCTCCTTATCACTGAGCTGTATCGCATTCTGACACTTCTTCTGTATTGCCCTTGACCACCAGCGTTTCAATGAAGGCTACCACATTGAACAAGACCACACTCATCACTGACAGGATGACCAATACAGAAAACACCATGGCCGTATCCAGATTGCCTGCAAAAATCATTTGGACATAGCCCAAGCCTTTCTCTGCGGCTACATATTCCCCTACAATCGCCCCCACAACAGCCAACGTGACCCCAATCTTCAAGCCACCAAATATACTGGGCAACGCCTTGGGTAGACGAAACTTGAAAAACTGTTGCTGGCTGGTGGCACCTAGAATCTTGGCCAGCTTGATCATCTCAGGAGTAATGGATTTCATCCCAATCACTGTATTCACAACAATGGGGAAGAAACAAATCAGAAACGCTACAACCAGCTTAGGCGCCAGTCCAAAGCCAAGCCACACCACCAGAATTGGTGCCAGGGCCACTTTGGGAATAGCATTCGCTGAAACCAAAATGGAATACACCGATTTTTCCAGAACCGGTACATAAACAATGAGGATGGCCAGGGGAATGCCAATCAGCATTCCCAAGGCAAAGCCCAATAAAACCTCATACAAAGTAACCCAGGTATTGAATGCCAACAAAGGAATGTTGGCGGCAATCTTCTGTGCAATTGCCGTAGGTGCCGGTAAAAAATATTTTGGTAGATCCATAAGCTTGACAGCCGCTTCCCAGAAAACGATCAAAGCCACCAACAAGCCCCAAGCATACATATTGTCGCGTACTTTTTTTCTAAGTACTTTCATTACATTCATAAGCTGCTCCTATTTTATGCTTTCATCGATAAACTCGTTGGTAAAAAGATCTTCCAAGTTTTGTATCTCATTACCAATGGCGCCTGACTCAAACAAGATGTCCGCAGTATCCTGCAAATCTGCCAATTCAACCCAACCCAATGGTTTCCCTTCACTTCTGGGTGTGTGGAAATATTCAATCGTCTCCTTAACCTGTGCAACGTTGATTTCCAAAACAGATTCTTCAGGATATGCTTCTGTAGCAATTCTAGCAGCCTCTTCGGGATTTTCTATCATATACTGCATCCCTCTTTGAAGACCCCTGACCATACCAGCTACTACTTCCGGGTTATTATCAAAATATTCTCTAGAGGTAATAATGCCATGAGCCATCAGGTTGTAGCCATAATCAGATGCCGCAAAGAAATTAAAATCTTTACCTTCTTCGATAGTCAAAGATGCCAATTCATTGGTGGCAAAAGCGGAAACGCCATCCACTGTTCCGTTTAATAGGGATGTATTCTTGGCGCCCCAGTCAGCAATGATCAGCTCGACATCGTCTGGGTCAACATTGTTGGTTCTGAGAAACGGTTCCCAAAATGAAGACAAACTTCCACCGGCAGTATCAATGATACTCTTGCCGACCATATCTTGCGGTGACAAGATACCAGCTTCAGGGAATGATATCACACCGACTGGATTCTTCTGCAGGGCACACATGGGCATCACGAGATCCATACCTTCATTAACAGCAATAAGCATGTCAGAGGCCGCAATGTAAGCAAAATCATCTTCTCCATTGACCAAAAGCTGAGTGGGTATCACTTTCTCATTGCCCTCTCTGATCTCCACATTTAAACCCTCTTCTTCAAAATAGCCAAGCTCTTTGGCCACGACCAAATGGGTAAACTCACCTTTGAAGAACCAACTCAATCGAATATTGACATCTGTTAATTCGCCTTCTCCCACCTCAGGTTCAGCAGGTGAGCAACCTGTCAATGAAGCAACAACCATCAAACCAATCAGGCACACAACGATCCATTTCATTTTCTTACTATTCAACATTTTTTTCCTCCCTCTTACGCAAAGACCAAGACAACGGATAACAATACAGCACATCATTTGTCAAGTCATACAGTAATCTCCTTCCCTTCCGAATTGCCATTTTCACTTCAAGCTTGTGTTTCATAGCCATAAAAAATGCCGATACGCATAAATGCATATCGGCATAATAGGGAACCTTGTGAGTCCTTTGCCATCGTCCTAAACCATATCATATGAAATTAGTTCCAATTCATATATGGTATAGTTCTACTGTCGGCAAAAAACTCCTTCTTTTATTTTTTATTTTTTTTCTTCCTAAAAAGTCAGCTTGATTGTATAATCAAGCATTGATTATTCTTCTCCAAGGATAATCTCCTTTAACTTGCTTTTGGAATAAATATATGGTTTTTACGTGCCAATATAACTATTATATCATTCTTTTTTTTGTGAATCCACGATAAACTTAGCTACCGAGAAAGCATTGTTCCCGTATGTATGATGCGGGATCCTCTCTTAAGCTCTGGCTATTTTCTTTCCATACTCAATGGCGGCGCGTTGTTGGTCTTCGTCCGGGCTCCACTGATTCTTAAACCCGTCATCCACCATCTCAAAACCGGCATCATGCAACATATTATTCAAAACCTGGTTACCTTCACCACTCCAGCCATAACAACCAAAAGAAGCCGCTTTTTTATTCTTGAATTTCAATTGTGTCATCAGATGGATTAAACTGGCTATAGAATGCAATACCGTATTAAGTACCGTAGCAGAACCCACCACTACTGTTTTTGATTTAAAAATCTCTGTAATCACCTCATTGACATCACTTACAGGCAGATTAAACACCTTGGTGTTCACAGAAGGATCCTCTAGCCCTATGCCTTCAGCGATCTTTTCGGCCAACTTTTTCGTACCTCTGGACATGGTATCATAAACAATAGTAATCTGGTTTTCCTGGTACTCATTGCTCCACTGAGCATATTTTTCAACAATTTGCATAGGATTGTCTCTCCAGATGACCCCATGGCTGGTAGCAATCATATCTATATCCAAACCAAGACTCAATACTTCATCCAGTTTTTTTCTCAAAACAGAAGAAAAGGGTGTCAAAATATTGGCAAAATACTTGATTGCTTCCTGCTCTAACTCACAAGAATCTACCAAATCATTGAACAGTCTGGTTGTTGCATAATGCTGCCCAAACGCATCGTTGCTGAACAAAATATTGTCCGAGGTCAGATATGTGGCCATGCTGTCGGGCCAATGAAGCATTTTCATTTCTACAAAAACCAACTTCTTTCCGTGACCGATATCCAGTGCATCCCCCGTTTTGACCACTTGAAAATTCCAATCTTGATGATACTGCCCCTTGAGCGATTTTACAGCATTGGACGTACAATAAATCGGTGTATTAGGAATGTGTTTCATCAGTTCAGGAAGTGCTCCGCTGTGGTCTTCCTCTCCATGATTCACAACGATGTAATCGATGTTCTTTAGATCGATTTCCCGGGCCAGATTATCTACATATTCCTTGGCAAATGGTCTCCATACGGTATCAATAAGTACCGTCTTTTCTTCCTCAATAAGGTAGGAATTATATGTTGATCCATGATTGGTGGAATATTCATGTCCATGAAATGTTTTGATTTCCCAATCTATCATACCAATCCAGAATACATTGTTCATTACCTTCTTCATCATCGCTTTCCCTCTCTCTCCATCAACACAGGATAACTCCGCAACACACTCGAATAATTTTTTTTGCCCATCATCATTCTTCTCACAACAAAACTTTCATCCGGTACTCTTTTTTGCCCGAAACTAAATCCCTGAGGATTCTAAAACCCTGCGTCTTGATGGTAACATAATTCCACGCAGATTACTGAATAACTGCGATGAGCTTTTGGAATTCAAATACAATATTTTACAAAACAAACAAAACGTCAGGCATCCTGGGAGTGCCTGACGGCCTAATAAAAAACCGTTCCTGAAAGAAAGACCAATGCCTCACTGGACTTTAACTTTGATATTCCCCGCTTTTTGATAACCTGAATTGGCATATACCTCCGCACCGTCAGCATCTTGCACCGATATGCTGACCCACTGACGGCCATCAGGATAATCTGTTGCGATGATGACAGCTTGCAACTCATCTCCTAAATCTTTTGGATCAGGGTCCGCTACACCCGCAAAGAAAATGGTCTTATCTGGCCATTCTCCTTCATCATCGGCGCAATAAAGAACAGCAGAAATATCAGCATTCATAGAAAATCCATAAGCAATATCATGAAGCTGGAATCGGCCCTTTGCATACAACACTTCTGTTACCGTAGCTGATTCAATGGGCTCTTGCGTAATTTGCACGTTGAATCCAAAGGAAGCAAAGTCACCTTCTTCTTGGGTCAACGAATCAATGAGGCCACCCCCTGAAGCCTTTACACCACTGGACCCCACAGGAAGCAATATACAACCACTCAGACTCACCAGCATCAGCAACATCACCACAACAGCCAAAACTCTACGAGACTTCCTCACCAAAACCACTCCTCTCCCGGCACAAGACACCCTCTGAAACAATTGATTCCCCTTGTGCCAAATACAAAATAGGCAAATCAAACTTAGGCTATGCCAAGAACATATCTTGCTGTGCAATCTGATAAGTAGAACTCACCTCCTTGACTTTTCCGACTGAACGAGATGTCTCCGAAACATCCCATTAAAGATGCTGATCCATTTAGTACAAGTTTTTCAGTCTTTTTTGCTGTTCCACCCAGGATGGAAACGTCTTAAGCCCTTCTCGCTGCAAATCAAAAGCCGGCCTTGTTTGGCCGGCGTGCTCATTGCCTCTGTATCCTCATCTAAATCGTTGCTTTGCCACACACGCACAGTCCTCGTCAGGCATTCCTCTTTCTATGATCTTATTATATCACCAGCGTTGCTACCTGCCTATGGACAAATAAACAGGTACAAACAGAATCGTTGACTATCCCATCAAAGGATATCACCAGGTTCGCAAAAAGACATATCTTTCTCAATTGGTTTTATGCTTTGCAAAAAAAACTGCCTTTTCTTGATGATTATCTGCGGTTTTAAGAGGTTAATCCGCATCTTCCTGTATCGCTGATACCAGCACATATTTATTCATTCCCTAGCTAAGGCATAACATCATAACGAAAACAATACCGTGTATAAAGAAAATTGGTTTGGTGAAGATGTATGGAAACAATATCACAATGCGGGTGATCTGTTGATAGAAACGGTGTTTCACTACTACCGATCCCCGTCGCCTGCCCGCCGACAAACACACAAGACGTATTGATAAAAATCTCGTGCAATAGCTTTTTTTGCATCAAATGGTGGCAGTAAGCAGGAGACTCCACCAGCACTTTTTCCATGCCCATGGCATCAAGCACCTTCATCAAGGCAGATGAATCCGGTTCATCTTCATTCCCAGAGACAAAAACAGCAATCTTATCTGGACAATTCCTTATGACTCGTCTGATGGTCTCTTGGTCATCCTCATTCTGACAAACGGGAAGCAAAACATGATCTTTTGGCAAGTCCTTAATCAATGACTGGTACCCCACAGGGGAAGTGGCTATCAAAAAGGGAACCTCTTCACACTGAAAAACAGGATTGTGAAAAGGAATATTTTGTCCTGACCTGGTCACGATGACAGTCCAGGGAGCCAAAGGTTTTCCGGCTGCCCTTCTGGCATCCAAAATATCTCTGTCATAGGCACTCCCGGAATAGTTTGGCTCCTTGATCAGGGTTCCCGATCCAATGATGATTCCATCACTTTGACCCCGGAGCATATTCAGAATCCAAAAATCAGCCAAAGCACCGTTAGGATCAAGGTAATTGTTTTGGGCAATCAAGGGACCAACCTCATTGTCCATAAAGGCAATTTTTCCATCGACAGACATCACATAGGATGCGTAAACAAGGGGTCTCCCCTCCGGTTTCTTGCGAAAAGCCAAAGGCCCGTACACCTGATCTATTTTACCGCAAACAAAACCTGCTTCCTCATATCCCAATAGAGCTGTGTGATCGACAATGCGCTTAAGTCTTATTTCTTCTGCATCAAAAACCATTTCTGGTAATGCCATCTCTTTCCTCCTTGTTTCCATCTTGTAATCCACCACCGACACCAATTCGATTGACCACATTATAGCACAGGCACATATGTGTCCACAAAATAACATAGCAACAAGTCATTCCCCAATCATTTGTACCTGACCATTGTATATCCTAGCAAACCTATAGTAGAATAAACATAATCATTTCATCGCCTGCATTTTGGAGGAAACCTTATGAAAATATCTACAAGGGGCAGATATGCTCTTCGCATCATTGTGGAACTCGCCCAACATCATGATGAAAATTTCTTATCCCTCAAAGAGATTGCCCGGTTGCAAAACATGTCCACCAAATATCTAGAGAGCATCGTCTCAATCCTCCACAAAAGAGGCTTGGTCATGAGTCAACGAGGCAAAGACGGTGGGTACAAACTGGCTCATCATCCTAGCCAAATCACCGTAGGCACTGTTCTGAAACTGCTGGAGGGCAATCTCGCCCCCATTTCTTGTCTGGAACACGAACCCAACACTTGTGAGCGTTCTGGCCAATGTCTCACCCTACCCATGTGGCAAGAGTTGCATAAACTTATAGACGACTATTTAGAAAATATCACCATTGAGGATCTCATCCAACAGCAAGCAGCATCAGATCCTCCTTATCACATCTAAATATTCCCAAACCTTTTTCATTTACAATTTTTGCATTGACAACCCAGTCTCCATATGATAAATTCCTACTTAACCGATAGGTTATATAGGTAAGAAGGGGAGGATTCATTGTCTTGCGGTCATTGCCGCATGATAAGCGAGCGATATATCATGAAAAAAAGAGCACTAATCGCGATGAGTGGAGGCGTTGACAGCAGTGTCGCTGCCTACTTGATCAAAGGAAAAGGAATGGATTGCTTGGGTATTACCATGAAACTGTTTCAGGGCGAAGAAAATGACCTTGCTGGTGGAGCAACCTGTTGCTCACTGGCCGATATCGAAGATGCCCGACGGATCTCCATACAACTGAACATACCTTACTATGTTTTTAATTTTAAAGATCAATTCCATAAGGATGTCATACAACATTTTATCCAGGCCTACGAAAACGGACAAACACCCAATCCCTGCATCGATTGCAATCGCTATCTCAAATTTGATCAACTGTATCGCCGGGCCAAGGAACTGGACTATTACTATGTCGTGACCGGCCATTATGCTCGTATCGAGCAACAAGGCGACCAATTTTTCCTAAAAAAAGCGGTTGATGCCACCAAAGATCAAAGCTATGTTCTCTATACCCTGACACAAGAGAAATTGGCACACACTCTCTTCCCTCTTGGCGATTATACCAAACCGAAGGTGCGTTTTTTGGCCAGAAAATTCAGATTCAACAATGCAGACAAAGCAGACAGTCAAGATATCTGTTTTGTCCCAGATGGCGATTATGCCCGTTTCATAAAAAACAAAACCCGTAGGCATTATGCAAAAGGACATTTCATTGGTCTGGATGGAAAGATTTTAGGTCAACATAAAGGAATCATCCATTACACAATCGGGCAAAGAAAAGGACTAGGGCTATCCTTTCCACGGCCTGTCTACGTGCATTCCATACACCCAGAAAACAATACCATTGTTCTATGTGAAGAATCCGGACTATATGGCACCACCTTGATTGCTCATGACATCAACTGGATCAGCGGCAAAAGTTTAGAACACAGCATACGCTTAAAAGCCAAAATCCGCTACCGCGAACCAGAGCAGTGGGCGACCGTTATTCCTCTGGAAAACAACCAGATACAGGTCACTTTCGACGAACCCCAGCGAGCTATCACCCAAGGCCAGGCTGTCGTCCTCTATGATGGAGATTATGTGATTGGAGGCGGTGTCATCTTACGCACCAACGAGAGCCTATCTCCACCACAACCAAGTGTATCTCACTTCCCTATCCACTGAGCGTTCCCAAACAAAAAGAAAGGATCATCCCTATGAAAGAAATCCCCTTGCCTTATATCCATGCCAATCAGACCGGCATCGTCTTACTCGTACTGCTCGCACTTGTAACCCAAAATGCAGCTTTCATTTTCCTCCTGTGGTTCATTGAGACGATAGCGCTTCTGCGAGGAATCAAGGGCAACCTTTTCATTCAGATGGCCAAACCTTTACTGTCTAAACAAATCATACATGCCAAAACAGAGTCCTTGGAACTAAGCCGTTTCAACCAAATCCTGGCGGTCTTGTTTCTGACCATATCCATACTGTTGTTTCTCTTCCATCTCAGTACTGCTGGCTTCATCATATCCGCATTGTTGGCCACCGTTGCTTTGGCAGCACTCAGTGGCTACTGTTTTGGATGCACGCTCTATTATTGGTACAAGTTACTCATGAAAAAACACAAACAATAAAAGGCCAGTGATAGCGCTCACATTCGACAACCAAACAAAAAGCCTGGAGGACTCACCAGGCGAAATGAAAACAATTTTTATGAGATTTCGAATACTAACCCTCCCAATTTTTGCAATCACCTGCAACATGTCTACAAAAGAAACACCTACTATGTTTTATTGAACAAAATAACCACGAAAATGGTTTCTAATATCAACAAGCTATTTCCAGCAGCAGATACCTTCTGAGCAAGAACATTCCTATTTATATCTACTAACATGACCGCATGCATTATCTGAGTGAGAATACTAGGTAAGATGATTCACAACCTACCCTCGTTTTCTAACCACGCAACTGTATCTCCCAGTGTTACTCTCATGTCCCTGGTACAATAATCCAATTCCGCTCTGGCTTTCTGATTCGAAAAATGAGCAGCAGATGAAATAGTATATATAGAATAAGGTGTATAAAGTGGTGGTTGCTGCAAAATCCTATAGTATGTTTCCGACAAGGACGCAGTAAGCCTGACAAACCAAAGAGGCAGTATGAGCCTGATCTTTCTTTTTCCTGTGATATCATGAAGCATATCCAGAATCTCTTTGATTTCAAAATACCGATTGGACAAGATATAACACTCCCCAGATCTTCCCTTCGTAAGACAAGAAATGATTCCTGTCGCCACATCCCGAACATCAACAAAATCATATCCGCCCTTCATGCTGGCGACCAATCGACCCTTGACATAATCAAGCACCAGCGTAGTCATGTGCCCGCTTCCTTGATCAAAAGGACCGCAAATACCAGTAGGATGAACAACACACAAGGAAAGACCACGGCTAGCCGCAGCCAGCACATGGGCTGTCGCTTCGGATTTGGTTTTGGCGTATATGCCTGTAACCTCATCCGGATGGAAAACACGTGTTTCCACCACATCCTCCCCCACAGGTTTTTCTGGAATCGCATGAACAGAGCTCACATAAACCAACCGATTGACTTTACATCGCTCACACCAATCCACCACATTTTTCGTCCCCGTTACGTTCACATCGTAGACATTCTGAATAAACCTGGAGGCAATAGAGACAACCCCAGCACAATGAATCACATACAGTTTCTCATTTTCCTTGTGCTGAAAAAAACCATCCAGGCTCTTGGAATCACAAACATTGCCATAACAGATTTCAACATCTCCAAAGGGAAGGTTCTTTTCCCGTGGCAATACCAGCGCACGTACTCTTTTGCTCATACCGAGCAATTCTCTAACCACCGCACTGCCCAGGTGCCCCGCCGCCCCCGTCACCAAATAGATTTCATCCATCATCTTACGCTCCCATCATACCTCAGGATTCTTTTTACCTATCTGTTCTCCGTGCCCTGTCTAAATATGCTTGTTCCCTGCTTGCTGATATCACCCATCACATAATGGTAAACAGCGAAGAGATTTGTTTTCTATGCTACCCTCCCATTGGCCAATACTTGCTTCTTCATGGAACTCATTTCTTTCTCACCCTATTCCCTGTCTCCACATCCACTGGCAATATACTGATATCCTACTCAACGACATGAAAACTGGGAGAGTACCCTGTGTCACCAATGAACCCGATCTGATGAAGACCGCTGGTAAAATCATGCTCTATGACCACATAGAAAAATGGGGAACGCACCACCCTACTATGGTGTTTTGTCCATGAACGCAAATACAACACCCAGCACAATAGCAAACGCCAAGCGACCTCCCAATTAAAAACACCACTTCCCCAAACAAGGCTACTGTATACATAAGAAACAACAGCACTCAGGACCAAGGAAATGCTTGCCACCCTACCAAAATCTGCGACGATTCATCATTCCTCCGTGTATCTTCTTCCCATGCCAACAGAAAAAAAGATGCTTCCCCTTACGAAAGCTGCATTGCCTTCTTTCTTATTCATTTTTCCCCAACTGAAAAAAAAATCCTGCCAGAGTGGTCATATTTTTGAATAATGATCCTGAAGAGCATATAATAACCAAGAAACGAATTGAGGAGGTAAACATATGATCAACATTACTTTTCCAGGAGGAAAAAAGGTTTATGCGCAAGTGGGAGATTTTATGATAGAGACCGATCAATCGGTCCATGGCGGTGGTGATGGCAGTGCGCCAACACCTTTTTCTCTATTCTTATCTTCCATCGGCACCTGTGCAGGCATTTATGCGCTGGGGTTCTGCCAGAGCCGCGGCATTGACACCACAGGCATGTCGATCGCTATGGATTTGGAAAATGATTTGGCAACAGGACTGATTTCCAAAGTCACCTTGAAGCTCATCACACCGGAAGGATTTCCTGAAAAATATGAAGCTGGGGTTATCCGTAGCATGGATCTGTGCGCGGTCAAGAAGCATTTTGCAAATCCACCACAGTTTGTGACCATAACCGATCTGTCGGAAAAAGCGTAAACAGCAAAACCCATGCACCTCAAAAAAGACGTAGCCCTTATTTTAGGCTACGTCTTTTTTATATCATGATGAACACTTGTCCACTTCGTCATTGCCCATAAAAACACACAACCACACGCAAGGTGGCGTCACAGAGGTAGCGCTCACCTTGTGTTTTTTGTGCGCCGGGATGAACACAACATCACCTGGGGACAAACAATCTTTTTGATTCCCCTCATAACTCAAAATCGCCTGACCCTGGAGCAATGCGACCCATTCATCCTCTTCTTGATCGTACCACTCGCTGGTTTGACCAGAGCTAATGATGCGCTCAATGCGTACCTGTGCATGACCAAGCAGTATCTCTTTGATTTCTTGTTCTGAAGAACCTAACGAATAATCATAGAGATTCTTTCTTTTTTGTTCCATGCGATCACCTTAGGGAATCCCCCTTATTCAACCGTTACCATTTCAAAAGTATGATACTAGACTGTGGCCCAGCCAGCCACGCCAAACCAGCGACATGTTATTCCTGGCTGAGACCCTGTTGATCGCACGCTTCCGTTTCTTCTTTTGGACCTAAGGTTTTAAGCGTCAATAGATGCCATGTCACACCCAATCCCACCAGCAGCAAAAAGACTCTTACATGCCAAAACGCAACCAAAATCATAGACAAAATGAGTGTCAACCAAAGAAAAATCAGGGCGCCTCTTTTGGTTTTTCGAGAGACAGCCTTATAGGTAATATAACCATAGATATAAGAGCCAAAATACGGATGATGAATCAGCCAGTCGTACATTTTTTTCGAGCTTCGAAGGTAGCAAAAAGAGGCCAAAAGAAGAAATGGCGTCGTAGGCAGGACCGGTATAAAAATGCCCACCAGCCCCAAGACCAACGATACAGTCCCCAGTACAGCCAATCCCATTTTTCTCACTGAATATCTCATCATCCAGTTCACCTCTTTCTCACACCCTCTTTATGCCAGCTTGCCTTGCCATCAGTTATTGAAGATCAAAGCGATCTGCATTCATCACTTTCGTCCAAGCAGAAACAAAATCCAGCAAAAATTTTTCTTTGGCATCTTCACAAGCATACACTTCAGAGATAGCTCGTAATTGCGAATTCGACCCAAATATGAGATCTGCCCGGGTTGCTGTCCACTTCAGTTTATTGGTCTTGCGATCAAAGCCTTCAAACAAATCCCCTTCTTCCGATAAGGGTTTCCAAGTGGTACTCATATCCAACAAATGGACAAAAAAGTCGTTGCTAAGCGTTTCTGGCTTATCAGTGAAAACACCATGCTTTGTCTGGCCAACATGCAACACCCGCAAACCTCCCACCAACACCGTCATTTCGGGAGCTGTCAAGGTCAAAAGCTGCGCGCGATCCACCAGCAGTTCTTCTGCCGGAACAGATACGTTATTTTTTACATAGTTGCGAAAGCCATCTGCCCTAGGCTCCAAAACGGAAAATGACGCAGTATCTGTTTGTTCCTGAGATGCATCCGTTCGTCCCGGGCTAAAGGGAACGACCACTTCCTGTCCGGCACGTCTTGCAGCTTCCTCGATGCCAGCACATCCACCCAAGACAATCAAGTCAGCAAGCGATACCCTTTTTTCTCCTTGTTGTCTGCTGTTAAATTCCTGCTGTACGGTTTCATATACCGCAAGCACAGATCGAAGCTGTTCCGGCTGGTTTACTTCCCAATCCTTCTGTGGTGCCAAACGAATGCGCGCACCATTGGCCCCACCACGTCTATCGGAGTTACGGAACGTCGAGGCTGATGCCCACGCTGTAGTCACCAACTGAGAGACAGACAATCCTGATGAATTCAGAGCTTTTTTAAGAGCAACTATGTCTTGTTCATCAATCAGTTTTGCACCCGCACGAGGTACGGGATCTTGCCAGATAAGTTCTTCTTCAGGAACCTCCGGACCTAGGTAGCAGGACACCGGACCCATATCACGATGTGTAAGCTTAAACCAGGCACGAGAAAAAGCCTCCTCAAATGCTTCAGGATTTTTCTGATAATACCGAGCAATTGGTTCATAAATAGGATCGTACCGCAAGGAAAGATCTGCCGTGGTCATCATAGGACGATGTTTCTTTGATGGATCATGAGCATCCACTACCATATCTTCTTCCTCTACATCGATGGCCAACCATTGATGGGCACCTGCCGGGCTCTTGACCAATTCCCACTCATATTTGAACAGTACATGAAGATAACCCATGTCCCAACGGGTTGGTTTGGGCTTCCATGCCCCTTCGATCCCACTGCTGATGGTATCCCCACCTTTACCGCTTCCATAGGTACTTTTCCAACCCAGACCTTGCTCCTCAATACCAGCTCCCTCAGGCTCCGGACCCACATGATCTGCACTGCCCGCACCGTGGCACTTCCCAAAGGTATGACCACCCGCAACCAGCGCCACGGTTTCTTCATCACTCATGGCCATCCTGGCAAACGTTTCCCGTACATCAAATCCGGAAGCCACCGGATCCGGATTACCATTTGGCCCTTCTGGATTCACGTAAATCAAACCCATCTGGACGGCAGCCAACGGATTCTCCAGGTCTCTCTCACCGGAGTACCGTTTGTCACCAAGCCAATCACTTTCCGATCCCCAATAAATATCTTGTTCTGGTTCCCATACATCTACTCGTCCACCACCAAAACCAAATGTCTTCAAACCCATGGACTCCAGTGCACAGTTTCCGGCCAGGATCATTAGGTCTGCCCAGGAGATCTTCTTGCCATACTTCTGCTTGATTGGCCACAAAAGACGTCTTGCCTTATCAAGATTCACATTGTCTGGCCAACTATTGAGAGGAGCAAGACGCTGATTCCCAGTGGCAGCCCCGCCACGACCATCACTGGTTCGATATGTACCAGCGCTGTGCCAGGCCATACGAATAAATAGCGGACCATAGTGTCCATAATCAGCTGGCCACCATTCCTGTGAATCATTCATCAAGGCATATAAATCCTTCTTTAGCGCCTCCAAATCCAATGATTTGAATGCTTCTGCATAATCGAAATCAGCCCCCAGGGGATTACTCAATGCAGAATGCTGATGCAGGATTCCTAGATTAAGCTGATGAGGCCACCAGTCCCTGTTCGAGGTACCACCACCTGAAGCGGCACTGCTACTTCTGCCCGTGACCGGACATCTTCGTTCATCGTGCATAACACATCCTCCTTTTTTATCATTTGACTCATAAATACCTTGTTTTTCTCACAAAGCGATAATCTGCATACAAAATACTTCCCTCTCAACCAATCCCCTTTTCTTGACCCATTTCTTCCATATGGTTATATGGTTCACAAATCAGGAGCGAAAAGTCAGTCGTTTCCTACTCTTTTACATTGTTTTCATCCTGCAAGCGGGCAAGGCAATGTGGACACCGGCCACTGAAATATACATCTCTTGCAGAGATGTCAAAGCCTTCCAATCCCTTAATGTCAGAGTGCGTGAGATCAATGGAGAAATTATAAATACTGCCGCATTGACTACACAGGAAATGCCCATGATCCTCCAGAACCGTATCGTATCTGGTCTCATAATCATCAATGTTGAGGACTCGAATCAATCCTGCCTCCAAAAACAATCTAAGCGTGTTGTAGATGGTCGTTTTGGATAAAGTTGGAATGCTTTTTTTTAAGTCTGTAAAAATCTGATCAGCAGTGGGGTGACTGGGATGATCTGCAAGATATTGCAGAATCTTCATTCTCTGATGCGAAAGGTGAATATCTTTATCACTCAGTTGCTTTTTTAATTTTTCCAATGTCGGATTCACGCGAATCACTTCCCTTTGTGCCAAAGGCAGATGCATTATGATTTGGTTATTCATTTGTAATGATTACAATTATAACATCATAAACTACCCATCCCCAAACCAGTCAGTGCTCCTACGCAAATCCACACATCGATTCTCAGCGCCAGACTAGGCTACCTCATCAGCAATACATCTATCTTTACCCTTTTGTTTTGCCCTATACAATCTTTCATCGACCATTTTCAGCAAACTGATTATATCCTCGCCTTGGTAATAAGCAATGCCTGCACTGATGGAAATCGTGTCACCGTTAGGAAGCGTGTACAGTTGCAAAGACTGCCTGACTCGCTGAAAATATTGAAACGCCCCGTCAACGTCCGTGTTGGGCATCACGACCAGAAACTCCTCGCCTCCATAGCGTCCGATATCATCTGTACTGCGCGCCGCTTTCTGCAAGATGTCTGCCACAGATTTGATGACCTCATCACCCACCACATGACCCAGGTAGTCGTTGACCCGTTTGAAATCATCGATATCCACAAGAAGCACCACCAAGTCAGTGCCATACCTGTTTGCGCGCTCCATCTCATTTCTAAGAATATCCAAAATGGTGGTATGGTTATACAAAGCCGTCATCAGATCCGTTCTGGCCATTTTATCTAGTCTTTTGAACGTCTTATGCAGTTCCATTTCTGAAAAGAAGTTTTTGTGCTTTAAACCAAACTGGTTGTAAGACAAAAGCCACACAAAAAGATTAAAAATTATAACATTGATGCGATTTACCATAACAATGCTCGCATCACTTTGAAACAAGGGGAGGGCGAAAAAAAATAGAAAAGTGGGAATACCAAATACAATGAGCGCTTCTATTGGCGGCATAACCATAAAAGCAGCCACACCAAACGTAGTCATCATAAACATATGCACCAAATCAGCATCATATTGTGTTCCCAGTACCAAGGCCACACCAAATAACATAATCCCAAGAGCACACAGATAGATCAATACCTTCAGCAATAAGATCGGCAACCGGTAAAAATAATGATAGGCTGTAATCAATACAAAAATCATGATGGTATTGAATCCCTGAAACCATAGAATAATCTCACCAACATCAAATAGTAAATGCTGTATAGAATAAAGCCCCCATTCCACCATATAAAGAATCATCAAGGCTGGTATCACATGTTGATAATTCAACCTGACATACTGTCTTTCGAATTCTTCCTGTACAGGGTGGTCCCACCCTTTTACCTCATCGATTCGTTTCTTCAACATGATGTATAGAACCTCCCTATGCTAGTGTTTCTGTCTTGGTGATGCTCTTGATCAACATCCTCCCAGATCATTTCCCGCCATGAAAGCAATGACTGGACTTATGTATATACTACTCCAAGTAAAAGCAATTGAGAAATATGTATTCTATCATCGAAAAAAATTCATCAAGCTCCTATAAATATTGTCATCATCTATCATATTGAGCATCCTCATTCCTTGGGCTTTTCTATTGGACAAAAATGGCGTAGGATAGAGACAGACCTAGAGAAATGAATTAGAAACGAGATATCCCATGAATCAATCTTCTGACCAGTCTGGTCCTTTTGCTACTGACCAACCTGCTGAATTGGCGGACATTAAAAAAGGCTCGATACAAACGCCCAAACCGAATACGCAAGTCAACATTATTTACTTCGCCTATATCTGGCATGGGTTCTTTTTGGCCTTCACAATATCCATGCTCGATCTCAATACAGTATTTCCGTCTCTAGTCTCAGAAATGACCGATTCAAAAATACTATTCGGACTACTTTATGCCATTATGCTGGGAGCTCCTCTTATTTTCAATCTAGGCTTCAGCCACTACCTGAAGTCACGCTCTTACAAAAAAAGGTTCCTTCTCATCGGAATCTACATGCGCGCAGCCGCCTTTCTCGGTATGGCCGTCTCTACCTGGTTTTTTGGAGCTACCCATCCACGCATTGCAATCTATACGTTTTTTATTTGGATCTTTCTTTTCTCCATCAGTGCGGGTTTTGCCGGAATCGCTTATGCTGATGTCGTGGGGAAAATGTTAACAAGCCAACAACGATCGCGCTTATACGCCATAAAACAATTCTTCGCCAGCATAGCCGCCTTTGTGGGAGGGATCATGATTGCCGGTATATTTAGACCTGGGCAACTGTCTTTTCCTGATAATTATGCTCTTACGCTCACCATTGGTGGACTTGGTCTTTTCATCTCTTCACTGGGATTTTACCGCATCCATGAACCCGCTTCACCACCTGCAGAACATGCAAATCAAAGTTTTCTATCTTACATCCGCGAAGTGCCTAACATATTAAAAACCGACAAACAGTTTCGTCGGTTCATTCTGATTGAAAATCTAGCCAGCTTCAGCATCATGATTTTGCCTTTTTATATGATTTACGCCAAAGATGTATTCGCTTCTTCACATTCATATCTTGGGCAATACTTACTATTCCAGGTAACGGGTACTATACTATCTAATTTTATCTGGGGCTACATGGCTTCTCGAACATCCGCCCGGGTTATCGTCAGATTATGCATCTATTTGGGATCGACTATTCCTTTGCTGGCCATTATCCTAGTACGGACAACCCCCCTGCTATACAGCATGGTCTTTTTTCTCCTTGGTTTTATCATCAGTGGTCGGTTGATTGGTTTTGAACCTTATCTGCTGGATATTGCACCAGATAATCGGAGAACCGAATACCTTGGCATTCGAGGTACGCTGAACATTTTTGTCGTAATCCTTCCTATTGCCGGGGGATTTTTTATCAGTCATTTTGGCTATGAACTGACCTTTATCTTGGTCAGCCTGGTCATGATATTTTCAGGTTGGCTGTCCAGAAATAGGATCTCTTCCTGAATTCTTTTAACATCTTAAGAGGCCCACCGTTCCTAACGCAGGAAAGGTGGGCCAGACAATATCTACTCGTCGAACACGACATCTGATTTGGCTTTGGTCATTTCCATAACAGAGTTTCTTGTGTACTCTCCCGTTTTGAATTTCTCGAATTCGGACAATACAAACTCTTTTGTATCTTCAGGAACGTCCGGTGCCCAAGTTCCCATCAGAAGTACGCCCTCCTTAATGCCATATGTTCCAGCTTTTCCTTCCTCTTCGTTGATCAATTGTTGAGCGAAAATATCGATCAATGTGGGTATCGATTGAACCGTCGAAGAGGCTACCTTTTCTGGAGACAAGGCATTCATATCTCCAGACCAACCAATAAACCATATGTTTTCTTTCGCTTCATCACAAGCTTGAATCGCGCCTGCATCGCAGGCATCACCGATCCCGATCAATACATCGGTCCCATTGTCGATCATGGACTTGGCTGCTTCTTTTCCAGCAGCAATATCGGTCCAGCTCCCCGTATACGCAATCGCCACCTCAACATGGGGGTAATACTCTGCAATGGCAGCCTCAATGAAAGCAACATCATCGACAATGGTCGGTATCTCCATAGCACCAATAAATCCAATTTTTCCCGTTTCTGTCAACTCACCAGCCAGTCTGCCCATAATATAGCCCATCTCACCCGTTCGGAGTTCCCCTGATGTCAGATTGGGAAGCGTACCACCAATATTGCCGCCAACCTGTGCAAAAAATGTCTCTGGAAACTCCGGGGCAACAGATAGCATCGCATCCCCAAACTCAAAGCCATGACCAATAATGAGATCATAACCCTTTCTAGCATAATCTCGCAATATGGCTTCTTGATCATCTTGCTTTACATTTTCTGAATTACTAATTGCAAAACCGTATCGTTCTTCAATCAGCAATAATCCGTTGTAAGCAATGGTATTCCATCCACCATCATTGATGGGCCCTGAAGTAAGCAGCGCCGCTTTTGGCACATCATTTTCCACAGTGCCTATCTCTCTTCTAGTTCCCCAGGAGCACAACCTCCGAGGATTACTCCTGCCATCAAGCAAACAATCAATACCATAACCCCTACTCTTTTTCTACTCATCTTATTAACCTCCTGATCGAATGATCCAAAACCAACCATATTTGGAAAAACAAAGCTAACTTCTAACACCTTCTTTCTGCATTTTTGATTGTGGAGCGATTCGTCGACTAAGATCACCCGACTCTTTCAAAAAACACCTCTGTTTTGAAGGCATCCCCTCTATCCCATATCATTCAGTTGCCAGAAGGTTGCCAGCTCAATGATGATAGAAAAATCTCGTTCTCCATCCACAACGTTTCGCACCACAGCTGCATCATCTCTGCCCAAACAACAAGGCCATTATGCACACTGATTTATCCCTTGTCCGCATGCCTTTTTTGTTATTCTGCCGTCTTTTGCGCAACTATAAGGCCCTGCTTTCTCAAGCAGGGCCTTTCACTAGTTGATCTGGAAGACGATTTCTCGATAATGCCATTTAATTCTAACTTTACACAATTGCCTTTGTCAACAAAAATATAATATTTGTTTGGTAAAGATTCTATCCTGCACGCCTTTTGTCAGACCCACAGACCTGACAGAAATCAGGGTAACACCAAATACAAACCCAACATTATTCCCCTCTAAAGATATTAAAACAATGTTGGCCAAATGGATGCAATGACGATTTGAACCCCTGTTGCCAAATCCATAACTCCATGTCCTATCATCAAGGTAGACAATTTTCTTCTTCTATCATAAAGAATGCCCAGCACCAGCATCAATGGCAAAAAAGACAAAAACCGATAAGCCATGTAACGCCAGTTCAGAAGCAAAGGGATAAAACTATGCTGTAGCGCATAAAAGAAAATCGTATATCCAAAAGCAAAATATTTATTTCCTGTATGCTCCTCGATTTTGTTGTATGCATACCCGAAGTACAAAGGCATCTCTGCCAACACAATGGTAATCGGTAAGACAACTGTATTGATAAGAGCAATCCAAACTGGTATGGGTTGTATCAAAATAGTAGGCACAGAACCATAAAACACGAGCCCAAAAGCCAACATACCACCTATGCCAATCAGTAGCATCAGCAAAACAGTACCCAAAATCATCTTTATACTCAATCGTTCTTTTTGATTGTTCATAAACGATGCATAGGTGATTCCTTCTATTTTACAAACAACCATGAGGACAAAAATCGTTGCCACATTGAATAATGAGCAAAGTACAGACCACCAACGGCTAGCTTGCTCCAAAGACTGATGGGTCAAGATAGCAAAGATCAGGCCACCCACAATAAATATGACACTTCTAAAGATGGGTAACGTGTACGGCAGCAACCTTTTCATCCATTACTCTCCTCGACACATAGACATCAATCCAAAAACCAGGGTTACCATTCCATCTTATATGGATGCGCTACTATTTCACAAACAGCAACAAGAAGATTGAATCACAGGATGCAGATCTTTACTTGAATCAATCCACTGTCCTGAATTAGGGATACGCACCCCAATACCATCATAGGAGCAATGGAGAAAATAAGCCAGCATCAATTCCCTTATGTCAGACCAAATATCATTGATCACCATGACAGCTATATAGTCTGGATGATCACATTATCGAAATGAAGAAAAAATCCCGTCAATCAACCCCACTATCCTTTTAGCCTCCTCCATAAAAAAGACACTCTGCAAGTAGTTTGGAACTCACATTGTGTCTGTGTCTATCGTCCTTCAAGCAGGAAATAGGCTGCGGACCGCATCCCCAACATCTCGTATCACATCCGAAACATCCCAACCCACAATTGATCCATCCATAACCTTGGGCTCACCATCAATGAAAACAGCAACCACATCCGATTGATTCGCCGAGTAAACCAAATTAGCCACTGGGTCATGCACCGGTGAATTGTGTAAGGTTTCCATGTTCACTACCGTGATATCTGCCCTCTTCCCGACCTCTAAAGAACCTACGCAATCTGCAATTCCCATGGCACGAGCTCCCTGTATGGTAGCCATTCTGAGTACTTCCTTCGATGTCATGGCCAGTGGATTGTAATGAGTTATTCTAGGCAAAATGCAAGCCAGTTTCATACTTTCCAGTAAATCCTGGTTGTTGTTGGGTGCATCGGTTCCAAGGGCAATGTGAACCCCATGCTTTTTCATCTCTTCAATAGGAGCAACGCCCGATGCAAGAAGAAGATTGCTGGCAGGATTAAAAATTGCCGTTCCCCCGTTTTGCGCAAGGATTTTCATGTCCACCTCCTCTAAAAAAACGGAATGTACAGCATGAAACTTTGTATTGACCAGCCCCATCTGATCAAAGAGTTCCATATAGGTCTTTCCATGACGCCGTCTTATTTCTTCCACTTCAAATCTTGCTTCCGCTACATGGGTATGAATAGGCAACCCATGCTCTAATGCTATAGCGCCAATATTTGCAACCGTCTCTAAACGATTATACAGAATATTTACTGGACTGATAGCCATCTGGAAGAGGTGTTCTGGATCATGCCAGACATCAATCAACCGCAGATACTCCTGTCTGATCTCATCTTCACTTTCAACAAACTCCTCAGGAATATTGAATGCAAAATCATGAAACCCACGAGCCATCAAAAAGCGTAATCCGACGTCCCGTGCAGCCTGCAACACTCCATCTATGTTTTCTTTCTTGTACTTTGGCATATAGTAATTATCTGCCACGCAGGTTACACCACTGCGAAGATTCTCTAGGTTACCCAATAGAGATCCCAGATAGGCCTCGTGTTTTCCAATGCGCAACAATCCTGGCCAAATCGCTTTTTTAAGCCAGGATTTGAGTTCGAGATCCATACCCAGACCTCTCATCAGGTAATAGACATTGTGTGTGTGCGCATTGACGAGACCTGGAATTACAAGTTTCCCTCTCATGTCATATTGCTGGTCATGCTCATTAGTATTTCTTTCGTACTCCTTACTAGGTCCCACCCATTGGATCAAACCATTCTCCATCACCACAGTTCCATCTGGATAGACTGTGTTATGATCATCAACAGTGGCAACATAGGCATGGGCAATGACTTTTTTCATCTTTTTCCTCCAAATAAAGGCCTGGGACTTACGTCCCAGGCCATAAGCTTAAAACTGCGCTGTATCGATTTCTTTACTGATCAACTTCTGTTCCATTTCTTCCACCAAAGCAACTTTTTCAGGGTCTAACTCTGACTTTAATGCTTCATTCCAAATCACTCCCGTTGCCCCTTCCCGGGTAGCCAGAATATAGGACTTGGCTTCAAAAGCATCGTTCAACACTTGTTCTATCACAAATATAATGGCCACTGACATATCATATTTGGAACTAGCAATGACCGTTTCAGGAGCCGAATCACTCTGATCATTTGAAAAACCAACAGCATAAACTCCTGCTTCCTGGGCTGCTTCAATAACGCCCAATCCCGCTTGGTTGGCATTGCCGAGCACCACATCTGCTCCATTGCTGATCATCTCTCCTGCCACAGCTTTTGCCTTTACGATGTCATCCCAACTGCCAATCAGTGTAGAACTAACGCTGATCTCGGGATCAATCATTTCCACTGCTTTTTTGAATCCTTTGTCTGCGTCAGTAATAGGGGGCATGTCCACGCCACCAATATAACCTACTTCTTTGGATGATGTAAAAGCACCAGCAATGATGCCTCCAACAAAACCTGCTTCCGTATTGGATACTTCCAAACCTGCCACATTGGGTGCTTGCGAAATATTGGAACTGGTCACTACAAATTTGATATCCGGAAAATCAGGACCAACAGCCAATGCGGCATCATTGAACTGATATCCATGTCCGATAATGATATCAAATCCCTGGTTCGCATAACTCCGGAAAGCTTCCTCATTTTCAGATTGAGCAACACTTTCCAAATAGTTGGCTTCAATACCCAGCTGCTCTTCTGCTTTCATTAGGCCTTCATAGGCAACTGAATTCCACCCGCTGTCATTGATGGGTCCACTCAGAATCAAACCCACTTTCAATGGAGCTGCTTCAGGCTCTTCTGCCGGTTCCTCTACAGGTTCCTCAACAGGCTCTTCTGCTGGTTCTTCTGCTGGTTCTTCAGCAGGTGTACAACCAAGTATCATTGTGGAAACCAACATCAATACCAGCAATAAACTAAGAATTTTTTTCATGTTTTACCCCCTCATTTTTTTTGGAATTTCTCCAAAATTACTATGATGCATGCATGGCGGAGTTCCTCTTTCAAGAACCTTGTATTCGCCTGATGCAACTGCTTCACATAATTCATTCCTGCTGCCTACCTAGATGCAATCTGATTGGAGTCAAACATACTTCTGGTCATCTCTGTTCTGCTTGTATAACTTAAAAACTTACCGGGGTGCAAGCCACCAAGACTTCTGCTTCTACATCACCGATATTCTTCCAACTATGTGGAAATTCTGCCGGATAGGCTACCACGTCCCCCGGTCCCAATTCGTACTCATTTTTCCCCTCTAAAAACAATTTCACATATCCACGTATCACATAACAAAACTCATCACCACGATGAGATCGGGCTTTGTTGGTATCAGATTGAACCGGAAGATGAACAATGCTTGCCTCCAGCTGACGATTATACGTGGCAAAGAGAATGTCAATCGTTACGTTTCCTTCATTTCGTGCATAGGATTTTCTATCTCCGGTTCGTACCATCGAGACATCTTCCATAGGATTTTCATCCAATAACATGGCAATGGACGGCAAGTTTAGTGTCCGCGCAATATCCAAGAGCGTCGATACATTAATACTTGATTTTCCCGATTCCAATTGACTCATATAGGACAAGGAAATACCCAATTCCTGCGCCAATTGTTTCTGGGAAAGGCCTTTCAATTTTCTAAGATCTTTAATTCTGTTGCCCACAAAGTTGTCCATTTTCCCTCCCTCAGGATTGGTCTTTATAATGATCTTCAAACCACAGACTCTCTTTTTTCAGCTCAATCCCCTGCTCTAGCAAGCTCTCTTTTCCCGCTTTGAGAATCAATGCTGCTTCTGCCACTCGTCGTCCTAAACCCACAACCTTTTGCATCCCTACAGTGTCCTCCTCCGCGCCTTTGGCTTTCTGATCTTGAGACCAGACAGCAGCTCCGCAATAGTTCCCTCCCGGCCCTCCGGTAGCCAATATTTCGTAAGTTAGAAAAACATTTCTTAACGTCAGCAATGTCATCTCTTGTCCACCATGCCGCGTGCCACCTGTTGCAATAGCACCTCCAACACGATTAGAAAAATGACCAGGATAAACCAGATACGTCGGACGCAAGCGACTACAGAAGTCTTGAATAAGAGGTGTTGAATTCATTTGATAAACCGGACTACCCAAGATGTAGCCATCTGCTTCCAGAAATTTTTCCTGAATCTCCTGAAAATCATCTTTGATTACGCATAGCGTCTTCTTTTTGATACACATATTGCAGTGAATACAGTGAGAGATTTTCTTGCCTTGTAACGTCACAAATTCCGTCTCCACCCCCGGAACAGAAGCTGCTGCTTCCAGCGCTTTCTTCACACAGTATTCGGTAGCTCCATCTTTTCTGTGGCTACCTGAAATACCCAGAATCTTCACTTTTGTCATATACGCCTCCTTCATTTATTTAATGCGATCTGCTTTAACAATCGTTCGGGTGTCAGCGGAAGTTCTGTCACATCGATCCCCAACAGATTTCTGACTGCACACATAATGGCTGGGGCTACAGCTGCCACGGAGTTCTCACCAATCCCTCTGGCGCCAAACGGGCCAGACGGTTCATGCGCTTCCACAATGATGGGTTCAATCTCCCCATAGTCCATGGATGTCGGCAACATATATTTGTGATAACTATCTTGAATTTGTTTCCCATGGTGATCATAAGTGATTTCCTCACTCAAGGCATATCCTATGCCCATGGAAACACCTCCTTCAATAACTCCTTCTACAATCTGTGGATTGATAGCCTTTCCCATGTCATGTGCAGCTACCAATTTCTCCACAAAAATCTTGCCCGTCCAGGTATCAATTTTAATTCTGGCAAAATGAGCATGCCATGACAAAGCATTGTCTGTCTTGTGTTTCTCTAATCGGGAAAACTGTACATTGTGGTAATCTGCATCCTGGGTCATTTCTGAAAAAGGCATGGCCTTTTCATTATGAACCCAGATCCATCCGTCCCGAAGATCCAGATTGTCTACCGTGCAATCCTGCTTTAGTGCAACATACGCCAAAATCTGTTCGCGAACCGCCTCTGCTGCTTTTTTTACAGCAGAACCACCCGCATATAGGCTACGGCTGGCCTGCCCACCAATATCGTATGAAGAATCAGTATCACCAATCTTAACCCATACAGATTCCATCGGAACACCCAGCACTTCTGCCGCAATCTGTCCCAGGGTGGTTTTTACACCAGTCCCCATTTCCACCAACGCCGTCTCCACCTGCACACTGCCATCTGGCAGAACATAAACATTGGCTCCTGTATAGTCCGTCTGAAAAGGAAAGGCACTACTGATATGATTACCAACAGCCATGCCGACACCACGCAGATACCTGGGATGATTAGAGTCGTAACTTTTTTTTGAAAAATCATCCCAACCAATGCGTTTTTTTCCCCGTTCCATGCATTCTTTGAGTCCGGTACTTCGACAAGGAAACGGAGCAGACCAGGCATCACCAACTTGTATTATGTTCTTTAAACGAAATGCTATCGGATCCATGTTCAAGGTCCGGGCTGCTTTATCAACGGTCATTTCCATCGCATAGGTTGGTGCCGGCGCACCGAAACCACGAGCAGCACCGGCCAATGTGGTGTTGGTATAAACACTGTACCCATGAAAGTGTAGGTGCGGAATTCTATAAATAGTCAGGGCCCGAGAATTGATAGCACCATTGACATCCACACTCCAACTGGCATAAGCTCCGCCATTCATTCTAGACTCTACATCAGCGGCCTGGATTATCCCATCATCGGAAAATCCCAGTTTTACCCGAATTGTCCCAGCATGACGTGTTTCTGAGGCAATAAAATCCTCATCTCTACTGTACACGATCTTCACGGGTTTTTCTGTCAATAGCGCCAAAGCAACCGCAATCGGTTCAGCCTTAGCGCTAAAGCCGATCCTTACCCCAAAAGCACCACCTACATAAGGAGGATTGGCCACCCGGATTTGGTTCATGGGCAAAGAAAAGATATCTGAAAGAATCTTCCGCGTGGGGTGTGGGGCCTGCGTGGTCGAATAAACCATCATTCTGCCATCTTCTGCTTTCATGGCTAACGCTGCCTGCGGCTCTAGCTGGCACTGTTTCTGCACGGGAAAGGTATAGGTGCATTCTACAGTGTGTGCCGAACACTTAAATCCTTCCTGAATGTCGCCCATATTATTTTCAATCGGGCTACCAATCATATTAGAGTTATTCTTATCCTCATGAATCCTCGGTGCAGATGTCTCTTCTGCTTCCTCTACCGTCATGACAGCCGGCAATATTTTATAATCCACTTTAATAAGCCGTATGGCTTCTTCTGCAATTTCCGGACTAGTGGCAGCCACAGCAGCCACCTCATCACCAACATAACGCACCTTATTGTCAAAAATATACTGATCCTTAACTGCCTCAAAAGGTGGTGGCGACTGGGTATGTGTAGACGTTGCATTAAAGAGTACCCGCGGCGTATTCTCCCAAGTCACAATTCCCGCAACCCCTGGAAGACTCTTGGCCCGATCCACATCGATTCTTACAACTTTGGCATGAGGATATGGACTCCTCAGCACTTTCGCATGAAGCATTCCCGGCACCTCGACATCCACCGTGTACCGAGCCTTTCCGGTCACTTTGTCATATGCATCCGATCGTGGCAATGATTTTCCAATAACCTGATATGCTTGTTTCTTCACGACTTGCTCACATCCTTAGACGCATACTCTATGGCATCGATAATTTTAGAATAACCAGTGCATCGACATATATTTCCACTGATGGCTCGACGAATCTCTTGTCGAGAAGGTTTATGATGATGATCCAACAAATCTTTGGCAGACAAAATCATACCAGGCGTACAGAAACCACATTGCACCGCTCCGGTATCAATAAAAGCTTGTTGTATAGGATGCAAATGCTCACCTTGTTGTAATCCTTCAATCGTCACCACTTCCAGCCCATCTACTTTCCCCGCAGGGAAAATACAAGCATTGACCGCATTGTGCTCTACTAGAACAGTGCAGGCGCCGCATTCCCCTTTTCCGCAACCTTCTTTGGGACCAAAAACCCCCAGACGATTCCTGAGCATATGCAAAAGAGACTCCCTTGGATCAATGGAAACCTCAATCTGACTGCCATTCAATGTGAATTCAATGTTTTGCATCAGATTCCCCCTCCTGTTCGTGGTTGTACCAGAGTCGAATGATTTGCTCATGCATAAGTTGCACTGCAATCTGTTTGCGAAACTCAGCACTTCCCCGCACCAGACTGGTCCGGAATGTCAATTCTTCAATATGCTTCTCAATTGTATCGTAAAGCTCACGTTCCTCCAGCAATCCTCCTGCCAAAGCATCTTCCATAGCACGTAGTCGGGCTGGATGATATCCAAGAGGAGCCAAAATATAGCGAGACTCCCAAGAACCATCCTCCTTCATCCAAGCACCCACAGCACAATTGATCACCGGAAGAGCGTTTGCTTCTCGGAGATGAAACCGTCCAAAATATGAATGTGCCTGGTTATGCAAAGGAATCACGAAAGCGGTCACAATTTCTCTAGAGGAATCAATCATGGACTCTCCGAACGTTTTGTAGCAGCTTTCGAGCGTTCGCCTTTTTGTTCCATCGGGGCCTACCATTTCCACTGCAACATCCAAAGCAGACATGGCAACCATACCATCAGCAGCAGGCTGTGCACTGACTAAATTTCCGCCCAAGGTGGCCATTCGTCTAATCTGCGGCGATCCCATCCAACGAGCAGCTTCCTGCAGCGCTCTTAAATTTTTCTGAATCTGTACATTCTTTTCCAACTCATGAAATGTCACTCCAGAACCAATCCGTATATAATCTTTGCTTATCTCCACTGTCTTCAATTCATCCACGCCAGTTATATCAACAAAAGCCTCTGCCTTTGTATTATGATTCTTTATACCTACCCATAGGTCCGTCGCACCCGCTACTACCCTGGCACGACCTTCATAATGATTCAAAAATTGCATGGCTTCAACGAGGGATCCCGCTTTTAGATACCGTTCAACCATCTTAATCACCTCATATTTTCACTATTACATGAAAACATATTCGATATCAAACAGAATATTCCTTCACGTATAATGAATTTATCGATACTATTTCGCTATCTGTGAATATATTTGGTGATATCAACCCTGCTATGACACCATCTCCATGACTTCAAAAGGAACGCCAAAACCCGCTTCTTAATATTTTCAACCCCTCGAATTCCATATCTTTTTTATAACCACTTTAGAGCACCCTAACGAAGGAGAGATTGTTCATCACATTTTCATTGAAGATTCCATAACAAAAGGGAATGCATCCGGTTACAAACCGAAATCATTCCCTGAAAATCATCATCCATCTGCCAGTCAGAAGAAGAAGTGGTGGGAGCATGTCACGAAATATAGACCTACCTTTATATCAAACCAGGAAATACATTGGAATCTATACTCTTCTTTAATAGATCCAAGCACTTATCAGAATGCCGATCAGACAATCTGAGAGCCTCTTCAAAATTACCTTTTTCAATGAGTGCTAACATTTCGTCATGATCCTTGTTTACATCCATTAAATCATCAGACAAATCTCTATGTTTCGCATCATCCCAACCCCCATAATCCCAGCATATGGTATAAATATCGGAGAAAACTTTTGCCCTTGCCATATTGGCAAATTTTATATGCCATTCTTCTGTCAACAGATAATACTTTCTTCTATCCCCCTCCTTGATAGCCTTTTGAATTTCGAGAGATAATTTCTTCAAATTTTCCAAATCTTCTTTATAGAAACCTTCTTGTAATCTAATGATGATTTGTTTTTCCAAAAATACTCGTATGGTATTCAAATCCTGAATTTCTTGCCATGAGAGCATTGTAACCTCAAAACCCACATTGGGAAGAATTTTTATTACACCATTATCTTCTAATTTTTTCATAGCCTCATTCACAGGAGTTCGGCTTACGGATAGCTCTTTCGCAATTTCAGCAGCACTGATTCTTTCTCCTGGTTTGATCTCTTCAGAAGCAATTTTTTCCATTATTTTTGTATAGACCAGTTCACTCTTTGTTTTGTAGCCTAATTCTCTCATCAAATATGGACCCATTCCCTTTCCCAAATTTGTATCTATTTATAGGCAAATCCCTCGAGAAACCAATTATCGTTTCAGCAAACAGATTTTAGCCATTCAATATAAATGATTTATTATACCATTCTATATAATCTTACCACAACCAAAATTAAGTACATATAATGATGAAAAGAAGTTTTAATTGTTCTTCCTATATGTTCCGAAGTATCGGAGTCCATATCTTTTTTTCTTCTTCTATATCGCCATCTACTACCCACTGAGCTGTATACTGCCCTACAGCAGGCGCCAATGAAAATGCCCCCTTAAATGCAATAGCTAAGAATAAATTCTTGTATTTATTCGTATAGCCCCAATATGGCTTTGCATCTGGTGTTGTCGTTGTTACCCCTGACCATGCTCTTACAACTAGTGCATCTTCTAAAACAGGAAAGTGCTTCAAAAATAATTGTGCCATGTCACTCATGTCAAAAAAATCCAATGATGTATCATAATCACTCACATTTCGACTGGCCTGAGAGACAATCACAGTACCATTTTCCTGTTGAACTCCTCCAAAAAAAACAAATTGATCCTCAGGAATATTCCCATTAAAGTAACAACCATCAGCGACGGGCCCTCTTATGATCTTAGGAAATGGTTGCGTTACTAAAGCCGAACCCCTTATGTAATCGATTTCTAATTCAATACCAATATTTGCCATCAAATCTTTGCTCCAAGCCCCCGTTGCTAAAATGATAGTATCTGCTTCCATTACCCGATCCTCGAGGACGACTCCCTTGATAATATTTTTCTCTATCCGAAAATCTTTTACCTTATGGTAAAGCAAAACCTCTATACCATTTTCTATGGCTTCATCCATTAACCAGCTATTGACTAAAAATGGATTCACTCTTCCTTCATCAGGGCAGTATATAGCGCCGAGTATATCTTCAATCTTTGGCTCTACTTCTTTTATCCCCTCACCAAGCAACAATTCAATATTGTATCCAAGTTTTTGTTTTTGCCTTACCAACTCCATGGCAATTTTAAGATCCTCTTGTGTTTCTATAGGGAAAATGCCTCCTGTTTTTTTGTATTCCAAATTTCTCCTATTCTGGGTTTGAGCATAGATATCAAGGCTTTCCATCACCAAATTATATTCTAGGGCGTAATCGCGATCACTAATTGATAACTGGCCTAAATTTGTTCCTGAAGCTTTTGTTCCAAACCCATCCTGATCAATGATCATCACTTCTTTGCCAGCTTCTGACAGTGATTTCGCTATTGCCAAACCAATGACCCCAGCACCAATGATTACCACCTCTGTTTTCATACCTTGTCCTCATTTCATTTTGTTAATTCTATAATATGTAATTTTGTACTTAGCATTTTAAACACTCATACCATATTCCAGCCACTTAGAATCACACACTTCAAAGCTTGGCTGGATTTATCCATCAAGATGCACTCACTTCCATTAATCTACAAACTAGTTAAGCCATTCTTGTTCCCGTTTTATAGAACATCTTATACTTAAGTAACATCGAATTAACCTTGCGTCATTCTTCATCAGGAAAATAAGGTATACACCATGATGCAGGCACCGACCCAGACCCAATTATCCCTAACATCACAATCGTTAAAAGATACGGTAGCATGATGGGAATTTGATACGGTATATTAATATCTGATATCTGCATTCGAATTTGAAGACTTTGTGCGAATCCAAACATCAACGCCCCACCTGTCACACCCAAAGGATGAAATCTTCCAAATACTATAGTAGCAAACGCTATGAAACCATATCCAGCAGACATATTATCAATAAAAAGATTCAAACCTGTAATAGACAATGCGGTTCCAGCCATACCAGCCATGAGACTAGAAAATAGCATAGCGAGATACCTAACCTTATAAACTTTAACTCCCATTGTGTCCGCCGCTCTTGGATATTCGCCAACAGCTCGGATCTCCAAACCCCAGGTAGTTTTATAAAAAATCCACCATATAACAAATATCATTATTAACGCTACGTAGGTAAAAATATGCTGTTTTAATAATATTTCTCCCAATACGGGTATCTCAGTCAAAAATTTAGGCCATCGCACAAAGCTAAATCCATTTGCTCTAATGACATTGGTGTCTGTTCCCAAAAAAATTCGGAATAGAGTACTCGTTAGCCCAAGGCAAAATGTATTGAGTGCTACAGCCACAATCACCTGATTTAAACCCAAGGATATGCAACAATAAGAATGTACCAGCGCAATCAACAGCGAAGCAAGTAAGGCTGCCAATAATCCAAGCAGAGGTGATCCAGTAAAATATGATCCAGCAAAAGCAAAAAAAGCACTAGATAAAATCATTCCCTCTACACTAAGATTCATTACACCGCTTCTTTCATTGACGACCAAACCCAACGACGCCAAGAGCAAGGGTGTAGCATATTTTAGGGCATTTCCCACGAATTCTGCAGTAAAGACGATTGCCAAAAAATCATGCATTTTTTCTCATCCTCCTTTTATTAATTCTGATTAAAATTCTTGGAAATACTGTAAAAGCGATAACAAACAGAATAATCAATGCCTGAATCATCGAAATAAAGGAAACAGGAACACCTGTAGCAATTTGCATGCTACTAGCGCCTGTCTTAAGTGCTCCAAAGAAAGTACCGGACAGAAGCGCTCCTAAAGGATTCAAATTCGCCAACAGTGCCACTGCAATCGCCTCATAACCAAGACCTACCGAAAAATTTTCTATCAATCTCTTGTGAACTCCCAGAATTTCAATCACACCAGCCGTTCCTGCAATCATGCCTGATACCAACATAACCTGTACAATCATTTTTTTAAGATTGACACCAGCATAGTGTAACGCATTATGATTGCCGCCTGCCACTTCCATCGCGAAACCATATGTCGTCTTATTAAACAACCAGTACAAAATACCAGCTAGAAGAATCACAAAGAAAATCCCTGTATGTAAAGGACTCGCAGGAAATTTAGGCAATAGCGCTGATTCCACAATTGGCAGCGATCTTGGATAAAAAGATCCCGGTTCTTTAAGTGGACCCTGGACCAACATGCTTAAAAAATAGGCGGCTACGTAATTGAATAGAATTGTCGTCACAATCTCATTCACACCTCTATATGCTCTTAATAGTCCCGGAATAACAGCCAATATGCCACCAAATAACGCACCAACAATAATGGCCAAGGGAATATGTATCATTGACGGAAGAAAAGCAAAATTGGTACCAATAATTGTTGCTCCAACAGCCCCCATGTACAATTGACCTTCGGCCCCGATATTGAAAAACCCCGTCCTATAAGAATAACAAACTGCTAACCCTGCCAAGACCAATGGAGAAGCTTTCAGTAATGTTTCACTAATGGAAGGCCATCCAATTAAAGAACCTTGCAACAGTGCATAATATGCTACGATTGGATTCACCCCTTGCATAATCAGCAAGATTGCTCCAACCAATAATCCCATGAGTGCTCCCAGTAACGGAACCATAAATGCTGCCATTTTTTTAGCTATTACATTTTTATAATTGTTTCTACTCTTTATAGTCATCTCATTCACCTTCACAAATAGAATCACTTGGCGACCTCATATTGCCTGCCATCATGAGTCCTAATTCATTGATGTCAACTTCATTTTTTCTAACAATCCCCATAAACTGGCCTTCATGAATCACAGCGATTCTATCTGCCACTTGCAAGATTTCCTCCAACTCAGTTGAAATCAATAAAACAGCAGAACCATTGTCTCTCTGATCGATTAATTTCTGTCTCAAGAACTCAGTTGCCCCAATATCTAAGCCTCGTGTAGGCTGTACTGCAATTAAAATATCCGGTTCTCTGCAAAGTTCTCTGGCTAAAATTATTTTTTGCTGATTTCCACCTGATAGTTCACTGGCTATAGTCTCTGTTGTAGGTGCTTTAATATTATACTGTTTGATCATATCCGCTGCGTGGTCATCTACGAGGTCATAATCAATAATATTGTTCTTTGAATAAGGTGCATGATAGTAATCAGTCAAAATAAGATTTTTCATAAGAGACATTCCCAAAACCAAACCTGTATGCTGCCGATCCTGAGGGATATGGGAAACTCCTTGCTCATAAACGATTCTGGGGTTTAATGCACCAAAGGATTCACCTTTGATTGTAATGTTACCACCAGTAAAAGGAAGCATCCCTGTGATTACCTCTGATAGTTCTACCTGGCCGTTGCCATCAACACCAGCAATCCCGAGAATCTCGCCTTTATGAAGAGAAAAAGACAAATTCCTTAACTTTCTTACCCCTTTTTTATCCGTGACACTAATATCATTGACAGACATAATGGGCTTTCCAACTTCTGCATGCCGCTCATGAAAGTCAAAAAGCACGTCCCTTCCTACCATCATCCTTGCTAATTCCTTTGGATCCGTTTTTTTTGTAATCACATTGCCTACAACTTTTCCATCTCTAAGCACTGTCACAACATCAGATAATCCCATCACTTCTTCCAATTTATGGGTAATGATCAAGACTGAACGACCTTCTTGAACCAACTTTCTAATGACCCCAAATAATTCTCGAACTTCTTGGGGAGTAAGTACTGCCGTGGCTTCATCAAGTACAAGAATCTCCGCTTCTCTGTAAAGCACTTTAAGAATCTCTACCCTTTGTTGCATTCCGACCGACAGATTTTTGATTTTCTCATGCGGATTGATGTTGAAATGATATCGTTCAGAAAGCTCTTTTATCTTTCTTCCGGCTTCATCGATATCAAGCAACGGCGCCCTGCTTTGACGCAAACCAAGAATAATATTCTCGGTTACGGTTAATTCTGGTATCAACATAAAATGCTGATGCACCATACCAATTCCATTCTTGATGGCATCATCGCTATTTTGTATGACCACCTCGCGATCTTTGATGAAAATCTTTCCTTCGTCTGGACGATATAGCCCATACAGGCAATTCATCAACGTAGATTTACCTGCTCCATTCTCACCTAGCAGGGCATGAACCTCTCCCTTATGCAAGGTAATAGATATATGATCATTTGCTATGACTTTGGGAAATATTTTTGTGATTCCCTCCATTTTCAATACTATTGACATGAAACTCCTCTCCTTAAGTTTGCCTTATACCAAAATTGAGAAGCTTGTTGATAAGATATAATTATTCAGCAAGCTTCTCAGAATATAGTAGGGAGATAAACCTATGTGGACAGCGCACATGATTGCACTGACCGAATAATCACATGTAGTTTTTATGCATCTCTTCGCAATTCTTTCTTATGGTCATGGTATATTCATGTTAGATGCAAAAAGCTCTTTATTAGCTTGTCTACCATATGAATATCTTCAGAATAAAATTTGCATCATCACTTATCGTACATTACTTCTGGTACTCTTCCAATGATGTCCATGATGCCATTGCGCGTATATTCCCCCGTTATGAATTTTTGGTGTTCTTCCAAGACCATTTGTTTTAAATCTTCTGGAAAATTATCACCAAATTGGCCAATCAATTGCACTCCCTCTTCAATGCCGTAATAGCCAGCGATGCCGTCTTGCTTGTTAATTAATCTCTCAGCCATGGAAAGAATTAATTCCGGTACGCTCTGAACCCCTGAAGTGGCCACTACATCAGGTCCCAATTCATATCGGTCTCCCGCCCAACCAACATACCAAACCTGAGAATCGGCCTCTTGACATGCCTGTATGGAACCAACATCTGTTGCATCAGCGATGCCTACAATAACATCCGCTCCCTTTGCAATCATAGCTTTCGTTGCTTCCTTTGCCGCTGCTACGTCAGTCCATGTCCCAGTATATGCCACTGCAACCTTGGCATCAGGATTGTATTTAGCAACAGTTGCTTCAATGGTTTCCACCTCATCCACAGTCGTCGGAATTTCCATCGCTCCGATAAAACCTATCAAATTACTTTCTGTTAATTCAGCAGCCATTCTTCCCAAAACAAAGGCTAGTTCACCAGTACGAAAATTACCCGATGTTAAATTTGCATACGTCCCGCCAACATCCCCACCTACTTGTGCAAAAAAAGTGTCTGGAAATTCAGAAGCCACTTCAATCAGACTATCGCCAAACTGAAAGCCATGACCAATTATAAAATCATATCCTTGACGAGCATAATCTCGTAGTGCACTAGATTGCTTATCAATGGAAATATTTTCCGAGTAGCTAATCGACCAACCATATTTCTCTTCAAGCATTTTCAAGCCTTCATATGCAGATGTATTCCATCCACCATCATTGATCGGTCCTGGCAACAACAATGCAACGCTGACTGTTTCCTCAGCCATGTCACCATCTGATTCTATTGCACTCGATGAGTCAGTTTGTGGCTGTGTCCCGGCATTGTCAGCATCTCCAGCACACCCAGTTATCGTTACAAGCATGAGCAAAGCGATGAGAAGAACAGAAATTATCTTCTTAGCATTCATATTACTTACCTCCAAATATTTATATTTCATAATTGATACTGCATTTACTAATTTTAAATCCACTAATTAAACTCTAGAGTGCCCCCTTTCTTTTGATTTTCCTTCTTTTCATTATCAGAGTAACTTTATGAAAGACTGATAATCCTATGTTTCAATAGTATTAAAGCAAGTCATTGAGTCCCAAATTTAAATTCTACCTTAACCAGATCGAATCAAACCTTTTCACGAAAGACATACGTCTTCTCGGTTATTACAGTTCACAAATATTTCAAATTCCACCATTGGCGGTATGCCATCCAGAAGAATTCTATCAACAAGTACATGAACTATGTACTTGATTTTTTAAATGTTACATGTATTTGTATGTAACATACATTTGCATGTAACATGTTATTGTTTGTTATTTCTATATCTACCATCAATATCCTCTTTTTATATTCATTTTTTTGCTTCATTACAAATTAAACTTATAAGTGTTCATCCAGAAATTTCCCAAACTAAAAGAAGTAGCCCTATTCATGTAAACATGAAGGGCCACAATTCTGTTGAACTCTATATGAATTTTTTGAACTGAATACTTATTCTTCCTCACTTATGTCATCTTTAGAAGACTCAAGGATTTTCTCATATTTTTGATCGCTTTTAGGCCATGTTACAATAAAAGACAGCTTGGTAAGATAATAAGATTCTTAAATAGATCCAAACACTTATCAAAATGCCAATCAAACAATCTGAAACACTGCAATAGGATTCTTTATTTCCATAAGTCCGTATTATCTTGATGTCATTTTTTATTGCTGTAATAGGAATATGGACGAACTTCAACGAAATAATATAATTTGGAAAAAGACTCTATTAAAAGCTTTCAGCGCATATTGCAATCTCATCAGTCAAACATCTTTCTCGCTTTCATAACAGCAAACACACCCTCTCCAACATCATCTTTACTTTCTTGATATTCATTATCCAATGAATAAATAGTCTGTTTCTTTTCCAATATTTCGAAACCAGTGTCCTCTAAATAATTGGCTATTTCAGCTGCAGAATGAAAATTTGCATCTTGATAGCTTCTGTGCAAATGTTTGGTTTTTTCGTACCAGTTACCAAGAGGTGTAGCTTTATCAAGGAAAGCAATGATAAATATTCCCTGGTCTGCAAGAATCCTCTTAATCTCAGCAAAAGCCTTGGCTACATCATCCATGAAGCAATCCGCCGTTACCATCAAGGCAAATTGGTAAGAACTGTCGGCCACAGGTAGCTTCTCCGCCTGTCCGATGATGACATGAATACCTCTTTTTATAGCTTCGCTGGCCATGCTTTCAGAAGGCTCCACGCCGTCTTTGATTTCTAATGCAGAAGCAAAAATACCCGTGCCCACACCAATTTCGATCCCCTTGCCAGAAAGTGGGATAAGTGGTCTGATGGCCTCAACTTCCGAAGCCAGTAACTTATCATTTTTCCTAAACCACGCTTCATAATCGTCAACAATTTCATCAAAAGGATTGTTTTTTTGCAGCACCTTGTACCTCATTTCTTAACGCCAAAAAATCGTTTATAAACAAGACCGAATGTGAAAAGTTCGAATCAATCCAATCATTGATTTGTGGGCAAAAGATCAATGATATGGATACATTTCATCGAGAAATCAAAGCGCAATCATTCTGGAAATTACATGAATGCCATAAGACAAAAAATGAATATTGCCTTAATATGCCCTTGCATCACCCTCAGGAATCCTGTTCATCAAAGCAAGATAAGGACGACAAGGCCCCCAACAATGCCTCATTTTCCTCACGGTTTCCCACGGAGATGCGGCAAAAGCCAGAAAGCCAGACAAGTGACAAATCCTCCACCAAAAATCCGGCCGTTTTCAACTGCAATGCCAGATCAGCAGTCTTTGCTCGTACTAGCAAATAATTGGCTTCGCTTGAAAAAACCTCCAGACCCAAGGCCATAAGCCCACGTCCCAATCGTTCCCGCTCAGAAATAGTTCTGGCGGCACAATCTTTGGCATAGGCAATGTCTTCTAAAGCCGTCAAGGCTGCTGCGTAGGCCACCCGGCTAATCAGTACTTCTTTTGTATCCAGTTCCTCCAAAAAAGAATCACCCGCAATCATCCAACTCACCCTCAACCCTGCCAAACCAAACGCTTTATTCAGCGTTCGTGTTACCGCCAAATGAGGATACTTAGGTACTAGATCCACAAAGGTTTTACCACAGTATTCATAACCGGCCTCATCCACCAGAACCAGATGATTACCACCTTCCAGCAGTGATATCAGTTGTCCCCGGTTTATAAGGCATTGTCCCGTGGGATTGTTGGGATAATCAAACAAGATGAGACCAGGCCAAGACCCTAGGCCGGCCCAATCAATTTCAAACGCGGGGGGAACCAGTTGTAGCCGTACAACCTGAGCAGCGACATAGCGGGCATTTTCCATACAATGCAGATTTGTAGGATTGAAAGTTACAACATTTCTATTCCTACCCAATCTATAGATTGCCTGAGCGAAGAGATAGTCTGTTCCAGGTCCAATGAGGATTCGTTCCTCGGACACCCCACAGTAATCCGCCATAGATTTTTTAAGTGTACGAATCTCCTCAGACCTCACGTAGCGATTCAAGTGTTCAAGCTGCATACCCACTTCTTTGCCTACCTTTGGAGATGGTAAATATGGACTCTCATTCGAACTTAAGTCAATCAAAACTTCACCTCCATAATGATTTTCTCATGGTGGCCAATCACGACGTCCATTTTCCCACCAAAAGCCTTATCAATTTCATAGTCGCCCGTATCGACCCGCAAACAGGTTAAGGGACCAACCTTATCCAACGTACCGACCACAATCACGTTATTTTTTCCAACCAAGCCAAGAACCTGAGAAGAGATTTGCCGACTACCTCTACCAAAAATGAAACCATTCCCGCCGATAGGTGTAACCACAATTTTTAATTTTTTGTATCTACGGATCAAATCCAGAATATCTGCCTCATTGATATCTTTACCAACCATTTTGCCATGAAGGACAACATCGACCCCTAGGAGCGTCTTCTCCAAGGAAAGTACATCCGCAATCGCTTTTAGGGTAGTTCCAGGGCCTAAGATATACACCGTATCTTGGTCCATGTCTTCAACAATATATTTGGCTACCTCACGTTTTTTGTCTTTGGCTACACTCCTCACATCAGAAGCTGCTTTCGTCCCCTGAAGAAGATGCTGAATATCAGGAACATTGACGTAACCATACAATTTTGCTACAAGACGGTTTTCTATGAACGCTTCTTCGTCTATATCGAGTATTTCCTTTTCTGTAAACGCGCTACCAAACGTATTGATCATTTCAGCAGCCGCATGCGCTGAAAAAGTGAAAACAGAACTAAACATCTTGACACCTGATGGGATGGCAATAACCGGTATGTTCATACCAACAACATCAAGAACATCGCGCGCCGTACCATCCCCACCGACAAAGACAAGGATCTCGATCCCTTCCTCCACCATTTCACCAACAATCCTTTTGGTATCTGCTGATGTAGTTCTATCCCCGATGGTTCCCACCACCTTGTATGAAAAGTCAAAATCCTTCAAATATTCCTCACCCATCACACCTGGTGCACAGATGAAAGAGAGATCTTTTCTGGTCACCAAAGAAAGAACTTTACGTATTCTACCTGGTGCCACCGGCTCCGAGCCCAAAGCAACGGCTTTGGAATACAGATCTCCATCTGTACCCTTCAGCCCCACGCTTCCGCCCATGCCCGCAAACGGATTCACTACCAAACCGATTTTTATCATATGTATCGCTCCTCACAAAAAAAATAAAGATATCATCCCGTATCGATTTCCCTTGCTGGGTTCTCTCCCCTGACAAAATATCACGACCATATTCGCGTTAATAAGTGGATGCAAGGTACCATTATTCTAAAAAAGCATTTATAATTCCCTTCTACGTAAGCAAAGGGTATAAACGCATCAATCATTCATGCCTTTCCTATCCCAATCAGCTTGGAAAAGACCAAAAGTTCCTCAATCTTATGCAAACTTAACTTTTCCATCAGGTTCTCCCGATGCTTATCCACAGTTTTTGGCCTTATGTCCAAGTAATCCGCTATGACCTGGCGTCCATAGCCTCTGGCCAACAGTTTGAATACTTCCTTTTCTCTCATCGTAAGCGTATTGTATACCAATAACCGTTTTTGAAATGTGATATCCTCAAAAGTTATTAAAACCTGGGTCGGCCTCCCTCCACCAGATTTAGGAAGTGGTAAAGCAGTGATTCTGAGCCAAATATAACGAGTATTTTGCGGCAACAAAATCCCCATGACCACATTGTAAATGGGTTTATTCATCCGGAAAACTACCATATGGGGTTGCGTTTCTACAGCAAATATTGTGCCATCCTCATGAATAGCCTTCGGAAAAAAATCTATCGTTGAACTTGCCTGCATTTGATCTAATGAATGACCAAGAATATGCTCAGCTGCTGGGTTTGCTGCTACGACTCCTCCATCTTGTTCGCAAAGCACAACACCTTGTACCATATTTTCAAATAAGATACGAAATTTTCGTTCATTTTCCAGAAACAATTCTTCTGCTTTTTTTTGTGCTGTGATGTCAATCAGCGCGATGCGACATTCCTGACCTTCGTTGCTTATTTGGGCCTCAAGTTGCACGAAGATCGTGCCGCTTCCCTCTTTTTGCAATCCAATGACCGACGTTTCCTGAGAATCATTATCAAATATTTGTTCAATAATGGCAGCAAATGCACACTGAAAATCTACCGCGATAAACTGTAGAAAATGCTGTTTTATAAGGCAAGAGCGATCCAAACCGAGCATGCGAGCGCCCGTCAAATTGGCCTGTAAAATCATGCCCCCCCTGTCCAGCGTAAAATAGCCTACGGGAGCAAAATCATACAAATCGGTGTATTGAACAAGAAATGATTCCAGCTTTGAACGTGTCTGCTGCAATTCTTCGTTTTGCATTTCCAGTTCAATCTGATGCACCTCCAGTTCTTGAACAATTCGCTGCAATCCTACCATTGTCTTGGGAACAGATAGCTTTTGCTTCTTGTCATGCAACCGCTTCTCCGCCCTATGGCGCAATTCTTCTGCCGACTTGTTCTTTCCCTCACTCATGATCATTCCTCTGACGACACATCATCTTTCTTGGTTGCATAAGAATCTTCTTCCTCCTCTTTTAAGTGAATTTCTGAATGCAATTTCTTTTTGGTTTTGTTTAACTCCATTTCTTTGTTGGTTATACGTTTTTTCAACCCAGCTTGCGTTTGCCGCAAAGCCGCCTCCAGTACTTTGGATGCAGTGATATCTGTGAAAGTAAGAACCAAGCCGTCAATTTTGTTCTCAATCGTGCGATAAGGCATGATCCGTACCATACTCCAACGGCCGTCGCTGGTCGTAACCTCTTTTTCAACGAATACCAATGTCCTCAATACATCTTCAACGTCTGAAGCCAGCTCAGGATAGACCAGGATAGATACAATATCAGTGATTGGTCTCCCCACATCACCCGGTATCAGTTTGAAAATTTTTACCGCCCGAGCGGTAAACCGCCGGACACAGAGGTCATTATCCAAAAACAAGGTAGCAATATCAGTGCTTTCAAGCAGATTCTTTATGTCATTATTGGCTTCAGATAGTTCATTGACTTTTTTCTGCAATTCATAATTGACTGTTTGCAATTCTTCATTCAGTGATTGCAGTTCTTCCTTGGAGGTGGTCATTTCCTCGTTGGTTGATTGCAATTCTTCATTGGTCGATTGCAGCTCCTCATAGGCTGCCAAAAGCTCTTCCTGAGAGGATTGCATTTCATGACGTACACTCTGCAACTCCTGCAATGATTGCTGCAGTTCTAACTCCAATTCGGCTACACGTTCTCCTTGAGCAGAAGAGCGACTAATTCGTCCCACTTTATTATTATTTAAAAAGGCTCTTACCTCTGCGAAAACAATTACAACCAGGTTCCGTAACGACTCAGGTTCTTTGAGTGGATCAATGGTAATATCCACCAACTGCTTCTCCTCCGCGGTTCCTATTTTCACATTTTTCAATGTGACTGTACTTTTATTGGTAACTGCTTTCTGGAAAGATCTTCCAAGCTTGTAGCTCAGACTTTCATGTGCCATCGCAAAAATATTCCAGTTCGCTTTTCCTGCTGCCGGCTCAAGATATCTGCCAATCCTGCCACTGGTATAGAGAATATCTCCCATCTCGTTGACCATCACCGCAGCAGGAGAGTACCGCCTCAATATCAACTGATTGGCCAATGTTTCCAGATTCAAGTCATGCTTCCCATCCTTATGTATTGCTTTGTCAGCACCAGATTCACCAATAGGAAAACGAAACCCTGGCGAAGAAAAATGGAGCCTCTCTTTTTGATGTGTGGATTCCAGTCGCTTATATAGCCTGAATCTTCCCTTTAATAACTTGAAAAAATCGGTTAGTGTACCAATGGACTCCGCACTGCCCAGAAACAAGAATCCGTCGTGATTCAAGCTATAGTGAAAAAGAGCCAGAATCTTTTTTTGTAACTCTTCTGTCAGATAAATCAACAAATTGCGACAGCTAATGATATCGATCCTGGTAAAAGGTGGATCCATAATAATATTTTGTGGGGCAAAAAGCACCATTTCACGAATTTCTTTCCTAATCCGGTAACCGCCCTCTTCCTTAATAAAAAAACGGTGCAACCGTTCCGTGGATACTTCTGCATTAATGCTGTCTGGAAAAAATCCCTGACGGGCTCTTTCAACGGCATCTCGGTCAATGTCTGTTGCAAAAATCTGAAGCGTGAAATTACCGGCTGGATTGGCGTATTCCAGAGCCTCTTTAAAAACAATAGCTAAGGAATAAGCTTCCTCCCCTGTGGAGCAGGCAGGCACCCACGCCCGCAGTGCTTGATCAGGATCGCGCATGGCAAACAACTGCAAAATTGCCTGTTCTTTTAATTGCTCCCACGCCTCTGGATCACGAAAAAAACTGGTCACACCAATAAGCAACTCCTTAAACAACACCTGTAACTCCTGGGGGTTATTCTGCAGGAAGCGAATATAGGTTGGAAAATCGTTAATCTGATGGATTTCCAACCGTCTCTCAATACGACGATAGACTGTACTTTTCTTGTAGAGAGAGAAGTCATGTCCCGTTTTCGAACGTAACAAAATGGCTATTTTTTCAAAATAATTGCTGTCTTTGTCTCCAAATCTCTGCTCGGTCTCCTCGATCAGGGGCTTGCGCTTCAAATATTCAATCGCTCTAAAAATCAACTCCTCCGCCGGTGCCACTGCGTCGACCAAACCCGTGTTGATCGCACTTTGAGGCATGCCGTCGAATTTTGCCGTTTCTGGTTCCTGAACTAAGACAATACCGCCTTTTTCCTTAACGGCCCTAAGCCCCAATGTTCCATCTGACGCCATCCCTGATAAGATGGCTACTATAGCTCGATCTCCCCGATCTTCAGCCATGGAGTAGAATAAGAAATCAATAGGCAAACGGAGGCCACGCGGCTCTACAGGCTCAAAAAGATGCAACACACCATGAAAAAGAGACATATCCTTATTGGGAGGAATGATATAGACGCAATTTGGTTGAACTTCAGTTTGTTCCTGTGCCTGAGAAACCGGCATGGAAGTGACACGTTGAAGCAGTTCCACCATGGCACCTTCTCTTGTCGGGTCCAAGTGTTGCACAATGATGAACGCAATGCCGCTGTTTTCTGGGACACTCCCCAAGAGCAATTCCAGAGCCTCCAATCCTCCCGCAGAGGCGCCGATACCCATAATTGGAAAATCGGCATCCACAAGTGCATCTTTTGTCGTAATGCTGCATTTTTCCATGGTCACACAATCCATTTCCTGTTCTACAGTCTTTTCATTATTGGTCATCTTATCTACCTTCATTTTTCAAACAATAGAGAAATACATGCTTTCTGTATCTCCTGAGAAATCCACAGCAAAATCAATCCTGATACGATCATCTTTATGAACAAGTTTTCCTGTAATAACTACGACAAAATTCCAGTTCATTCCTGCTTTATGATGTAACATTGTTTGCATTCCAAAATATTTGTACTGTATTCACAACATACTATCTACAAATAAGTATAAACCATTTTCGCTACAAAGAAAATCAGTCCTACGCAGCCGGTTGAAAACCCAAAACGCAACAGACTGGTTGAAATGATATTCCTAACGGAAATCCCACCATAGAATAGCTGATAGGCAAGCGATCCAAGTTAGCACTGACAAAAACTCATTACTGTTTCTCAACAATCCCTGCTCCGGAGGTAATGGTCTTGACGCAACGAAATACACTGATTATCAGAGCCCAACCTCCCTGATAGCCCATAAGCGACCAATTCGTTGTAACGTTGCTTTAAACAAGAGTTAGAAATAGTGTTACTATTTCCGGATCGAATTGACTGCCTGAATGATTATAAATTTCTGAAATGGCTGCTTGTTTGGTCAGGGCCTTTCTGTATGTGCGATCATTGGTCATGGCATCATAAGCATCTACAATTGAAATCACACGCGAAAGCAATGGTATTTTTTCTCCACTTAATCCTTGCGGATAACCTGCGCCATCCCAGCGCTCATGATGGCATAAGATATACTCAGCGATAGACCTAAGTTCTGGTGAAGTCATCGCAATTCTGTATCCGATTCCCGGGTGTTTTTTTATTTCCAGCCATTCATCATCAGTGAGTTTGCCGGGTTTAGCAAGAATACTATTGTCAATACTAATTTTGCCGATATCATGCAGTGAGGATAGCAGCTTAAGATCATTAAGATCATCTTTGCCAAGTCCCATGGCTAGCCCCAATTTATTTGACAGGTGACTCATTCTTGAAGCATGCTCTTCTGTTTCATGACTTCTCTCAAATAACGTTACCCTTAGTGTTTCAAGTAAATTACTGTGAAAGCTTTCACGTTCAAGAAGTTTATTCCGATACATAGAATCCTCTGCCAGCTTACTAATATAAGAGAATGACTCTGTGATTTTTGTTTTGGTTGCAAATCCCAAGGAAATACTTATTTTCATAGGGATTCTTGATAGGTCGACTTTGAAACCCTGAAATGACATCCAGATTCGATGAACGATCTCCTGAGATTCTTGATTGCTTGTCCGTGGTAGCAAGATAGAAAATTCATCCCCACCAACCCGCGCCAATATGTCTCCACTTCTTAAGTGCATGCTGAGTATCCTCTTGGTCTCAACCAGAACTCTATCCCCAGCAGCATGCCCCAAGGTATCATTGGTTAATTTCAGCCCATTGACATCAGAAATGATCACAGAACAAGGAAGGTTTTCTTCTCGCTCAAGTTTCTTGATCTCTTCTTCATAAAAGGCTCTGTTATAGGCCCCAGTCAAAGAATCATGGTAACTCAGATACTCAACCCTGGCTTCTTTCTCTTTACGATCCGAAATATCAACACAAAAAGCGATAAAGCAGTTGTCATTGATCTTTGCAGCCCGAAGATTGATCCAGTAATCTTGATCACCTTTTTTCCTAACCAGATATTCCGCATCAATGAATCCCTTCCTTGACAGTTCATGAAATCCCAACATTCCTTTTTCAAGACAAAGAGGGGTCAAATAATCAGCCAGGGACAACGTTAGGACTTCTTCTCTTGCACGCCCCATGAGCTGGCATGCCATTTCATTTACTTCAATGTATTTCCCCTTCGCATCAATAACGAAAATCCCCATTGGTGCCTTTTCAATGTAGGTTCTAAGGAGCTCTTCGCTTTTCAAGAGATCTATTTCAAATTTTCTTCGTTCGATAATTTCATTCCTCAGCTCACAGGTGCGACGTTCCACCAAAGCTTCAAGTTCATCGTGTTGCATATTGAGTAGAATATTTCTCTCTTTTATTTTGGCCAATGCCACCAATTGTGTTATCAGTATCGCATCATCAACGGGTTTCACTAAAAAAGCTTCCGCTCCAGCCCTTATCGCCTCATTTCGCAATTCGCGATCGGCTTCCAAATCGGTTACAAACAACATGGGGGTAAAATATAGAATTTTATCCTCCTTGATAGTACGACTTATTTTTAAACTTTTTTCATCCGACATTGATATGTCGATCAGAATCACATCAGGTTCTTTGATCCTGGCCAGTTTTATACACTGCGCCAAATCTTGAGCAATATAAACTTCCGTTTCCAGAAGGGACCGGGTGATTGTATTCTCAAAATATTTTGCATTCGATAAACTGTCACTGACAACCAAAATTTTTAATTTATTCACTTCCATACATATCCCTCCAAAAATGTTAGCTCGCAGGAAAACGATACATCACTCCCTACACAGATCTTTTTCATACCTTTCCAAGACCATAACCAAATGGGTTAGGACATTTTCATCATCACATCATGGTGATACGTTCCGGTATTCAAAATTTAGAAATGCAGTTGATGAATGAAATACGCTGAATAAAGTACCTAGGACACAAGGGATCTCCTTGTGTCCTAGGTACTTCTCTTTTGCAAGGACGACAGGAATCGAACCGCAACCTATAACTGCCTTATAGCATTTTTAACTCCAGCACTTTTTTATGCCTACTCCCACACAATCTCTCGCAACCATGTTCAGATGCTGTACAATGCTTACCGATATATTCAGTCTACCATCCCATGAGGATGAGAATACCACTTGCAATAGCAAGCACAGCCAGCAGGATGCCTATCGATGGAATGGGAATGCTGAACACCTGTGCGAGACCAGACACAATGAGCCAGATGCTGAGCAATAGCATTCCCTTGCTCTTGGTCATTTTCATTTTCATTTTCTTCACAACCTTTTTTAACGAGCGCCCAGACACACTTTTATTTTACCGTCATTCTTTACAAATCAAATCGAATTCGTAAAATGGCACCCATTCGAGTAGAAGTACACGACCTCATCACAACAGAAAACTACTTTCTAAAAACCAGATACATTGAGATGGAAATTTATTCTATTTCCATCTTCTCCACAACAAGAGGCTTATCCCAAATAGAGTCACTCCCGAGTAGGTCAGCCATGGAAAGCTCCCACCTGTATCCGGTAACGGAATCGGTAGATCACGTTCATCCTCAACATCATTGACAACACTTTTTTCATACTCATTGATGATGCTTCTCTGCGCTATCTGGTCTGCCAGCACCCATACGGTACCTTCCTCACTCACAGTCCATTCACTGCTGAGTCCGGCTCGGTTCTCTGTGACTGTGTATATGCCCGGCGTAAGGTTCAACCATGTATAAGCTTCACCGTGAATGAATGTCCTGGTGGCAGAAAAGCCCGCTGGACCTGTAACTGTGATTTCAAATAACGGTAACGTCATATCACCAATATCCCCCACCACCACTTTTGAGAGTGTCAATGTACCATAGTTTGTCTCTTCCTCAGAGACAAATGTGTTAGTAATGGTATTTATTGCCCTTTGGTTTTCTGTCACCAATACGGTACCTTCACCACTCACAGTCCATTCATCACTAAGTCTGGACTGATTCTCTGTTATGGTGTATTCACCGGGTGTAAGGCTATCCCACGTATACGATTCGCCATGAACGAATGTCCTGGTAGCAGAAAAACCTTCCGGCCCTGTCACTGTGATCTCAAACAATGGTAATACCATGTCGTCAATATCTCCTGCAACAACTTTGGATACCGTTAAGGCACCTTCGGATGGTTCATCCCTAGTGATGTACGAATTGGTAATGGTGGTTATTGCCATCTCACCTGCTGTTACCACAACAGCGCCTTCACCGGCAACTCTCCATTCTCTGCTAAGCCCAGACCGATTCTCAGTGACGGTATATTCACCTGGCACAAGATTTGTCCACGTATAGGATTCCCCTTGGTCGAATGTCCTGGTGGCAGAGAAATCTTCTGGACCCACAACTGTAAGCTCAAATTCTGGAAGAGTCATGTTGCCTACAGACCCCCGCACATCCTTTGTGATGCTTAATGAGCCAGAAAACGTACATACATTTGTGATGGTATTGGTGTCCAAGGTAACGGCACCATTGCGTGCCAACAATTGCCCATCTATTTCTGCTTCATTCGTCGCTGTTATGGATTCCATTGCCAAAATATGGCCTGCAAAATATGAACCCGTTCCCAACGTTGCGGAACTTCCAACCTGCCAAAATATACGGCAGGGATTAGCATTATTGATCAGTCTGACCTCGCTATTTGTTGCCGTAGTTAGCGTTGATCCAGCCTGAAAAATGAAAACAGCATTGGGATCCCCACCAGCATCAAGCGTAAGAGTACCTGTTATTGCGATACTAGAATCCGATGTATAAACACCTGGCGTCAAGGTTGTTCCACCTAGGTCAGCCGTAATGGTTTCTTCCGTCGTTCTACCGGCAGCATCATTATAAGCAGTTACCAAATCAGCCTTGGCCTCTTCTGCAACCGCATCAAACAAATGCACTGCCCCACTTAGTGTAATACTTTCCTGCCCGGGGAACGTAGCTATGGTTGGATCATCTCCGGGATGCAATCCAATATCCCCGCCAGCAGTCCCACTGATGGTGGTTGGCCCTGTGTTGGTAATGGCTGATCCTGCCAAAACCCCAAAACTAGAGGCCGTTCCTAAGTCCACCGTTGAAGAGGCTGCCATACCTTCGGAAGGAATGACAGACACAGCCAACATCACGGCCAACAATGATGTCAGCATCCCTGGTATAAACTTTTTCTTTTGCGTTCTTTTCATAACGTTTCAACTCCTATTCTTTTTCGCAATAACTTTGATGTGCTCTCCATTCTTAAAAATGAAAGATATAGAAAAAACTAATCATTCTATGCATTCTTAACCATCCAAACAGAGTAACCCATCTGATTGCCGACAACTGCACATTGGATTCGATTCCCGGTTAATACATTCTGCGCAAGGCTATCCCCTCTCCACGCTGGATAAGCCAAACGGTTATAACTACTTCGTCAATTCAGTTCCAGTGAAAACACCCGCCTTAAGATGACTGATCATTTGTTTGTTGTTGCCTAACTTCAATTGTCTGGTCCAGCGCAAGCAAGTCATTCATGGAATACATCCTAAGCACCAATTCCATCTTACTGTCCAGTAGATTTTCCGGGTTTACCCAGGCAAACAAACTGTTATGTCCACTGCTTTCCATGAATCTGCACATCGCTCGCTACTATTGTGCAATGCCTTTTATTGAACCATAAAACGCCTGTGATTCACTCCAAGAGATTTAGTTTTCAGGTTTGTCTTGTTTCATGTATTCTGTTTTTTCCAAACGCTTGCCACCATGAGGTGGCATGAGTTGCAGTACCACCCAGGAAATCAGAGCAATTACCACCATCGCTATCACAGTAGCAGGTTCAAAGGTGGCTGCAGACTCTGAACCGTTGATAGCCGACTGAGAGAAAATACCCTCAAAAATCCCCACAAGTGGTTGCGTAAGAGCGTAGATGCCCCGAACAAAGAAATTTTCGGCATTGGCTCCCAACAGTCTGAAGATAAGACGAAATGCCAGAACTGCTGAGATTAGACCATAAATGGTGTAAATAATACGCCGTGCGTTGCTGCTATTGTGCTTGGTCTTATACGTTTCCGTTTCTTTAGATACTTGTTCCGTCATCATAAATTACCATCCTTTCGTATAGCGCTTAAGTAAGTAGGTTTTGCAGAATTCCACTCATTATTTGATCAGCTCGAACTATGAACGCAAAATCGAAATGAGTGCCATTGGACCAAATCAGGCTATAGCATGATAAAAATCTTCATTTTGGCATCATCACTGTCCAGATAAATATCGTCCCTGTGCATATCTTCATCCCCACAATGTGTTTCTTCAAATATTTTCATAGAACGATCATCCTCAGTATTCATATTCATGTCTAAACATTTCTCCAGGTTCATATATACAACCTCCTTTCCAATGTTCTCCCACTGGTTCGGCAAACAACCCAAACGCATGGGTCAATGCTTGCGCATACAGAAACTCCTAATCATTGGTCTATTTTGCAGCCAACAATACTATTTCATCCATTTGGAAATTTTCCCATTTGATGAATGCCTGATCAGTAGGAGAATCCATTGACACAGCAACAAAACCAATATAAAACTCTGGTATTTGATCATCACTGATTGATCCCCAAAAATAGTCCATATAATAGAGATCATCCAAACCCTGTTCGGGACCAAAATCCGGCGGCCCCAAAACACTGATTATTTCGGGAAAGTACATTCCCACCTTTGCACCCAAAACTTCTTGCCCTGGTCCCACAATGATACTGACCGCAATATCATTTTCTAGGGATTCCGGAGAAGCAAAACGCATAAATCCTTCGTCATATCTATACAAAATAAAGTTATGTGGTCCTAAGATTTCACTGTATCCTTTTTCATCTGGTTCTCCCAACTCTTGACTTATTTCTATAAAACTCTTCCCCAAAAGACTCACTGTGGGATCCATGCCATACTGGATCGCAATGGTGGAATCCACATATTCCTCTTCTTCTTGCTGTGGTTCATATTCTAGCTCCGCCCTGGCTTCACAACCCATCGGCCCAAATAGTATAATAAAAATCAATACTAGCAAAAACACCGGATGTTTGATCAGAAACACATCACCAGAAACATTAACCTTACTTCTTCTCATTATGGTCCTCCCCTCTCCTATGTTGGCAAAGGCGACCAACCAGAATCCATTTACTGCTGTGTAATCAGTATATCAAGGGGAATGCTCAGAATACTATTAGCACCTTGCGCCGCTGATGGCAGTCACGCTTTTTGCAACAAAACGGACCATACGATAAGCGATATCTAAAAATAATCCAAGGCATATAAGCCATGGCGCCAACGTGAAGTCACCACGGAATAACCTGGATGCTCAGTGCCTTTTCATTTTGAAATGTTCCCATTAAATCCCAGAAAACAAAAAACCCGCAGCGCAGCAAAACGCTACTCAGCGGGAATCCTTATCAAATCCGTAACTTACAACGTGTCCTCTCGGACCACCCGATAGGACATGCCCAAACCGACTAAGGCAAGCACCGCCACCAGAACAAAGATGAAAGAAGCACGACCCAATACATCCAGGATGAATCCGGATAACAAGACACCGGCTATTGCGCCCAACCCATAGGCAGTAAACAAGACACCGTAGTTCTGACCATAGTAACGTGTACCATAGAATGCCAAGGTGGTGGTTGGCGCAATGGCCAACCATCCTCCCAAATTCAGCCAGAAAATACTGAACGCCAAGGCAAAAGCTACTGGTCGTCCCGGGCCGGCCACAAGCATAAGCACTGATGCTCCCGTGATCAGAGTAAACGATATCCGAATGGCTTGTCGTGGTCCCAAACGATCAGTCAGCCAACCAAACAGGGGACGACCCAGTCCGTTAAAGACCGCAAATAGCGAAATCAGGCCAGCCGAGGCAACAGAGCTGAGGCCTACATAGCTTACCCCGATGGATCCAGTCAAACCGATCACCGTAAGACCAATGGTCGCTCCCATAAGAAATGTTCCATATAGCCAGGGAAATGACCGGGTTTTAAGCATACGGTCTGTAGACACCTCATGACCATCACCACCGTGATCACGACCACTGCCCACAACTGCTCCTTCCAAAGGCGGCATACGAAGAGGAACAGCCAATAGAGGCATCAGGATACCAAACGAAATACCCAGCACCATAAAGGTTCTGGATAGTCCCACAGCCTCCAGCAAAAGACGGACCAAGGGAGCTGTCACCAAAGGCGACATACCAAAACCCAAAAGCACCAAACCCACGGCCAGTCCTTTCTGACGGGGAAACCAGCGAGCCGCCACGTTCATCGGAGCACCATAAGCAATGCCCACGCCAGCGCCAATCAGCACCCCATAAGAAAGCGTCAGTCCCCCTATTCCCGTTGCCAAAGACGACAGCATCCACCCCAAAGCCACCAAAGCGCTTCCCATCCAAATCAACTTTCTAGGACTCATATCTCCTAGATGCCGACCGGTTAGAAGCATGCTCAATGCATAAACCGCCAGGGAAACCATGTAGGGAAGTCCACCAGCTGTAGCGCCCACCCCATAGGCGTCTTGCACTGGAAGCCTGAATACACTCCATGCGTACACCGTTCCCAAACACATCATGATAAGGCTTCCCAACACCACAGGGACCCAGCGAACGTGACCTTCTAACTCTAATGATTCGTATCCACGATGAGGGTGTTGCTGAGGTGTATCTTGCTGCTTTTTTCTATTGGTTATGTTTTTCATCAAAAAATCCTTTCATTGGCATCCCCTGCAGGAGAAAAAGACCACCGGCTACCCCAAACTTCCTCGAATCTTACCCATCTTTACGATCCAATCATGAAGGATCTTCAACTCTTCCTGATCGTCGGCAAAAATATCACTCTGCTTGCCCATCAAATGCAAAATAATGGGCATGGTAGACTGCAACAAGGTGTGATAAAAGCCGTTCTCCGCCATCGCTTCGGCTTCCGACCTCCCATCCAAGAGCAATTGGCTTACCCGAACGAAATCCTCTCTGTACTCAGAGCGTGCCTGTTCCTGGACTACTCCCTTTGAGACTTTTAGATTCACAAATTGGGAGGCAAACTGCAGATCAGACTTTAACTGTGGATAAAAAGTCAACAACTGATCAATACCATCTGACCCATATTTCTCCTGGATCTCCTTTAAGCCTCGCCCTACACCTACAAATTCTGGCGGCATTCCAATGGTGTACATAGATGCAGTAAATGAAATAGCCCGCGGTATCGCACAGCTGATTTCCGTGTTCAAAGAACACAATTCCTCCCGAAGAACTGGATCTGTCACCAAATCAGCTATTTCCCGCGCGTTGGCCACTTCCCGAGCGTATCCCAGCGCCGACTTGGATCCGGACAGCCGGTCCCTATTTTTGGGGATATACTTGGAAATGGCTTCTATTGTCTCCGCAAGTTTCACAAATGTAGTCAAGTAATGTTTGGTAAAGATGCCAATGTAATCTTTCATCCGTTTTTGCTCTTCCACCGAAAATGAACGCACTGGCGTCGTACCAAGTCGTTTGGCCAACGTTTCCGTCACGGCCCGTGTTTCCTCCGGTCCATGGTCATAACGTAGACCTGATTGAATCGTCACAGTCTGGACACCCCCGTAATTCATGCAAAACTGATCCAAATTGGCTAGGGTCACATGTCCCCGAAAAGGCAATGCGCCACCGCCGAAAATCGGGGCTACCGTCATACCATGCTGCTTTCCCCAACTATGAGAACGACTGATGGCAATCAGAACCGCCAAAACCGACGAGACCATGCCATAACTCATGGCCGAATCCGACTTGGCCATCATCACACGAATATCATCACTTGGCATCCCTTCCTTACTGGTCGCATACATATAATCATCAAGAATCTGGTCAATGTTTACCAAAGAGGGCACCGTCTCCACCAATGGGATTACCCGGATACTCCCGGCAGGAAAAGGAACATCATAGTTTTTATTCCCCAATTCGATTACCGAATCAATCCGCTGTTGAATACGGAAGATCTCACCCCCGGATTCGATCATCGGGACCACCGTTTCCCAAATGGCCTGCACACCAGTCTGCTTGAATGCCAAAATATTGGTCTCCACCAAGGACATGATGCTCATCAACTGACGAAACAGTGGTTCCTTGCGATCATTGGGAATCCGGGGGGTAATGGCCACATCCCTTCCAGGAATAATACCCTTGTCGATTAGTCCCATGGCAATTTGCGATGTCTGATGATAGGGAGTCAGCTTCCCTTCGAAATCAATCATGATTTCTTCCATTCCCAGACCTCCCTTTTCGCTGGAGGTCAAAGCCTCAATGGCCTCCTCGGGCTCCTGCTGAATATTGATATACACTTCCGAATTATCCGGATGCTGTGTAGCCATGGTTCTTGGATACTTTCTCATGATTCTTCCTCCTGTTTACGTTCTTTTCTGTTCAATCGTCTCACTCACTCTAATGTTCCATCCCCTTTATACACGTGTCCCACTTCATCCGTTACAATGGGAATTAGGGTATTTCCTATCTTAATGAGCAATCGAACTTCATAATAAAGTTGTGCCTGCCTACTTAATAAAAAAAGCCAACAACAAAAGCACCTAATGGCGCTTTTTGCTGTTGGCTTACATTCAGCTGGTCCGTAAGGACCTTCCGTCTGTCTTCCTACTTAATTGATCATCTCTTCCATATTACGATCCACTACAATGACAATAATTTTCTCACCCGTTTTCGTACTGACATCTGAATAAGTACTGACCACCCGAACATCGAGCACCGATCCAATGGCTTCCTCCAGATTTTCACGAGCGTTTTCGAATAAAGCAGAGCGTAGTTTTTTGATCAGTTCGACGCCTTCCCGGTTAGAGGCCAGACTCCGTTCCGCCTGGCTTAAAAAGCCCTGCTGCCTAATCAAAATAAGATCTCCCAGAACCGTGGTCCGAATCTTCTCCGGCCCCCGTCCCATACACTCTATTTCAAAACGGCTGATGGCCTCACTCAATTTGGCTTCCAGTTGTCCTTTGGTCATCGCCCCACCCCGCTTCGTCCAGACCCTACAATACCCACAAATTATAGCACAATCCGGTTGGTAAATAAAATAATATTTGCCTAAAATTCAATCTACCGCTTCCCAGGGCTAGCGCTCATGGAAGTGATTGATAACCTTTTTGCATGGTGAAACCATACAGATTGATCCCGGTGTCAGCCCTATTTGAGACTGCAAAATACATAAGAACACATGAACAATACCTTTTGATAACTCCATATAGGATCAGACACACCCTATTTTGTTTCCGCAGGATTTCGACTCTAATGGCTATTTTTCTGTCACTGTCCTTTATTTCCGGACAATTCAGCCGGTACGTAACCGGGCCTGACCAACAATGTCTCTTCTTTTTCCAGAATATCCGGCCGATAAACCTGCTCAGGCCACTGTTCCTGGGAAATTTCTTCCCATCCCACCGACACACTGCTTTCCGGAACGCCCAGGGTCTCCTGAACCAACCGAACAATCCCATAAGCCAGGGCTTCCTTGTTTTCCCTAGATTTACCAGGCCAAGCTTTCACGATTACATGAGGCATTTCCATACCATCCTTTCAACTTTCCCTAGCCAGTTCCCTGCCCAGGGCTTCCAACTTCTCTAAAAGTGCCACCCGCTTGGCAGCCGCATCGTGCTCTCCAGCATTCTCCAGCACTACTCTACTAACGATCTGCAGACCAAATTTTCCGTAAACCTGTTCCGTAAGACGGAACACTTCCTCATAGGCATCTTGGTCCTCCAACCCCTGACTGTATAAAAGAACAGTCTTAAGACCCGGCAGACGGGGAGACCAATCCGCCCCAAAAAACGCATTGAGCCGATCAATGAAAGCCTTCACAGAAGCGGTCACCCCATCCATATAAAGAGGACTCGCCACCACCAACAAATCCGCCTTTCGCAGGCTTTCATGAACCACCTGCATATCATCTTCCTCAACACAGGGGCTGACAGATGTTTCCTTGCATTCGTTGCAGGCCTGACAGCCCCGAAATACCAAATCGTTAAGCACCAACCAGTCCATAGTCTTATCCGCTTTTTCTTTCATTCCTGCCAGTAAGGCTCGAACCATGGTATCCGTGTTGCCTTCCCGGACAGGACTCCCCAAAATGCAAGTTACATGCATCATCTGTGCCTCCTTCTTTTCATGTGGTTCCCCTTAAAAAAACATGCCGTCAAACCCCGTAAAAGGCTCGGGGCATGCCGGCAGAATAGGGCATCCGCTTTTGCGACTCCTGTGCTATCAATTACAGAATAATACCCCCAACTGGGTTTGTCAATCGGTTGGCTTCTAGGAGTTCTTCCTTGGATCCAAGGTTGATTTAGACCGATTCTTTCTGATTAAACTAGCTCAGATCATAGAGGTCATAGATTGCATAGACAGTATCAGAGAGAGAAGATGCATTGCAGACTGACGAGATCCAGAGATCATTTATCATGTCATCCCTATGCCATTCGAAATATAGTCGCAACTGTTGGCATGAACACAAAAATACAAAAAATCGCCCGGATGCACTGCGTTCCTGGCGATTTAAGCTATACTGCTATCGCTCACTTGAGTGTTGCTGCTCTCTCCACCAAAAGTCTCTGTAGATACTCTGATCAATTTTACTTTTTAGTCAAAAAGGTACGATACAATATTTGTAGTACCTCTTCAAATATGTGTAGATAACCCACAAAGTCAGGAATATCATCATTGATCTTGGTTATGGTTTCTGTGATTCCCAAGCTTGCTTTTTCCATCACTTCTCCTGCCAGTTCAATGTTCACTTTTGACACATTCGTAACACCTTCCACTTCATGGAGAATGGCTGGAACTGAAATTTTAAGCTTATCTGTGGTCTCCCGGACATCACTGCTGATTTGTTCCACGTTTGTAAATATTCCCGGCATGGTGCTGATAGTTTTACCAATATCCTCCTGACTGGTATCGATCAGCGTTCGCACAACCCTGATCGCTTTTTGCAAATGCCATAGAATAGACAACAGAAGAATTCCTGCTGCTACTCCCAATACACCAACAAGGAAATACATGAATTCCTGTATTGTAAATTGGATAACCATTTTATCTTCCTCACTTCACAGTTTGGTCTGAACTATCGGATATACTATCAGCAACTTCACTTGCTTCTTGTGCGATTACCTTACTATCGCTTTTGATCTTTTCTTTCACCCGTCTTTTTTTAGCAGGGCTATCCTTGATGGCATTACGAACTTTCTTTCTAGCATGAACTGCAGAATCCTTTATCGTTTCTGACTTTTCTTGGATGGTTTCTCCGATAGTATCAACAGCAAAAATTGCTTTTTCCTTAATGTCTTTTCGGGTTTCTTTGCCCTCTTTTGGAGCAATAAGAATACCTGTTACCAAGCCCACAGTGGCTCCAATACCCACTCCCAAGGCCAACTTCTGCGCTACTTTTTCCTTTTCTTTCTTTCTTTTCTCCTTGCCTATGAAATCTAGCAGATCTCTCAAAATCATTATTCTTACCTCCCTTAACATAAGTTTTCATTGCATTTGGCTATCTCAGGCACCATCATTGTTTCTTCAAATGAGAAAACAATGATACTACCCGCCCAAACTAGATAGCGATATCACTACTCTTTTAATATTTTTTAAAGCAACGGGGAATTCAGATATCAACACGATGAACAAAATAATCCATGCTGATTTCTTTGTTCCCCTATACAGCCACTTGCATTACTGAAGCATTACTGAAGCATTACTGAAGCATTACCGAAGCAATACCGAATGAGTAATCGGGGGGCATTACCGCTAGTATTTAGGCATTCCTACTTTCTAAACCTTATTCTCGACAATCACTTCCTGTCATAATTGATGCTGTCCGCCATAGCCATCTTCTGATCCAATGCTTTTATGTGCGCACATGTACTGCCAAGTAAAACCTACCTCTTCAATGATACCCATATTCCTTAACAGTTACTTTTTTTTCTCAAAAAACGACTTGTACTCATCTTCAGCCTTTTCTTTGGTGTAGCCATATTTCTTCTGCAGTGCACCTACCAATTTCTCCTTCTCTCCGGAGATGGCCATGAGATCATTGTTTGTAAGCTTTCCCCATCGTTTTTTAACCTCGCCCTTAACCTCGCCCCATTTTCCTTTTAAGATATCTTCATTCATAGTAATCCTCCTATTCATCTAAAAAACAAGAGCCGGCAACCAGTATGTACTCCATACGTCTCTTACTAGATCTCCATCTCCTCAGCAATCATACGAATTTTACGACACGATAAAGAAATATAAACTTCATGACAGCACCATAACGCTCTACATCAGTCGAATAACCAGTTTATAATTTCCTTCTACCTTGTAGCAACTGCACAAAAATCACAATCAATGCAATCACCAATAAAATATGTACCAATCCACCACCGGTAGCTGTTAAAAGACCAAGCAACCATAAAACCACGAGTATAACTACGATTGTCCATAACATATTATTTCACTCCTTTCATTGTGTATTTGATCGAAAAAGGTTTTCTAGCAAAACTTTGATACAGAACATGATAATGAACCAACTCCAAGACAGAGAACACTGAAACAGGACAAAGCAACCACCTATCAATCCATATCCACAATGTTTTTCGACACTGTTTCATTCATTTTCTCTGGTTGCATCTCTCGGTCATGAATTTCTTTCTTTTAACACTGCTGTTTGCGTATGCAATGCCTCTTAAAGATGATGTTCTTTTGCGATAGCCTCTTCCTGTTCTTTCTTCTGCGTGTTTAGCTCTTCTTCAAGTTTCTTATTCTCATCCACCAGATCACTATGCGCCTTCACAGCGGCCACTTCACGTTCTTTTTGCTGCTTGTTCAATTCAGCCTCCAATTTACTCTTTTCACCCTCGAGGATTTTAATTCGTCGCTCTAGATCCTTTTTATGACCACGATCTCCCTGAGAATTCATGTAATGATGGATACTACGAAAGATACCCAGAAATCCCATAAACACGGCCCCCGCAAATGCGGAATACAAAATTAGCACAAACAAAGCAAGACTGGACTGCCCAAAAAGATAGTTCACCGTAACAACTTGATTATTGATGATCGCCATGACAGCTATTATCAAACCAACCAGTAGCGCCAACAAAAGGAATATCATTCTCATTGCTTGTTCTCCTTCCTCATTTCTTTCTATTATATTGAATGGCTTTTAATAATCCTGGCACGGATGCTTCTCTTACTAACATCGGATATCCCAAATCACACTCTCATCCCTTACTTCCTATATGATTTGATCTCAATTTTCCTATAGCAATTGAATACAAAACTATTCTAAAGAAAATAACATTCCTACTTACGACTTTTTTAATCTGCTGCCCTCTTTGCCATTTGGCAATTTAACATCATGTTGACTTCCATTTGTTCATATTTGAAAGCTTTTCATCGGACAAATACATACAAACATCGATCTTATTCTAAACAACATACCCATTCCCAGACCCAATCCAATTGTTCCCAAAAAAACCAAGAGTGAGTATTCTCACACCAAAGTCCACTGGTTTTTCCCATTGACCTTTCTTTCCCATGTCGTGATAAAGCAACCAATACAAAATCCATTCATTCCTGTGTTATTAGTGTACCAAACAAGACACGCAGAAAACTATTAGCACCTTCTGCTCCAATTGGCCACAACCGTTACGCAGAAATTGACCTAACACAACCATATTTCAATGCAACCCAGCCAACGCAAATATCCTTCAGAAATCTAAATCTCGAGGCAACTGTTTCCCAATATACCGATGTTTGATTGAACTAAAAAACCACCCCGGGTTGATATCATTGGTTTGGACGGAACAAACCAATGATATCAACCCGGGGGGNNGGTTATCAACCCGGGGTGGATTGTAAATTCCTTAACAAGTTTTATCTGTACCTTGACTTTGGCTGCTTGCCTAATCTCAGTTGAGTGTATGACCTTAAGATTTTTACTACACAACAAGAATTCTGTAGCCACAGATCAGAGACGTGCTAAAAACAATCCATTGATTCCTTATTTTAACTTTTCCCTCATAGGCTTTGTATAACTACTCGATAGAGAGTACTTCTCTCTAAGTCCATTGACCAACTTGTATAAATTATCTTTGTAGTCCTTGCCCGCACCACCAGTTTTGTATAGAGCCAACAGTTTCTGGTACAGATCCGGGAAACTGTTCTTCATAAAATCAAAGAAAACTGCTCTTGTTTTTCCCCTCAAATATAGCGTTCCTGGCAAGACATAATGGACGTCGCTTTCCTTTGCCTGATTGCATAGAGCATCCATATTCTCAAAGCTGTCTGTCAGATAGGGAATGATGGGCATGACATGCAAACCCACGGAAGCATTGGTTTTTCGAAATTCTTTAAGCATTTGGAATCGCCTGATGGACTCTGCACTACCTGGCTCTATTGACTTTCTTAGTGTTTCATCTGTGGTTGTAATGCTGGCGGCGACATTGATATAGGTCAACCTCGACAATTCATCGATCAAATCATAATCCCTGAGTATCAAGTCTGATTTGGTGGAAATGATAGCAGGGTTCTGGTAACGGATAAGTAGCCGCAATATTTCCGGCATCAATTTGTATTGTTCCTCTGCCGGCTGGTAACTGTCCGTTACGCCGCCAATATTGATAATATCTCTTTTCCATTGAGGATCACTTAACTGCTTTTCGAGTTGCTCAACAATGTTTGTTTTGACGTATATATCACCGAAATAATTGTCAGAGCCCATATAACCATGGGAATACATGGCATAACAATATTGACATCCGTGCTCACAGCCACGATAAACGTTTAAATCCCAGCCATAGGGAATCCGTCTTTTAAGTCGATTCAATGCTATTTCACAGCGAATATCTTTGTACATCCTATGCCTCAGACTTCATATTTTGTATTGCTACGGAACCCTTCCTCCCGTTCGGCGAGCGGTGCAAGTATCACATACGCCTCGGCCTATACACGGCATGTTGACCCAGTGGTGATGAAAAGGAATTCTTATATGCCTCTTTCCCGTGCCAGCCGATCCAACAATTCTAATCGTCCTTCCATCGTACGACCCATTCGCACCACTCATCACCAGCATAAATCGAGTGCTTCAATTGTATATCCTCCACTTTCAATACAGCATTAAAAAACGTAGACATATGACCGATACTACACTGACAAAAATTACTGTTTTCACTGAAAATATTTCCTTTGTTTATTAATCCGCAAATACACCTATCTCTTACTACGGTGATGGACCGGTGTGCAGAATCATGCACAATATGCGTATTGTATTGCTCCTCTTCCTGATTCAGATTAACAAAGAAATCTTCAAGCGATTTCGATTGATCTTTTATTCTTTTGGCAAAGCTTTCCCAGGATCGGCCACAACACTGCGCCCCGCATTCTTGCAACACTTGTTTGGTATTGTCCCAACCAATCTGTTTTTCCATTCTCCCCACGACTGTTTCGATATATTTTGTTTTTTCCTTCTTGTTAAGATGGGGAAATCCCGATGAATCGAATAGAACTGCCTCCATATCAGCCTCGAAACCCAATCTTCTCATGTTTTTTGTGATTCTTCCCATTCTTCCGGTCTCTTGATATTTCACCCCATTGCCATCCTCACTATTGTCTATGTCTTATACGTTGACTCACATTTTTTCCGCGACAACAAGCATTTCATAATCCTCTTTCGTCAGTTTATCCTCCCTGGAATAGGCACCGATTTTGGCACCAAAAAATTCAATTTTCTCAAAACCCAAGGATTGAAGTTGCCAGGTGATCTCACTGGGCACATAATATCTTTCATTGCATGCAAGCTGGTGTTTATAGCCATCATCATCAATAAAAGTCGTGACATTGTAATCCCTAAAGGTGATCAAATCAAATGTGTCACTTTTGTAATGAGCGCCCTCGTGATGATGCTCTCCATGAAAATCATTGATAGAATGATACAAAGGAAACAAACCATTAAGCGTAGTAAATATGAATTTTGCTGAATCTTTCAATGCCTTTGCCACATTTTTTAAAATCTCAAAATTCATTTCATCTGTTTCCATGAGTGGAAAACCACCCTCGCAAAGCATAATAGCCACATCAAACTGATTCTCAAAGGGAAGATCTCTGGCATCATGTTTCAAAAAATCAATCGTGAGATGATTTGCTCTGGCTTTCTCCCTGGCTCTTTCCAACTGAGATTCTGATAAATCAATACCCATGATCATGTATCCTCTTTTGGTGAGTTCAATAGCATGTCTGCCAGTTCCACAACCCACATCCAGTATGTTCAGTGATTTGTCATAGCCCAATTCTTTCTCAATAAAATCACACTCACCCGTTGTTCCTTGGACAAAGATCTCCTTATCATATTTTTCTCCATAGTTCTCAAATAATTTTTCATACCACTGCTGCATCATGCAACACCTCCAAACATAGTAGATTATCACTTTACGAAAACAGCCATATCATTCCCGGTCAAGCAAGTAGTCTCTCACACCACGCCAGAGATATCCCCTGGCCATCATTTCGATGTCAACATCATCAGATAGCACTCGCATGCCTTCATAATCACGGAGATCGAATCCCTCATAAATGACAAAGAATTTTCCAATCCCTGGCGACAAGGCGTTATGTGGGCAACCATAAATACAAGCCAGACAAAGATGGCATTCATTCCCAAATTCTGGTTTATCTGATTTTAATGTAATATTCCCTGCTGGGCAATGAGTTACACACCACCCACACCCAATACATCGCTTTGATACCTGTATTCGTTTGCCAAATGATTTTGCTCCGATCTTTTCTAGCTCTCCCATACGTGAAAGTAGTCTGTCTAGCAGTAGCGGCTTGGTTCTTCTTATTGTTCCCTTCTCCATATCATCAACAATCTTCATGACCTTTTTGGGCAACACATCCAATAACATTTGTGCCAGAGGTTTTTTTGTAGCTACAATCCAATTCGAAGGCATCACAAGCATCCGTTCATAACATACCTGATAACCTTTTTTTTCAAGCCTCTTGATTACACTTGCCCTACAAGCTGTGTTGAAAATAACCTCTCCGCCGCCAGAAACAGAAATGACGACAGCGGGAACAGACGAGACGTCCCCAAGACTATCAATCCATTTGTATACCGGTTCAGGAGCATTGCCAGCATGAACTGCGTATATGAGTAGAAGAAGTGCCTTTCCCGTGTGTAAAAACGCAACATTCTGAAACAATCGATGGATACTTGTCTTGTATCCCACTTGTTGGCATGCAGTTTCAAAGCATTTTGCCACTCTCTTCGTGCCACCAGTGCCGGAATAATACACAATGTTTATTTCTTGATTATTCAAGGCCCATACACCCACTTTTTTTGTTTATTGCACAGATACAGCATTACAACATTCATTTCGTAAAAAACTCCATTTGATGAACATGCAGTGGCCTCATATAAGTTCATGTGTACTCAAAAGGATTATAAGATAGATCAACAGGACAAGTACTGATACATGATAGGATCATCCGGATCAATGTGCTTCCATACTTGTTTCCCTATATGACCTTTGACCATCCACCAATCCTGGCAGGAATCCATCTTTTTATCCAATTGTACCACCGATTGAAGCACTTGTCTTTTTCGTTGTGTTTCAAAAAAACATGACTTTTCGATATCAATCGTCAAGTCATGTTAACCATATCTATATCACTTGGACGTTTTTGGGAACGTCAAAAATGTCAATACTTTAGCTCAAGTTCTTCTACTACCAATCCGGCAAAACGTTAATCCTCTAAAATTTCTTTTTGGACCTTTTTACTAAGTGACCCAAACACAAGATTACAGGAATCATCCAGCATATCTTTGACCATCTCGTCAGAAATTTCACTCTCCAAATACAATGGATTCCAATGCTCCTTATTCATATAATAACCGGGTATAATATCCCCAAAATACTGTCTTAACCATTCTCCATGTTTTGGTTCCAACTTAAGTGTAATCATCGGTTTTTCTTCCTTGTCTCTGCCATGGAGCAGGAATATTTTGTCCTTGATCAACTATCTTTTGGCATGCCACTTGGTCTTATACTCTTTTCGTACACCCTTATTGGAAAGACAGTAATCATCCAGCCATAAATATTTCATGGTTGTACCTCCACACGCGCATACCATGCGGTATATCCTGATGCAGGGCCTCTGTCCTTGAATTAAGGACGGACCTTCTAAAGGGAATTCCAAGAGCAACAATATCTATATATGGTTCACTCAGCTCAGGACTGGAGCCAGATGTGTTCAGCGATATTGAAATCAAATCGGATGGAATCTCCCACCTGAAACGGATATTCCTTGATCTGTTTGGTATAAGCCTCCGCTATGAGTTCACGATCTTGCCAACTCAGTTTTACCTTTTGCTTGCTGCCCAAGTATTCTATCCAGGTGACAGTACCTTTTTCCGTACCATCGCTTGCCAGCCTGATCGTATCTGGTCGACACATCGTGACACCATGCTTTTCTTCAAAAAAGTTACACTCACCCATAAAGCTAGCTACAAAACGATTGACTGGCGCTTCATAGATCTCATTGGGTGTGCCCGTCTGAAGGATTTGCCCATCCTTCATAATGACAATCCTATCCGCAATGGCCATCGCCTCCTCTTGGTCATGGGTGACATAGATGCTAGTGACACCCGATTCCTTCTGAATACTTCTTATTTCCTGGCGCATGGCAACCCTAAGATTTTCATCCAGATTGCTCAGAGGCTCATCAAACAGCAGGACGTCTGGATTCACGACCAGACTACGAGCAAGAGCCGTCCGTTGCTGTTGGCCACCGCTTAATTCGTGTATCTTACGAGAACCAAAACTGGTCAGTTGCACCTTTTCCATAATTTGTGACACAAGCACCTTCCTTGAGGCAGCATCTATTTTTCGCATAAGCAGACCATATTCAATATTTTCAGTCACCGTCATGTGTGGAAAGAGCGCATAATTCTGAAATACCATAACCGCATTTCTTTTTTGAGGCGCAAGGGAGCTGACATCCTCTGCACCAAAATAAATCTGGCCATACCCGGGATTTATGGGAATTAAACCAGCTATAATCCTCAGCAATGTCGTTTTTCCGCATCCCGAGGGTCCAAGTAATGCTATGAGTTCACCCTGAGCCACGTTCAGATGGATATCATCAAGGGCCTTGTTGGTATCATAGTAATACGTGATGCCTATAAGACGAATATTGATATCAATCACCTCGCTTCTCAAACTCAATCAATACAACGGTAGCATCATCGTGTGTCTTTAACCTTTGGATATTGACTTTGGAGACATCTTCTCGTTCGTACTGTCGAAGCTCCTCAACCATCGGGCCAAGGCCCTTCATACGAAAGGCATCTATAAGCTCATCCCGCTCATAAAACCGATCCAGTGTGCTGATGCCATCGGTGGTAAGCATACAGCTTTCCAGCGATTCCAGCAACACAGTATTATAGATCCCATTACGCACAGCCACAGGGTCATGCGCTAAAATGGGATAACCACTTTCCGTGTTCATCTGCATACGGTGAGTCTGCAGCAAATCCAATTCCTCCTTGGTAAAACCTTTGTACACACAGGCATCTTCACGTTCATTGTTTTCATTCATCATGGCAACGACTTTGGCATCCAAAGGCTTCAGACTCTCATCCGTAATAATGCGTACCTGTCCATCCTTATTCTTCAAAGTGATTTCGGCATCACCCAATACATAGCACTCCAGCCACCCATTGACTTTTCGTACCAAAGCTATGGTTGAGGAAACCTGTTCCAAAATCGTGAGGTTTTCAATCGGCTCGAATATTGAAAAGTCTCTGTTGAAAGCATGGATGCCTTCCTCTAAAATATCATAGAGAGACATATCCAGTTGATCAAGATGCACTGTTAAATAATCATACCACCAGTCTACCATCCAAACAACGTCATTTTCGGCAGTTGTATAGTTTGCATCGACTAGAGCAGAGGCACCATCCATGACAAAAGCACCATACCTGGTGACACCATAGATATCCTCATTCGATACTTTAATGCTATGGGTAAAAGCAGTGATTTTCATGATATCCAACTCCCTATTCCGTCAAGCTCTGAAATTTTTTTATGAAAGCAGCCCCAACGAAAGTCATGACCAAAACCAGTGTCCCATACGCCATGGCCAGTCCTATGTCAAACTCGAAAATACTATTGACCATGGCAATGGAAAGGGGTCTGTTTGAAGCAGTGTATAGAAATGCAGAAATGGTATATTCTCCCAAACTTCTGATGAAAACAAACAGAAGCCCTGCCCAAATACCAGGGGCAATCAATGGCAAAGTGATTTTTCGAAAAGTCATCAAATTACCGGCTCCCAAATTTTTTGACGCTTCAGCGTATTCATTTTTCAGGCGCTGATAGGAAAGAGAAACGGATCGGACAGCCAGTGGCAAAAGGCTGACGAAATAAGCTAGCGGCAACAAGACCCACGTCCCCAGAAGGGTCTGACTGAAGCCGTTGATCATATTGATGGCTATGGCGCTTGCTGGCATAGCAAAAGGCAGCATCACCATAAACTCAATCAGCGGTCTGGTACGAGAACTCGTCTTCGTAAGGATATACGCCACCGGGACAGAGACCATCACGCCCAACAGTGAGGCAACCATGGCCATCTTCACACTATTGACAAAGGGAGCCAAACTTCTCGATTTGGTAAATATATTCACATAATTTTCCAGATTAAATTCTCTTGGATATATTTCAAGCATCCATGTCCCAGGCTTCACAAAGGACAACACCCCTATAGTCACAATAGGGAGAAAAATCATAACGACAAAAATGGTGGCTATCATCATCATAAGAACCTTCAGCAACCTGCTTTTGACCTTGACTGGTTGAAGTACAGATCCCCGAACCGCGGAGGCAAAAGATGCCTTCCGCTCATATTTTCGTGCGAGGCTGAGGTAACTCATAGCAAAAAAGGAGAGAACCACTACCTGCGCAGCAGCCAACTCCAAATACATGTTGGCTTTCGATAACAGAATCTGTGTGGTAAGGACCTTGAATCCACCTCCTATGATATTGGGCGCTGAAAAAGAACCAATACCCGTCATAAAAGTCAGAATACTCGAACTGATCAAGGCTGGTTTGATAAAAGGATAAATAATCGTCGAAAAGATTTTCCATGGGGACGCCCCAAGATTCATGCTGGCCTCCATCACGGAACGGTCCAATTGCTTAATGGCAACAGTGACATTCATATAAAAATAAATATACTGGGTATAAGCATGCACCAACAAAATACCGCTCAGTCCACCAAAACGGTACAGTGGCGCATCAAGCCTGAAAATGCTTTCCAACGTCTTGGTTACCAAACCGCTTTCTCCATAGAGTTGCATGAAGGAAAATACAATAATAAGACCCGGTACAACAAGAGGCAGCATCAAAACCTTGTCCAAAAAGCGGTTGAAAGGAACATCAAAAAAATGGACAAAAAATGCTAGAAAAGTACCAATCCCACCACAAATCAAGACGGTAAGTAACCCCAGTAATATGCTATTCTTGATGGCAATGAGCGAGCCTGGCGTTGTTAATAAATATTCATAGTTGGCAAAAGAGACGCCATGGTCAGTATCAAAACTGACCACGAGCGTCCTAAGAGCAGGTAATAATATGAAAATGCCTAAAATCAGAATCAGGCTGATTTTAAGTCCATGCTTCATTGGTTTCTCCTCATTGCTTTATGTCTTTGTCAGCACTCTTTACTTCTGTATCCCACTTTTGCATCCATTCTGACTGCTTCGCAGCAAGATCACTCCAATCCACATCCATAACCTTAAATTCAATCTCGCTCATCCAAGAGGGCGCACCTACCAGAGCATCCGGATGCGTTGGCATGCGGTTGAACTCATTCGCAAGAAGACTTTGCACTTTTGCACTACCGGCAAATTCAACAAACGCTTTGGCCGCCTCAGAATGCGGTGCATTGTTGATGACAGCGATACCATCTGTAATGACTGGCGAACCACTTTCCAAGTCTATAATTTCAATCGGAAGATTGTTATTGATTTTATTGTCCATGATGTCATTGAGAACCGAAAAACTAATAGAGGCTTCTTTTCTGCCGATGGCTTGCATCATCAAGGATCCACTGTCAAAGTATTGCTTCGTATTTTGATCCATGGCCTCCATGAAAGTCCATCCTTCATCCAATGTCGCATTGTTCTCAAACTGCTGCAGCAGAGCTGTATACATCACTCTTGCCGAAGAAGACAAAGCATTTCGGAACACCAACTGACCTGCATACTTCGAATCAGCAAGGTCAGCCCAGTCCTTGGGAAGATCTTCTGCATCAACTAACTCTGTATTATAAAAGAGAATCACAGGTGTTTGAATCGTCCCATACCAGTAATACTCCGCATCCTTGAAAAGAGGATCAATGGAAGCGTCCCAACTCGCCTGATAAGGCACGAAAGCATCCTGCGCTTTCAGATCCATAAACAGATTGGAAGCACCCCCAAACATGACATCCGCTTGAGGATTATTCTTCTCAGCAGCAACGCGCTCGGCAAGTTCACCCTTAAGATTGATGTACTCAACAGCAACTCCGGTTTCTTGCGTAAATTCAGTAGCAACGAGCTCCAAAAGGTCTTCACTGTGCGTAGAATAAATAACAACCTTGTCCTCCAACTGCGGTTCTTCAGGTTCTTCTGCCGGAGCGACAACTGGCTCTTCGGCTTGTGGCTCCTCCTTGGCGCAAGCAACAAAGGACAGTCCCAACATCAGCACGAGAAGGATGCTAATCCATTTTCTTAATCTCATAATAAAAGTCATCTCCTTGATCTTTCCAAATTTTTAATGGTTATAACAGAGACTCAAACGTTAGAATCCTACTTGATATTATCACCCCAACATGACAGATACTACTTCTATTGATTAATTTGATATAGACTGAAATTAGATAGAATTAATTGATACATCCATCTTGAAATTCGAATATTCTTCAAAGGAAACCCTTGCTACCAGCAATTATCATCGGTTGCCTCTTGCCATTGATTTAAGACTCTATGACCTTTGAAAAATTCCTACTCGAATCCACAGGAGAGAGAAATTGACCGAAACCACAGAACTTCCTCCATGATGAAATCAACGTACAGAAGCAAACAAAGTACTTCTAAAACCAAACATCAAGATTTCTGATGCCCAAAGAGCTATTCAGTTTCATTTCTTATGAAGAAGTATCTGGTTACATCAATACTCTCCATATTGGTTCTCCATGCTTGTAAACGATGTGAATAACATGGAGACGTAGGAAGAGAGACAACAGCAGACCATCGATCAATCTGTGCTTTCTAAAGAAATGATCAGATCTAATTTCTCAATGCGCCAAAGAATCCAACAAGTCCAACACCCCGCTATTGCATCGACCCACGATTTTTTATCTTCTCATCGCTGCAAATCAACGAACATGCTCAGAGCCTTGATCAAAGCCTTGACTGGTGGATTTTCCAGAGATGCCAGTATAATTGACATTACTTCAGACGAGCTTGTCTACTGAACGAAAAACGCTGTCGCAAAGACACCTAGGAGAAAAAATGGCATCAAAAGATTCCAATAAAACGGATAGCCTCTCCGTTGTAAGCACTGTTCTTGCGACATTTTGGTAGGCATCCACATCCCAACATCCCCAATCTCATCTGAGCATTTGGGCTGTCTTTCATGACCCACACTTTGTAACATGCTTACCCCATCACGTCAACTCCGCTTCTCATATTCTTCCTTCTTGTGTCTGCTGAAATATGCCTTCACGCCTAGTCCATCTCAACCTACCAGCAAGCTACATATTTCTTTATATTGGATAAAACCTAAGCCGCATTTTTCCAGGCTCTCATCGAAAATTTCCTCCCATTCATACCAAGTGCTATGATGAAATGGTAAATAGGTCACAAAAACCCTAAGGAGACTGGAAATGAAGAAAATACGGTTGATCAGTACTCTGCTCATATTGCTATTGAGCGTCAGCGCTTGCTCTGCCTATATCGAACGAGAATCTCCAGAAGCAGATAAATCAGTTGAAGAACCAACGGAAGGAAGGGTTCTGGAAGAATTGGCCGAAGTAGAAATACGGGAATACGAGGGAGAAGACCTCTCTTCCATCCTGGACTTCCAAGAGAACTCCATTTCCGGACCACAAGATGTGGATATAGAAACTTATCGGCTCTCCATTGACGGGCTAGTAAAAAACCCCATGAGTTACAGCTATGACGAGGCTTTAGAGTTACAAAACTATACCAAGGTTGTGAATATGTATTGTGTTACTGGTTGGAATGTAACCATTCTGTGGGAAGGCATTCTCGTAGCTGATCTTTTAAAGGAAGCCGTTATCGATACTTCTGCCAAAACGGTTATCTTCCATGCCGTAGATGATTACACTACCTCCTTGCCTTTGGATTTCATCCTTGAAAATGACATCCTACTGGCTTACAAGATCAACGAAGTAGTATTGCCGAAGGAAAATGGATATCCTTTTCAGCTGGTGGCCGAAGACAAGCTCGGTTATAAGTGGATCCGGTGGGTGAACCGGATTGAACTGTCCGACGATGAGAACTACAAAGGTTTCTGGGAGAGTCGGGGATACAACAATGAAGCTGATGTATAAACTGCATAAGATTGCAGCATGGGCCTTGGTCCCATTATTCATGCTCTCCACAATGTCTGGATTGGACTCTGTGCAAAGGCAATTCATACCCATTCAATCCAGCCTTTGGCATAACAAGTATTTGTTTTTCCCGACCCAAATTGCCTTTCTGATTCATTCAAGTTATGTGATATATACCAGAATCTCTCGGAGGACTAGCTTCAAGGTTTTGGCCAAACTGATACTTCCAATCTACTGGTTCATCAACCTATTGATTGTCATCTGGTTTCTGCAAATTTTTGAGGTCTTTAAATAGTCTCTTCCCAAAGCTTGTTCCAACCATTTGTCGACCTAACAACATTTTCTTGTGTTCTTACAAGAATCTCTCACACAACATGATATTTTTTCTATCAAAGCTAGAAACTCATCTTGCATTTTGCTGCTGGTACGTTCTACGTATCCATTTTTCCAGAAGTTTCCATTCGATACAACCACTGCTCATTGCAAATAAAAACCTTTTCCATCGTCATGAAAATAAAAAAAAGGAGACCAACAATGAATAAAACACTGAAAGGCCTTATCCTGGGCATAATCATAGGCTCAGTCCTCATGTTTTCCACTTCTTTGTATGCCAATACCTTGACGCAGTTTATTCTGGTTAACGCACGGTATCCCATTGTGGTCAACAATCTTTTGTATGAAGATGATTTGCCAATATTGAATTATGACGGTTCGACTTATGTTCCACTACGAGCTCTAAGTGAACTGCTCAATGTCAGCACATCATGGAATGAAACGCTAAGGCAAGTCGAAATTGCTCATGAAACTTCTACAGATAGCATCGTTTTTCGCCATATAGAAGTAACTGGCTCTCAGGGAAACTATGTCATAACAGGAGAAGCACAAGTATTCGAAGCAACCATTCAATATGAAGTAGAGGATGGACATTTCCTCTTTCTCAAAGACTTTACAACCGCCAGTGCAGGGGCTCCTGCTTGGGGAACATTTAGCATCAACATCCATATTCCTGAAGAATCCTTACCTGAGAACGGAACGCTAATGCTGATTCTCTTTGAAGAAAGTGCTTACGATGGTTCCCGTATTCATGAACTGCCCATCGTTCTTGAAATATTTTCCTGATCTATGCCAGGAACAAATGCGAGCGCATTGAATAAGGCCATACGAAAAGAGTGCTCTGATTTTTCAGAGCACTCTTTTTTAAACACCCCCAACAAATCCATCAACTTCAATCCCACTGAAAATTTGCATACCGTTGATAACAGCTCGCATCACTGCCGATTTGTGTGGTCACTTTCATGACTCTTGGTACATGGTTAAGGATTCTTCTCAGGTGATGGGTGCCTCTTATCTGAATGTCCTAACCCCAGTTGCACTCACATCCTTACATTTATTTTCATAGAGGTATCCTTGGTTGTAAAGGCACATTGGCTGACCAAATATCCTGCAAAGTCTGCTCTTGTAACCGCTTTGTTCGGTTCAATTGCTTCAGGATGAAAAACAGCAGGACTTGAAGCCACACAACATCCTTAACCCAGTGGTTCTGTGGACAAATCACAAATCACCAAGTGAGTTGATTTGATATAGGAATTATCTGATTCTGTTCCAACCAATCATATGATAAAATAGTAAATAAAACATATCAATTTCGATATACGTTTATAACTTAGAATATATATAATGCTGGGTTTTTTTGGGGAAGCCAAAGGAGGCATCTATGCAGGATTTTGAGAAACTCGGAGTGTTCTACTTAGGAAAGGAATTTAATCTTAAGGAAGATCAGATGCAAGAGGAATTGGTACTCTACAAATCCAAAGACCTGACTACGCATGCGGTTATCATTGGCATGACTGGTAGCGGTAAGACCGGTTTGGGTATTGCTATGATTGAGGAAGCCGCGCTAGACAATATCCCCGTGATTGCCATCGATCCAAAGGGAGATTTGGGCAATCTTGCATTGGCATTTCCGAAATTAGAGCCAGCTGATTTCAAACCATGGATCAATCTACAAGAAGCTGCTAACATAGGAAACAGCCCAGATGAATATGCCCTAGGTCAGGCTGATTCATGGCGAGAAGGTCTAGCGAACTGGGGCTTGGATGGAGCAAGGATCGAGAAGTTTAAGAATGCAGCGGAAGTCACAGTCTATACACCAGGTAGTTCTGCTGGCGTAGGGGTATCAGTGCTCCAGTCATTCCATTCACCTCCCGAAACCATTAAGTCTGACAAGGATGCATATAGAGATAAAATTCAGATGACCACGACCAGTTTGCTTTCATTGATTGGCATAGAAGGAGATTCATTCACTAGCAGAGAACACATCCTGCTGGCGAATATATTTGAGCATGCATGGAATTCTGACCAAACCTTAGGCCTTGCTGATTTAATCAGGCTAATCCAGAATCCACCCCTCGATAAGATTGGAATCATGGATCTAGAAAGCTTCTATCCCTCAAAGGATAGGTTCGGTTTGGCCATGCTCCTTAACAATCTCTTGGCTTCACCTAGCTTCGAGTCCTGGCTGGAAGGTGATTCATTGGATGTCAACGCTTTCCTCTATGATGATACAGGAAAGCCCAGAATATCTATCTTTTCAGTGGCCCACCTTTCTGATGAAGAACGGATGTTTTTTGTGTCAATGCTATTGAATGAGATACTAAGCTGGGTGCGCGCCCAACCAGGGACAGGAAGCCTACGGGCTATTCTGTATATGGATGAGTTGTTCGGCTACTTGCCACCAACCAAGAATCCTCCATCCAAGACACCACTACTGACTCTGCTGAAACAGGCTAGAGCTTATGGATTGGGGCTGGTATTGTCCACCCAGAATCCAGTGGATTTGGACTACAAGGCATTGTCCAATGCAGGCACTTGGTTTATCGGGAGATTGCAAACAGAACGAGATAAGGAACGTGTCCTGGCAGGATTAGAGGGAGCGGCGGCAGGAGGAAGCTTCAACCGCAAACAGACCGAACAGATTCTGGCCGGTCTGGACAAAAGAAAATTCTACCTACACAGTGTGCATGACGATACACCCATAATCTTTAATACACGCTGGGTTATGTCGTATCTGGCAGGCCCTCTAACCGGAGACCAGATCAGGGCGCTGCCTACGAAGAGAAAGAACGGCGATTTGAATGTGAGGAATATTCCATCAGCTGCAGTGGATACTGTCGAAACTACTAGCAATGTTCGCGGAGAAATGAACAATGCTGTACCGATTCTGGCACCCCAGATTCAGCAAGTATTTATTCCAGTCAAATCAGGAATGACACCCGTGTTCTACCAGCCCACGGTCATCGGCGTTGCGGATGTATTTTACAGCAGTGTCACCTATAATGTGGCAGTAAATAAAAATTATGTCTTACAGGTTGCACTTCATGAAGGCCCCATTACGCTGAATTGGGATGAATCAGTTACGTTGGAAATTGATTTGCGCAGTCTAAAGGATGCACCTGAAAATGAGGCTGGTTTTGGTCAATACCCTGAAGCTGCTGGAGTCACCAAAAGTTATGTGGATTGGGAAAAGCGATTCAAACAACATATACGGACAGAGCTTAAACTGAAGCTTATGAAGAGCCCCAGCCTTAAGTTGGTTTCGGAGGTTGATGAGTCTGAACGAGATTTTCGCATCCGCCTGCAGCATCTGGCCCATGAAAAACGTGATCAGGATATCGAAAAACTAAAAAAGAAATACGAATCCAAGATAAACACATTGGTCGATCGGCAAAGAAGGGCAAGACAGGCATTGGAACGAAAAAATACACAATCGAACCAAAAAAAAATGGAGGCGGCAGTATCTGCAGGAACTGCAATTCTGGGGGCTCTGTTTGGCAGCAAGACTCTCAGCTCCACCTCTATATCAAGAGTAGGAACAGCAATGAAAAGTACCAATCGAGCTTTCAAGAGTTCAGAGAGTATTGAACAGGCAAAGGAGACATTGGTGTCAGTTGAACAGCAGCTGGGTGATATTGAGCAGGAACTAGAGCAACAGGTACGAATAATCACAGACCTTTACGATATGACAGATGAAACACTAGAATCCATTGAAGTGTCTACCAAAAGTACCGACATTACAGTTCATTTTGTCGGTCTGGCTTGGGACCCGTCACATTGAGGAGATTTGATTTGTTCAATTGAAGATGCGAATCCAGCATGAAACTGAGAGGAAAGAGTGCTGCCATGTGTGCGCTTTCCTCTTTTTGTTATCATCTTTGAGCCAAAATGAATAATCCAAGTTAGAAAAATGTCGTTTATTACAAAATGTTCATCCGCTCATTGGTTACCTCTTTTCATGATTCAGCAATTCATTTGTGTCGTGAAAGTAGATCATACAACTTGGGGGTGTCAGGTTTTTAAATATGTAGCAGACACTTTCGAGATACGAGATGAGTTATCTCAACAAATAGGATACCTACATTAACCGGAGATGCTAGAATGCATTTAGATTTTAAAGAAAGCCGCAGACAAAATACGAAGGCTTGGTTTCTCTTTAAATGAGAAACCAAGCCCAAAAAGCATATCATTATGTTTTCACTGTCCACTGGACAAGAACAATCCAAGACCAGATGGCTTACATTGAATCAATATACGGTAAAAATCTGCGCTTACCAACTATACTATGGGCGGCGTTCCTTCTGCGTTTCCGGCAACGACATCAATTTGGACCAACGCATCTTCGGGTAACGCTGATACACCCACAATTCTTCGTGCCGGAACACTGCCTTGGAAGAACGTAGTGTAAATTTCGTCTACAGCATCGATATCAGCGATATTCTTTAGACAGATATTTACTTTGACCACATCATCCATAGCGTGGTCGATGCTTTCGAGAATGGCCTTGATATTTTTCAAGCACTGTCCAGCCTGCTCTTTCACACCGCCAGATACCAGATCACCCGTTGTTGGGTCCAAAGGTAGCTGAGCAGAAATATGATTGTAATGCGAAAACGCTACGGTTTGTGTGGCAAGAGGACTCTTTGGTGCCTTCTCCGTATTGTTTGCTTCTATAATAAGGCCATGCCTGTCTTCCACAGCTTGTGGAGGTGTCCCATCTCCGTGTGAAACTACTGCTTCAATCTGGACCAAAGCATCCATAGGTAATGCTGAAACGGCCACTGTTGTCCGAGCAGGAACGTAAGCTACGGTCCTGGCAATGGCTGAGTCCGGGAAAAATGTTGTATAAACATCATTGACGGCTTCCATATCCGAAAGATTTTTTAAGAAGATATTGATTTTAACAATATCGTCAAAGGGAACGTCGATACTTTCTAGAATAGCCTTAATATTTTTTAAACACTGACCCGCCTGCTCTTTCACGCCACCAGATACCAATTTACCAGATATGGGGTCAATGGGTAACTGCGCTGAAAGATTATTGTAATGGGAAAAAGACACAGTCTGGGTAGATAAAGAACTTGTTGGAGCATTGGGCGTGTTGTTTGTAAGCTTTATGAGATCACCTGACTGTGGTGCATTTGGGATTGTTCCCTCACCGTTTGAAACCAGTGCTTCAATCTGCACCAAAGCATCCATTGGTAAAGCAGCTACTGCAACTGTCGTCCGTGTAGGGACATAAGTTGAGAAAAATGCTTTATAAACTTCGTCTACCGCATCAACATCTTTGATGTTTTTTACGAACACAGTAATTCTTACCACATCGCTCATAACATGATTGATGCTGTCCAAGATGGCTTTGATGTTCTTAAAGCACTGTTCCGCCTGCTCTTTTACACCACCAGCCACCAGCTTTCCTGATTTTGGATCGATCGGCAATTGAGCTGATAGGTTATTGTAATGAGAGAAAGCTACGGTCTGTGAAGATGGACCGATACCTCTTGGAGCATTCTCCGTATTCCTTGCCAACACTGCGTTATAATTGCTCATGATTGTATTCTCCCTTTTTTAAATTTACCCAATAGATATATTGTTCACTTGACCCTAAAAAGAAAAAAACTTCAGACAAAAGCTCTTAGAGACAAAATAAATTGACCAAATCGTCTATGTCTAAAAAGCCTCTATGATGAATGGCATTCTGATCTGTAATTTTCCCAAGGCATCCACAACATCGTCCCAACACGCACTGTATTGAGAAGCATATCCAAAAGGTGTACTTAAGTATAAACTAATCCATCCAAGAATGGAACAACCATCTGAAGTTTCTTGCTTAATGAACAATATTTGGGACGCGACCGAACACTCACACTTTCTGTGAGTTCCGAAAGGAGCAAAATCAACAGGTTCTCAAAGGACGAGGCAGAACGAGCACTCGAGGTTTATTGCCAATGTACGTCAGCGGTGGTAACGATTCGTTTGTGAAGAACTGACATTCTATGAATGGCTCATATTTTTATAGCCATTTTTACTCCTGTTCATTTTTTACGCACTTCATGGTCTACAGAAATGAGGAACCTCATGTGGCTCCTCTCATCAACATTCACTAACCAGGTGATTGAAAATCAATCAATTGTATTCACTTCCTCCCATTTGATTTGATAGCTCAACGGTTCAAAAAAATGATCTACCTTCTTGCTTAATGCAATTATATATGTCACTTGTACATTGATAACAGATCCCTTTTCATGGAAGTACAATGCCAATAGCTCATATCCAGAAATATGCGACTCATTCCAGACACCTGTAGACCTATACACCAAATGAAATGGGGTCAGGACGTATAGACCAGCCAGTAATAAAGAATTCTGATTTGGCCCAATACTGTGCTAAATGAATATCTCGTAAAAAGCCCTCTAAGACAAATGTCAGACAAAATTGAAACCCGCCTCTTTGCCCTGTTCCTATATTGCCAAAGCAATCTCCCCAGAAAAATCAGATCCGAAGAATAAGGCAAATCAACAGTGACACCATATACTGGTATGAAGAATAAGTGAGCCAACAACTCACACCTCGGATACAATAAATGGACTAGCAAAGACAAAACTGCGGAGTATGAATCATGGCTCAGTACAATAGTGCCCTAACCAAAGAATAGATGCATGATCTTTTCGTGTCAGATGGCAAAGACAAAACGTTTTCCAACAGTTTGGAAAATGGTTCTTCTCTTCCGTTTATAGTGAAAAATCCGTGCAAAAATTCGGAATCTAAGGTAACATTAATCTGAACAATATGGTAATTCCTCCTTGGGTTGATGGTTTTTCAATAACTCTATTTCATCCAAAGTTTGAACCCTTATGGCTCATTTTTTTTATTTTGTGAATTTACATCATGATATAACTTTTATCGATAAACAACTGAATTAACGTTACTAATAAAAAACAAAATTATCCATTTGCAAAGTCGCATCCTCATGGTGACTTAGTCACTCGCTCATCTCCTAGTTTAAGGGTACATCATTGTTTGACGTATGGCTCAATAAGCTTATTCATTTATCACTTGATTTCATTTTTTCTTTTCCATAATCTTTCATTAAGGGGTGTACAAATGAGTAAATATGATGCACGAACTGTCGCAGAAACAAGTCTTCAGCATGATGATCGGCGTTGGATGGTCCTTCTGGGAGGTTTTTTACTTTCATTAATGGGTGGTATGAGTTATGCTTGGGGTTCTTTTGTTGTGCCGTTGATCCAGGATTGGGGATGGACAGCAACTCAGGCCAATCTTCCTTTCACCATTATGATTATCGTTTTTGCCATCACCATGATTCCGGCCGGCTTAATTCAGGATAAAATTGGTCCGCGAAAAGTGGCCACGATGGGTGCTGCTTTGTTTTTGATTGGTTATGGTATGGCTGGCTTTTTACGCTGGATTCCCAGCCCACTTTGGCTTGTTTTTACTTATGGCCTTATTGTAGGTGTTGCCTGTGGCCTCAGCTATGCTTGTATTGCGCCAACCGCTCGAAAATGGTATCCTGATCGACCTGGCTTTGCCGTATCAACTGCAGTCATGGGATTTGGCCTTGCTGCAGTTGTTTTTGCGCCACTGAAGCGAACTATGATTGATTTGTGGGGTGTCGATGGTACATTTTTCGTTTTGTCTATTTTTGTAGCGACGGTCGCTATGATTGGTGCCCGAATTATCAAAAATCCGCCTGAAGGGTACAAACCCTTACAACGAAAAAATGACTCAGGTCATCAATCCGTCATTGAGATTGTACCAGTTCCCGATATCACACCAGGCCAATTTGTAAGAACACCCATGTTCTATATTCTCTGGCTGGCACTAGCTATGGTTATCGGAGGCGGTCTGACTGCTATCGGACTCATTACTGCTTATGGCGAGATCAAGTTGGGTCTGGAGCCTGCCGTGGCTGCTACTGCAATATCCGCATATGCGTTGGTCAATGGTCTAGGACGACCATTCGCTGGATACTTTGCCGACCGTATTGGTACACTGCGCGTGATGACAACAGTCTATACAATTCAAGCCGTTGTTTTTCTGTCGCTACCTTGGGTGGCGGTCAATTTTCCCCTACTGATTGTGTGCACACTACTTTTAGGTTTAGGCTACGCGACCACATTCGCTCTTTTCCCTGTCGTGGTGGCAGCTGGCTTTGGAACCCGATATTTAGGGATCAACTATGGATTGGTATTCAGCGCTTTTGGTTTCGGTGCTATTACCAGCCTGATTGGATCTAGGTTATTGGACTCTACTGGTTCTTTTACGCCTGCATTTTTACTTGCGGGCGTAACAACTGTAATCGGCCTTGTTCTAATTTTAGTTTTACGGATCAAACTAAATGTTCGCTAGCATCCCATTGTTTTTACAAAGCTTAAAAGACTGTTCCTATCACGAAAAAGTCAAATGATTCTAATATCCAGATATGGAAGAACTGCTGTGCTTGAGGCATAAGCATCAGTATTTTCGTCTACCTGCCTGATTTACCTGCATGGGTTAGATTGTCTTTTGAACTTCACTGCTTAGTGCCAGCGTATCCTCTATGCAAGCCTTGGTATCAGGTTTCTGTNNATTGCTTCTTCTCTCCCACACCTCATTTAATCGACGTGCATAAGCTAGTTGAAATTGCATTGGCTCTCAACACCAAAGAAAGCATATACGGTGAAGCTGTGAAATCTGAACTAACGAGAATTCCAGGTATCGGAATAAATATGGCGGAGCATTTGATTCGAGCAGGCTACCCGACGATTGAATCCTTACACGGAAAAAGCCCGGATGATATCTACATCGCCGACTGCAGCTCGCAAGGCATGCTCGTAGATAAATGCGCCTTGTACTGCTATCGACTGGCAGTGTATTACGCTGACCATGGCGGGCAATTGCCGGATGGTAAACAAAACTGGTGGGACTGGAAAGATTGACAATAATACTAGGAAAATAATCGACAGTCAGTTGTAAAATAAAGGATGTACTATCATGCTAATAAGGCGATATCTGAAAAACGAAGATGAAAATAAGTTGATGAAGATGATCGAAGGTGAAGGCAAAGAATGGGCTTGCTATTGGGCAGAAGAGTTCTCTGCAAAATATCGAGCAGCCCTTCATAAGTCAATAACTTATGTTGCTTATGAAGGGGACGTTTTATGCGGATACTCACGTTCGCTTGACGATTGCGGCTTTTATATCTATGTATGCGACTTGCTGGTCAAGACGGAATACAGAGGGAAAAAAATCGGGAAAAAGTTGATGGAATGTATTTATGAGGATTATCCGGAACAGGTAGTTTATGTTATGTCAGACGTTGACGAATATTATAAAAAGCTAGGTTTCAGGTGCGAGGGATCTATATTTGAGGCGACAAAAGACAAAGGATAAAGCATAGCAATTCTTAAGACTGTCATCGTACTTGCAAAGCACTATTTGCTTTCCATTGATAAAAATTTTCACGTAGGCATACTGGTTATAGGTCATAACACCTCCAAAGAGGTACGCTTCCGTGACAGCGCCAGTATCAGGATCAATCATCTCGGCCGGATCGCCAGCCCAATTGACTTCAACCTGTTCACCATGTTTTCGACTGATATGCATGGTAGCACGACGCTTTTATTCATCTTGCTGGATGTACCGACAAAACAGAGAGTACATGAGTGGTTCAGCATTATTGAGCCTACATTCTTCCATGTATTCGTCCAGAGCAATTTTTTACTGACGCCATTTTTTAGCAGTTCATTGCGGATGTAGTCACATTTCGGTGGTCTCGAAAAATTTGCTTGCTTTTGTTTTGGAAAAAGCAACTCTTGCCACTCAGAATTAATTCTACTACTGGACTGCAAATCATTTTAGCAGTGACAAGGTCGTATACAATTAAGTGCGCAAAAGTGATTAAACAAAAAGGAAAGCCATCAGGAACTCCGAATCAGGTAAGGGGTTGTCAACGGTTTAACGGAC
>DIET01000031.1 GCA_002418765.1 Peptococcaceae bacterium UBA5767 | reverse complement strand
CAAAAGCCAAAATCCTGGGACCATTTCCCAACCGGGCCACCACACTGCCGAGCCCGTCAATATAGACCTCATCGAATCCGGCATCCTCGCACATCTTCTTGATCAAAAGACATACCTGCTCTTCACGTCCACTAAACGACGGAATCTGCACCATCTTCGACAGTGTCTCCACCGTTTCTTGCTCATAGGTTTTACTCATTGCTAAAATTCGTTCCACATCAACCACGTTTTTATCCTCACTCTTTCTATATTTTTTTTATTTTCAGACTGATTGGTCAATCAGTTTTAATCAATCCAAAACCCCCTGAATACAATGAACAGGACATCTGGATTCGCACAAACCACAACCAAAACAGCGCGACTCATCCACATGGACCTTGCCATCTACCCAACTCATGGCAAAATAGGGACAATTCTTCACACAAATATTGCACTGATTGCATACGTCATGATCAATCTGGGGAAACGATGGTTCCATGTTGACCCTAGTAGCTCCCAAAGACGTCGCTTTCACCTCTTCTATGCTCGAAAAGCCATACCGCACCAGAGCATCCGGTAAATCCGCAATGATCTTGCGGTACATCTCCTTACCCCTAAGCATGGCCGTGGACAACATCTGCACAGCATCAGCGCCCACCAGCAAAAACTCCAGGACGTCGTCAGCTGAGGCCACGCCACCACACCCAATGATACTCAGATCCGGCAAAGCCTTCTTAATCATATGAACCGTAGCCAGCGCGAGAGGCTTGATAGGAGGACCAGAAGACCAAACAAAACCATCGGGCGTACCAATCAAGGGTCTTCTATTTTTCAAATCCACCACCATATTGGGCCCCAACGACGTAATGGCCACCACACCCTGCGCGCCGTTTTCCTGACAAACCCGGGCAAACCCCACCGGATCCGGCAAATTGGCATTCATCTTTACATATATGGGTTTTTGGGTAAGAGATCTGGCCATAGCCACGATCTGACCCACACTCACCAAATCCTTGCCCACATAACGGGGAATTACCTCATAGGCCGCCGCATACGGCTCCAGAGCCGGAATCAATGTCTCCATATCTTCTTTCGTATAGCCGATGCTAGCAAAAATGGGGGTATCCACGGAGGCTACCGTTTTGGGCAGATACTCATGAATCCAGGTTGAAGCCGGGTACTCGCTCCAGGCTTCGGAATTCATAATGATATCCCGACCGCCCACAATACAAGCCCGTCCCACCAAAGCAGCCTCCGGAGCAATCGTTTTGGTCACCAATGCTCCAAGCCCCAAAGAGGCCAAATAAATCATGCGCTCGTCATCCCCCGTCAGCGGCCCGGACCCGGGCATCAGAGGATTGCTCAACTCTAAACCTGAAACGTCTGTCGTCAAATTCATTTCTATACTCCTATTCTTTTCCACAACGCCTGTGATACATCCCGGGCTTTGGCATAGATCGCCTCTTCATCCCAAGCTGTTTCATAGTTCTTCAACCTACACTGACCAGCCACAAATACATCCCTGGGATGAAAAACATTAAAAAGACCATCCAGAACGTAAGAAAAAATATTGTGCTCTCCCAAGAAAACCGGAACATGATGTGGCACTACAATCAAATCAGCCGCATAGCCCTTCTTGATTCTGCCCACAGGAAGCATCAGCCTCCGGCTGGCATAATCGTAAACCTCCCGGATATAAGCTAGCACATCCTCTGCTCCAAAACTCATGGGGCTGCCATATCGAAGATGCATAGCAAATACGGTATTTCGGTAATCCTGCGTCAGATCGATGCCCAATAAATCATTCCCTATCATCGTTCTCACCTTTTTTTCTTTAAGGAGACGCACATCAGGAAGACCAACACCAGTATTCATATTGGACGCAGGGTTGATGGCCACTACGCAGTCACGCTCTGCAATCAATTCCGCCTCATGCCCATCAATATGGACCGCATGGGCCAAAATGGAATCCTTGTTCAGCAAACCAAAGGCATCAAATCGCTCCACAATACGCTGGCCGTACCGGTTGATGCATTCCACCTCATCCTCCAAGCTCTCCGCTACATGAACATGTAGCGGTAGCTCGCCGATTTGACTGGCCACCTGGGCCAAGGTCTCATTGCAAAGAGACAGCGACGCATGCATCCCGAAGAGGCCCCGGGCCATAGAAGAGGTTTCCTTTTTGGCAAAACGCACATTCTCCCTAATACACTCCTTGATAGGAAAGCGGTCACTCGTCTCAAAACAAAACAAGCCTCGCATGCCTGTTTCATCCACGATGGCCTGCTTTAGGACGTCCAAACTCCCATCTATCTGCCGACCGCTGGCATGGTGATCAAATACAGTGGTCACACCATGTTTGATGTGCTCCAGGCCATAAACCTTGGCGCCATAATAGGTGCTCTCCTCATCAAGCTGCGCATCAATTTTCCAAAAGAACTGTTTCAGAAGTTCCGAAAACGTCCTGGGATGCAAAGGTAGCGAAATCCCACGGAAAAACGCGCCATACAGATGCGCATGCCCATTGATGAGTCCTGGAAGAACCATCGCAGAAGACGCATCCACGATCTCATCCGCTCCGGGAAAATCCTTCATGGGCCCCACCTCGCGGATGAGATCATCAAACAAAATATAGACATCCGTTTTGTAATCCTCATAATCATACAGATTCGCATGTATGATGGCTTTCATCCTACTACCCCCAACTCTTGATCCATTCTCGCATCAAATCCTCCATCTCAGGCAGCAGTGGCTCATACGGCCCTTCAATCTGAATATCCTTAGAGCCATGGGCCACCACCTCGGTACTGGGAAGATCAAGCCCTCCTCCTCCCGTCAGTTCACCCAGATGATGCTCACTCATCAGATACTTGATATGACCTATGTTCGCCCAAAAAGCACTGCCCGTGCACATGCAACAGGGTTCCATGGCCGCATACACCGTGCATGTCCAAAGAAACTCCGGAGGATACGCCAGTGCCGCCCTGGAAATCAGCGTATTGGTATCGTGCCTGGTAGGGTCTCCCGATCCCACATCATTTCTCTGCTCCATGAGGATTTCACCCCGGTCATCCACCAAAATACTGCCAAAAGGGTCGTGCCCTTTTTCCATGGCTTCGCGGGCAATCTCCAGTGTCTTTTCAAAATACCGCGCTTCCTTTTGCTCATCCATCTTCATCGCCTCCATGTCCACTTTCTGTTCTTTCTATACAACATATCCCTCAGGATAAGAATCTACTGACCACCTCGGAAAAAGGTGGCCGGGGAGTAAAAAACACCAATCAAATCATTCATAGTTGATTGACTGATTAGTCTATTTAATGCCCTGCAAGAACCCCCGACCGCTTCCTCCTGAGAAGAAACAAGGGGGCCAATTTAGGCTAAGACTTTGTTAAGATAATCAAGAAGCATTTCTTCCGTCTGGGAAAAATACTCATCTAGATCAAACAATTCGCCGTCCCAGATCAAATACTGCATCGAAGCACCCATCATCAAGGATATCAGCATTCTAGGTACTGTCTTGGCCAGCTTATCCTTATTGGCCTGAGGCAAGTCCGCCAGACAAATCACCTCGTGAATTTCATCGTACCAGGCCTGGAAAAAATCCCGGAATACTACCTTTAATTCCTCATCCACCAAACTTTGCACAAAGAAATCAAACTGGGCAACATCCATTTTTCTCTGATGGGCAATAATATCCTTCTTTTGCTTCAAAAAGCCTTCTAGATTTTGGGACAACGAGTGACGCTTGGCATCTACATCCTGCGTTCTTTTGATATTAAACTCTCGTTTCAAATCCTGCATCAGCCGCACCAGGATATCCTTTTTGGATGCAAAATAGTAATGAAGAATAGACTGACTCATACCGGCTTCCTTGGCAATTAGATGCATACGGGTTCCACTGATGGTTTCCCTGCTAATCACTTCCAATGTTGCCTGCAAAATCTGCTGCATCTTTTCTTCTTGTCCACTGTTGTCTCTGGCCATGATTTTCCTCCTGGATGTTGTTTCTTCCATCATAGCAGAAATTGGATTGATTCATCAATCTAAAATTACTCATTCCCTGCTTCCTGACGCAAAGCCCACGCCTCTTTGATATCCGAAGGTCTGGCCGGCAAGGTGCGGATTTGGGTTCCCAAAGCCACATTCAAAGCATTGATGACAGCAGCCCCTACCGGTACGGTTGATATCTCTCCAATGCTTTTGGCCCCAAACGGTCCAGGCTCCTCACCCTCCTCAATAAACGCCATATCAATCACCGGCATATCCTTGGCCTTAAACATAGAATACTTTTTGGTAAGCGCATTGGTCACCACCCCTGTCACCGGGTCTATCATCAGCTTCTCAGATAGCGCATAGCCAAGTCCCATCTGAACACCACCTTGAACCTGGCCCTCCAACATCATGGGATTGATGGCTTTTCCAATATCATGAACAGCCACAAAACGACGAATCACCACCTCCACATCAGCAAAATCAGCTGCCTGCTAACCTGTAAAAGACGTATATTCTGTATCTAATTCCACCATTTAAATGCTCATGTATTCAATGCCCAGGACCTCTTTTATAATCGGGAACAACGCGATGGTATTGCCTTCACCAGTATCTTGGTTGCCAGTTGTCAAGGGTGAAGAACCATCCTTATGCACAATGTCAACCTGATAATGGTTACATCAATATGTTTGGGATACACCATGTTTCCATAGCCCCACGCAAAACCCATCGCTTTTGATGCCAATCAGAGCGAGACCCTCCTTTAGCACAAATAACAATGTCTCCTGTGCATATTCACCTCATATCTCCATATTCATCTGGCCATTTTACCTTCTCGCAACATCAAAGATATCATTGTTTAATTAATTGATTGATTAGTCAATTAAATTATAAGGCTCACTTTTGCCTCTGTCAAGAAGTTCATACAAAAAAAACAAAAAAAGGAACCAGCATTCACTGCATCCCCGTTTTTAGACTATGGCACTACATCCATTTCGCTCTTTGCTGCCAGGCTACGGGCTTTTGCACCCATCAATTTTGCATCAGAAAGTTCTGATGCAAACAAGATACTCCCCACCAACAACCTAGTAGCTTGTTAACTCTTAAACTGTGGATAAAGCTTCTTAAGTTTGATCCTGGCATCGTCGGTTGTGAATTGCCAATCAACGCCTTTTTGTATGTGGTTTCTGTTTCGTTCCCAAACTGACA
>DIET01000017.1 GCA_002418765.1 Peptococcaceae bacterium UBA5767 | reverse complement strand
GGGCGCTTAATTAATATAGCATAGCCTACATAATGAGTCAAGATAAAATCTCAGAAAGTATACTATGTTTTGTAAGTCAGACTGGAGATCCATAGATACGACTATATGATTTTTACAAATTTTCTTTTTCCTACCTGTATAATCATGCCCCGAATAGGAAGCACCTCATAAGAAGCATCGATAATCTTATTTCCGTCAATCTTCACAGCACCTTGCTCAGTCATCCGTTTGCCTTCAGATGTAGAGGAAACCAAACCCAATTCCTTAAGCAACTTCGCAATCCATACAGCCTCTTTGTCATCCAGTCTCCATTCAGGAATATCAGCAGGAATAAGATTCTTTGCAAATACATCATGAAATTTCTGTTCGGCCAATGTCGCAGCCTCAGCGTCATGAAACATAGTGATGATCTCTTTGGCCAATCGAATTTTATAATCTCTAGGATTGGCCCCTTTCACCATTTCGCGGTTCATGGTATCAATCTCATCCATAGGAATCTGAGTCGCCAATTCAAAATAACGCGGAATCAAATCATCTGAAATGCTCATGATTTTACCGAACATCTCATAGGGTTCCTCATGAATTCCAATATAGTTGCCCAAAGATTTTGACATCTTCTGAACGCCATCAATACCCTCCAAAATAGGCATAAAAATAGCAATCTGTGGCTCTTGCCCATATTCCTTCTGTAATGTTCTACCCATTAAAATATTGAATTTTTGATCAGTTCCTCCCAACTCAACATCAGAATGCAATGCTACAGAATCATATCCTTGCATCAATGGATAAAAGAATTCATGGATGCCAATGGCTTGTCCCGATTTATAACGATTATGAAAATCGTCTCTTTCCAACATGCGCGCTACAGTATATTTTGCCGACAATTCAATCACTTGTTCGAAAGTCAGGGGTGAAAGCCACGTACTATTAAACACAACCTCGGTTTTGCCTGGATCAAGAATCTTAAATATCTGCTCTTTGTAGGTTTCCGCATTGGCGATGACTTCTTTTTCAGTCAACTGCTTTCTGGTCTCCGATTTTCCCGTGGGATCTCCGATTCTTCCTGTGAAATCACCAATCAATAAAATAACCTCATGCCCCAAATCCTGAAACTGTCTCATTTTCTGTAATACTACGGTATGTCCCAAATGGATATCCGGGGCATTTGGATCAAGCCCCAATTTTATTTTAAGCGGCCGATTATTGCTAATGGATTTTTCCAGTTTTTCAGTCAATTCTTTTTCTGGAATAATCTCCACTGTTCCTCTCTTGATGATATTCATTTGCCTTTCTACTTCACGGCGTATATCCATAAAAGGCCCCCCATTTCAAAAATCTATTTTGCATACCACTTCATATTTCTATAGTATTCTCAAGGATTTTACCACAAAAACCAAATGGTGTGAACAATTTATCTCATAAACTCGTCTAGCATATGAAGCTTAAAGACAAACAAGCAATGAAAAACCTAGCAAATATGATAAAATGCTGACATAAGATGTTTCTTTGGATTGTTATGATTTTCCTTACTTATACAACCAAACCACCTCTGCCGAAAAAATGATGTTTTCTTTGGCAAGGTTCAGCCCTTCTGCTATAATGTCTTAGAATCGAAAGTGGGATGCGAAGCATTCCAAGGAGGATATCATGGAGAATAAGAAACCCATCAAAAAACCAAAGATGGTTTCAAAAAAAGTAATCAAAAAACAAGATGATGATGTGAAAATATACAATGGAGCCGACAAGCAACAAGACCGTTCCCCCTCACCATCACCATCTTCCGCAACGCCCAAAGCAAAATCAAAAAAGAGGATTATAAGAAAAAAGTCAAAGGGGAAAAAGCCCAAAAAAACATGGGTGAAAGTCCTGCAAATCATCCTTTTGATTCTTCTCCTTATTGGTATTGTTTCTGGTGCATGGATTGCACGCTACGTATACGCCTTGGCTAAAGATCTTCCTGAGTGGGACAGCACCAAGATGACCGGGGATTTAACCACCACATTTTATGATGCTGACGGTGTTGCCATTGCTGAGCGTCACGGTGTTGAAAATCGCTTCCCCGTTGATTTTGATCTCGTACCTCAGGATCTAAAGAATGCTTTTTTAGCAACTGAAGATATGGAATTTTACAACCATTTCGGTATTAGCATACGAGGAATTGTTCGTTCAACCATTGTCAATATTCGAGAAAAAAGATTAGCACAAGGTGCCAGCACCATTACTCAGATGTTGGCCAGAAATGCATTGATTGATGCTGACAGCCGTTATCAAAAACAATGGGATCGAAAGATCAAAGAGATTTTGCTGGCCATCCAAATTGAAAGCCAATATGATAAAGATGAAATTTTTTCATTGTTCTTAAATACGATTCCTTTTGGAGAAGGCGCCTATGGCGTACAGGCTGCAGCTCAGACTTTTTTTGCCAAGGATATTCAAGATCTTAATCTGGCAGAATGTGCACTTCTGGCAGGCTTGCCACAACGACCTTCCGGCTATAATCCCTTTGATTATCCGGATTCCGCGATTGGCAGAAGATCTCAAGTCCTCCTTAATATGGAAAACAATGGCTTCATCACCACCGCTGAACGCAATCTGGCCAATTCATTGCCTTTAAACTTAGGACCAGAACCAATTGGTGTTACCGAAGGATCATATCTATTTTTCATCGACCATGCCATGAATGAAGCAGAATCGATACTGGAAGATCTCGGTTATGATCCTGACATATATCGTAATGGATACACCATACACACCACCATGCACAATGCAGCACAAACCAAAATTGAAGAACTGTATGAGGATCCGGAAAACTTTCCCGAAGACATGAACGACGAACCTGTTCAGGCTGCTATGGTCGTCATCAACCACCAAACGGGAGCTATTCAAGCACTTATGGGTGGACGCGAATATTCCTCTCAGCGAGGCTTCAATCGGGCAACGTCACCAGATATGAATAGACAACCCGGCTCAGCATTAAAACCAATCAGTGTGTACGGTCCTGCCCTTGAATATGGGAGCATGTCCACGGGGACAGTCATTGATGATATACCGGTAAGCATTCCTACCAACCAAGGACCATACGAACCAACCAACTACGATGGACGTTACCGTGGATTGGTTACCATGCGCGAGGCCATTCGGAATTCGATCAATGTTCCGGCCATCAAGGTACTGAATGAAATTGGCACAATAACAGGATATAATTTTGCCAGCAACTTGGGTATTCCTTTTGAAGAAAACGAGAAATATAATCTTTCTATTGCTTTAGGGGGTATGACCTATGGAACAAATCCACTAGAACTTGCAAGAGCTTATGGAGCTTTCGCCAACCAGGGCATTTTGGTGGACAGCTACTCCGTCTCCAGCATCGAAACCAATGATGGAACCATTATTTATGAAGCGAATCCACAGAAGATAATTGTGATGAGTGAAGAAACAGCTTATATGATGAGTGATATGCTTCAAACTGCTGTCAATTATGGAACAGGAACCAATGCCCGCATACCTGGATGGCAAACAGCTGGCAAGACGGGTACGACACAACTTCCAACAAGCACCCCGGCTGAAAAAGCCATGTTTGAGAACATTACAGGCAACCGTGATGCTTGGTTTGCTGGCTATACTAGCCAATACACTTCAGCCGTCTGGATGGGGTTTGACAACACCGATGCCGAACACTATCTTAACCGAAGTTACGGGGGTAAATATCCAGCGTTGCTTTTTCAACAAACCATGGAAATCATTCACCAAGACTTGGCACCCATAGATTTTGTTCGCCCAGAGGGCGTCGTGTCTATTGCCATTGACCAGAAATCCGGTCTGCTCCCAAGCAATTTAACACCGTCTGATTTTATCGTTCGAGAACTTTTCAACAAAAATAATGTGCCCAAAGAAATTTCTGATGTATGGGTAGAAGCACCGATTTGTTCAGAATCTAAGATGCTCGGAACATACCTATGTCCAGATGTTATAACAAAAGTATTTTTAAAACGAGACAATCGCTATTCACCAACGGTACTTATCCGCGATATTGAAAAAGCATTGGCTCGCTACGGGGTCAGCAAAGTAGAAGCTTTACCACCAGCCGCAGTCGAAAACTTGGTGCTTAACATCATTCCAGAAGATTATGTTCTGATGGCTCCTGCAGAGTATTGCAATATTCATTATAATATTACTGCACCCAACACTCCCGGTAGCCTATTGCCAGAAGAAGAAGTTGTTGCTACCCCTGGTGTCAATCCTATTTATTGGCAGTTTTTCCCACAGAACTATCGACCCAGTGGTTATTTGGACCCTAACGACACGTTGCTCGATCCAGATGCTGAACCTATTGATCCCATGGTACCACCAGAAGATCTGGAAATTATCATCAATCCAAATGAAGGGAATGAGCCCATCGAGGGTGAGAATGTACCCCAAGAAATATCAGACATCAACATTTTTGAGCAAGTTTCTCTAACAGGAAGTGAATCCGGTGCCAAACTGGAATGGGTGTTAGAAAAAGACTATAAAAATGAAGACTGGATCTTCAATATCTGGAAACAGGCCAGTGACGATGATGCTCCCTATTCTTTGGTTGTTACTGAAGAAAACAAATTCATTGACAGTGATGTATCTCCAAACAAAGATTACTACTACACTATCTTTGCCACCAATGAAGATGCCACTGCTACATATCAATCCTTAACCTATAAGATTGTTTATTAAAAAGGATCCTGTCATGAATTTCATGACAGGATCTTTTTTATCATCTTCATTGACCAAACATAGCAATGGTTACGCCGGAACCTCCCTCTTGAGGTTCCGCCTGATGAAAAGAAGCAATCTGACGATGATCTCTAAGATACTCTCTAGTAAACCGAGATAAAGCACCCGTTCCCTTGCCGTGAATGATGCGTATCTTTGGCAATCCGGCCAATAGGGCATCATCAATGAACTTTTCCAGTTCCTCATAGGCTTCATCTGATGTGTGACCGCGAAGATCAATCTCCATGGAAATCTGCTTCACTTTTTCTTTTTGAATCCTAGTATGTAAATTTCCTTGATGTTGTGTCTGCTCATCTTGAATCTTTTGCACATCATCGCATGTCACATTGGTCTTCATAATACCTATTTGAACCAGCATTTCCCCTTTGGCATTGGGCAAAGACAGTACATTCCCTTTCTGATTCAAGCTCAGAACGCGTACTCTATCCCCCAATTTCAGCGTATTCTCTTCAACAGAAGCATTCGATTTACTGGCCTTTTTCATCTCTTTCCACTGGTTGCTATCTTGACGCAATGCCATTCTTATTTCATTGGCTATTTGAAGCTGACCATTCCTGTCGTTCTTCTCCAGACCAATCTTCAACTCTTGTATGAGTGCCTCTGCCCCTTTTCTGGCCTGCTGTATGATACTTTCAGCCTCTTCATAAGCTTCTTCCATCATAAGGCGATACTTTTGTTCCGCCCTTTTTTCTTGTGATTCCAGTTCCATGCGAAGATGAGTGACTTCTTCCGATAATCGTTTGGTTTCACATTGCATTTCCTCTGCTTGTTTTCTTTTATCCTCAAGATCTGCAATCATGCGGGATATTTCCAGTTCATCATGCGATATATATGACTGCGCTCGTTCTACGATACTAGACGACAACCCCAATTGTTTGGCAATCAACAAAGCATTACTTAAACCAGGTGTTCCCATAAGCAATCGATAAGTTGGACGCAACGTCTCAGTATTAAATTCTACCGAGGCATTTACGACACCTGGATGCTTATACGCAAACGCCTTCAATTCTCCAAAATGAGTCGTTGCCATCGTCCGGATACCCCGCTGACAAAAAAATTCTAATAGACTTGAGGCCAGAGCCGCTCCTTCAGTAGGATCTGTGCCGGCACCCAATTCATCCAGCAGTACCAACGAATTGGATGTCACCATCTGGGTTATTCGAATAATATTCATCATGTGCGATGAATAAGTACTCAACGATTGCTCTATACTTTGTTCATCACCAATATCAGCAAAAATCTGATCAAACAGGGCAACTTCAGATCCATTCTCACAAGGAACATCTAAGCCCAATTTGGCCATCAGAACCAACAATCCCAATGTTTTCAATGCAATGGTCTTTCCACCCGTGTTGGGGCCAGTAATAATAACACAGCTAAATCCCTCATTTAAAATAATGTCATTGGCCACCACATGACCTTGGATTAAAGGATGTCTTGCCTGCTTGAGAAATATAATGCCATTAATATTGAGATTTGGAGAAGAAGCTTCCATCTCCATGCTTAATCTTGCCCGGGCAAAAATAAAATCTACAGCACCCAAAATACTTATTTGCTGTAAAATCAGCTCCCCCTGAATGGAAATATGCTGTGAAATCTCTCTTAATATCCGTCTTATCTCTTCTTCTTCATCCAACTGATTCTGCTTAAGTTCATTGTTTAATTCCACTGCAAAACTAGGTTCTAGGAATAGTGTAGATCCCGTAGAAGACTGATCATGAACAATCCCTTGCATTTTGCCTTTGTATTCAGCTTTCAACGGCACAACATAGCGACCATTGCGAATCGTCACCAGTTGTTCCTGCAATAGCTTCCGTCCAGCATCAGAATGAATCAAATCATCCATCTTATTCTTGATTTTAACCATCAAGGAAACCTGCGCCCTTCGTAACGCATAGAGTTTTTTTGAGGCTCTGTCTAGTATTTTACCATCCGAATCAACACTTTGGTTCAGTTTCTCCCATAAACTACTGAATGACTGAGTATGCTCTGCCCATTCGTGCAATCTAGGATAAATGGTAAGATGCTTTTTTGCTTGAACATATTCCTCGCTGACCATAAGAAATTGCATTAGTAGTATCAGGTCGTCAACATCCAAAATGCCTCCCTGCATCGCATGTTGAATAGATGGACGAACATCGGAAAAACGCAACGTAGCAGTTGGAACAGCAAGTCTCAATACCTGAAGTGCCTCTTGGTTCTCCGCATAACGTTCCTCCAATATGTCTTTGTCCATCAGAGGTAATAATTCTTCTACCATTTGCCGAGAAACTGGATTATTGCATAATTTGCTCAATCGAACAAGCACCTTATGCAACTCCAATTTTTTGGCATCCCTACCCATATTCTGATTCAATCTTTATTCCACCTCACGATAATAATGTCCTTTGGTCAATCCATACGGACTGTGCATCTCGATATTCTCTCTTAACTTCTCTAATTCAGCATTGGATACAGAATGTTCTAAAATGCGTCGATACGTCGCTGTAAGCTCTCTGATTTCCTCAATAGAGCGTTCCCTTAATAGTAACTTAATGCGAGAAAAACCAGAACTTTTTAACTCAAAAACCTCTTGGATGGCACACAGTTCACGCGCATTCAAAATCGACATAGTACAATCCTCTTGCATCAATAGCTTAAAATGATAATTCTTCCTATCCGATAAATGAAATTCATGTTGATAACAAGGCTTAGTGCAGAATGAGCCGCTTTTCTTGCCCAGCAATGATCCCACTACGCAATGTTCGCTGACCATCAAAGGCATGGAACCATGCACAATCGCCTCGAGAGCTATAGGACTCTGAATGGATTTCATTTCCTGCAAAGTGAGCTCTGGAGATAAACAAGCTCCTGCCAAACCATCCTGGAGTAGGTGTTTAAGCGCCATGTCATTCATAATATTGAGTGAATAATCGCCCCACACATGGGGACATGACTCTTCTTTTAGCAATTGAATAGCACCAAGACTCGTTGCCACAAAACCATGCATACTTCCTTTTAGCGTCTGAACTCTCTTTCTAATAACCTCAATGGATTCTTCCCGTATAATTCTAGGCAGTACATAGTAGACCTTCTTCTTCTGTTGTGATGTAAGTATGTCCATTGGCTGCATATCATGCTTTCTTTGTCTTACCATATGGATATACACCCAATCAGCCCCTGACTCCAAAGCCGCCATAGCCTGTCGCTCATCATCGACTTCGACCACCAAATGCATCGTGGATATTGGTTTATTAACCAAGGATTGTTTCTCGATTTCTATGATGGTATCCCAGACCAAAGGCATAGTTCTTTTGTCTGTCGACTCTGACAATGTATCCAAAGAATCCACCAATTGTCTTCGTACAGCATTGACCTGACTAATGGGAAGCATTAACCCCTCTTCCATGTCTACATTCCAGTCACGAAGAACATAACGACTAGAGCCTAAGCGCATTTTTTGCCTCAAGAGAGCAGAATCAAGAGATTTTTCTTTGGCGCGTTGTAAACGAGCCACACTATATCCCGTAACAGTCAAACCACTTTGTGTTTTCATGGTGATAGCCAACGGTTCATCAAGACGCCCCTGAATCCAAATATCCACAAATTCACTTAGTTCCAGTGTCTTTCTTGCATAAGTATCCTGTGCTCGCTGATTCAAACTTATATCACTTGTCTTAAACACCCTATCTCCAGGAAAAACTCTTCCATCATAAGCGATCTCAATGGTCTGCCCCTTAAAAGCTTCACCTGCGTTATTTCCTTCCTCAAAAAGCTGCGTCACTTCAAATCCCTTACGACCACCTTTGGTAATCCATATTTCCAAACCATCTCCAACCATCACATCTTCTTTCAGTTGGATGGAAAAGCCTTTCGGCGTTCTTGCGAGAATTCTACCTAACGCAATCCCCCGATTATTGGGACGCTGGTAACTCATCATATTCTGACCTTGATTGCCTTTAAAATATCCCACTGTAAATTCACGATTAAAAATTTGCTTCATATCTCTTTGCATTTCTTCCAGGTTCTCAAACTCTTGGTTGAACAAAACCTGATTGAGCTTTTTGCGATAAGCTTGTACCACAGTAGCCACATACTCTGGTCTTTTCATTCTTCCTTCAATCTTAAAGGATTGAACACCAGCCTCAACCAGTTCAGGCATAAGTTCAAGAGCATTCAAATCCCGAGGGCTCAATAAATGCTCCCCCACTTCTTGCTTATGGATCTGACCTGTTTCATCCATCAACTGATAGGTCATACGACAAGGTTGTGCACATCGTCCACGGTTGCCGCTTCGACCTCCAATCATGCCACTCATCAAACACTGGCCCGAATAACAAATACACAGGGCTCCATGAACAAAAACTTCGATATTTGTACCATATTTGGTCATTTTACGGATTTCATCTATGGTATTTTCTCTGGCAACTACCACCTTGTTCACCCCAAGATTGCTCAAGTAAGCAACACCCAAAGTATTATTGATGGTCATCTGGGTACTGGAATGAATCAGGATATCAGGGAAATAAGTCCTTAAAATATAAAGCAAACCCAGATCCTGTACGATCAAGGCATCTGCGCCCATTTCGCATAATGCATTGACCATTTGGATCAACTCTGGCCATTCTTTGTTCTTAACTAGTGTATTAAGGGTAATATAAATAAGTACCTTATGATGGTGAGCATAACGTATTACAGAAATCAGTTGTTCCTGGGTAAAGTTTTCCGCACTTAGCCTGGCATTAAAACCATAAGCGCCAAGATATACAGCATCTGCCCCACTATGAACCGCTGCAAAAAAAGCATCTATGCTCCCTGCCGGTGCCAGTAACTCATATTTTTTCAAATTGTTATCCTCCGTACTTCCTGTAACATTCTATCGATTTAATCACAGTTTAGCAAATAAAAAGCCAAGAATGAGTTCATTCTTGGCCAATGAGTTATTCATAATCCGCAATCACCCTTTGCTGGTCATCTTCTTCATTTTGATTCTGTGCGAAATTCTCCTGACTGGTCAAAAAACCTAACAGTTCCTCATATTTTGCCTGTATCTTGGCTTTTTCATCCAGAATAGTCAATGCCGCCAAAACAGCTACCTTAACCTCTAGAATATTGGGATTCCCTCCGGATATTTCTCTCATCTTTCGGTCAAGAATATGAGCCAGTTGATTGATATGTTGCACTGACTCATCCGTTCTCACCAAATACTCCCTATCATAGATGGTCACAGGTACTCTTCTTACATTGCCGCTGACTTTTTCCATTTGGTCCTCCAGGATTATTTTCTTAGTTTTGCACCCAGATGCTCTTCCAGGTTATTCTGAATAGTCTGATGAATCTTCGTCACTTCATCATCAGTCAATGTTCTTTCTTTATCCTGATATGTCAAGGTGTAAGCCAAAGATTTATACCCATCTTCTATCTGCTCCCCATTATATACATCGAAGAGCCTATAGTCTACCAACTTATCGCTAGAAGCCTCTTCAATCGTTTTCATAATGCTTGCATCTGTAATATCTTCAGAAATCGTAAATGCGATATCACGACTCACCGATGGATACTTCGGTAATTCTTTATACTGCATCACATGCTGCACAATGTCTTCTATGCCATCCAATTGCATCTCCAAAAGATACACTCTCTGCGTTAAGCCATAATTTTCGCCAACCAACGGGTGCACCTCACCCATGGTGCCAATCCAGCGATCTTCCATCAAAATGCGAGCACAACGGCCAGGATGATACACAGGTGAATTTTTTTCTGGAACAAATTGAATGTTCTCCATATGGAAACTCATGAACAATGCCTCCACAATCCCTTTAAGAACATAAAAATCGATTTGGTTGGAAAATCCATACCAATTCTTTTGCTTTTCTCCCGTCATCAAACAAGCCAGATGGCGTTCTTCTCTAGGAAGAATATCTTTTCCCATCGGGAAGAATACTTTACCTAACTCATAAATTGCTAAATTCTTCTGATTTTTTCGCAAGTTATTTTTGGCCACATTCAATAATCCCGGCAACAATGTTGTTCGCATCACACTTTGTGCCTCTGACAAAGGATTAAGCAATGCCAAAGATTCATTTTTCTTCTGAGGAATAGACAGTTTTCTGTATTCATCCGGATGGATGAATGCGTAGGTAATGACTTCCATTAAACCCAAAGCAGAAAGCTTATCCTTAACTCTTTCCCCCAAGGTAATTGCCGCTTTTTGTCGTTTGGTATTGGTAGCCGTAACTGGTAACGTGGTAGGAATATTCTCCAAACCATAAATTCTTGCTACCTCTTCAATCAAATCCACATGACTGGTAATATCCATACGATAATAAGGTACGTCCACCACCGCGTGATTGCTTCCCTCTTCCGTTTTCACACCAAACCCGAGCCGTACAAAATAGCTTAGCATCTCAGTTGGAGATATGTCTGTTCCCAACGTTTTATTGACACGATCCGGGTAAAGTTCAATCACATGCTTCTCTTGCTTAACAGGATACTTATCAGCAACCCCTGGGACTGGTTCCCCAGCCTCCATGCCAACCACAAGGTCCACCGCCCTTTGTATGGCATACATGGAAATTTCTGGAGCCACACCCCTTTCAAAGCGACCTGAAGCTTCTGAGCGTAAACCCAGTCTTCTGCTGGCATTGCGAATATGAGCATAATCAAAATGGGCACTTTCAAACAAAACATTCGTTGTCTGTATATCCACTTCGGTATTTGCCCCCCCCATCACGCCAGCAATAGCAACGGGCTTCTTGGCATCAGCAATGATAATCATATCATCATCCAATACTCTTTCCACAGCATCCAAAGTGATCATTTTCTCTTTTGCCCTGGCTTTACGAACGATAATTTTTTTTCCTTCAAGCTTATCGTAATCAAAAGCATGCAAAGGCTGACCGGTTTCCAGCATGACAAAATTTGTCACATCAACTATGTTATTGATTGGACGGATTCCACTGGCTCTTAATAGCTTTTGCATCCAAAGAGGAGATGGTCCCATGCGAACATTTTGAACCACTCTCGCAATATAACGATGGCACAAGGCTTCGTCTTCTATCTCCACATCGATCCAACTGTGAATATCTTCATCACTTTCATCTTGTCTAACACATGGTACATTGACTTTTTCACGATGCATCATGGCAAGTTCACGCGCTACATTCAGCATCCCAAAACAATCTGCACGATTGGGTGTAATACCCAATTCAAATGTAATATCATCAAAACCAATGGCTTCGAGTAAATCCATACCTACTGGCCACGATTCCGGCAACGTCCAGATACCCTCACGGTCTGATTCTGAAATAAGGGCTGCATCCATTCCAAGCTCTTGGGCAGCACACAACATCCCCTGTGATTCGATACCTTTAAGTTTCGCCTTGGCAATTTTCAAACCGCCCGGCAAAATAGCACCCACCTTGGCAACTGGAGTTTTCATGCCCTCTCTACAGTTGGGTGCCCCGCAAATAATCTGAAGAAGCGATTCTTCCCCAACATCGACCTGACATAGAGACAAACGATCAGCCTGAGGATGATCAATGCGTTCCACTACTTTTCCCACGACCACTCCAGAGAATGATATAGATAAATCATCCACCGACTCCACCTCTATACCAGCCTTGGTCAACCCATCTTTGATTTCTTCAATACTAAAATCCCGATCAATATATTTTTTTAGCCAATTTCTGGTTGCTTTCATCATGCCCTCCTAAAACTGCCGCAGAAAACGAATGTCATTTTCGAACATCAATCGCATATCATCGATTCCATATTTGAGCATAGCAATTCTTTCTATCCCCATACCAAAAGCAAAGCCAGTTACTTTTGTACTATCATATCCAGCCATATCCAATACTTTAGGGTGAACCATGCCACTTCCCAAAATCTCTATCCAGCCCGTATGCCCGCAGAGTCTACAACCGATTCCATTACAAAACAGACAAGAAACATCTACTTCAGCGCTAGGCTCTGTAAAAGGGAAATAACTGGGTCTTAATCTGATTTCGCGGTCATCACCAAACATCTGTTTGGCAAATTCCAGCAATGTACCCTTTAAATCAGCAAATGTAATATTCTCGTCCACCAACAATCCTTCTACTTGGTGAAACATGGGAGAATGTGTCGCATCATCATCTCGACGAAACACTTTGCCAGGAGCAATAATTTTTACTGGCAATTTGGGTGCCAATTCATCCATTACCCTAGCTTGTACTGGGCTGGTATGTGTTCTGAGCACAATATCCTCAGAAACATAAAAAGTATCCTGCATTTCCCGTGCTGGATGATTTTTCGGAATATTCAAACGCTCAAAATTATAATAATCCAGTTCAATCTCAGGGCCTTCTTCTGCCGTGTAACCCATCTGAGAAAAGATCTCTTTGATTCTCGCTTCAATGAGAGATAGAGGATGCTTTGTACCAAGGTTAATCTTTTTCCCTGGCAAAGTCACATCGATATTTTCCCCCATAAGCTTCAGATTCATCTCCACTTGCGCCAACGATTCCTTCGTAGACTCAAAAACTTCTTCCAATTCATCCCGGATAACATTCGCCATTTGGCCAACCATTGGCCTTTCCTCTGACGAAAGCTTGCCCATACCCCTAAGAACCTGAGTTAACTTCCCTTTTTTCCCTAAAAATTTTACTTGAATATCTTTTAAGACTTCAAGCGACGTAGCCGTTCCTATCTCCGCAATTGCTTGCTTTCGAATTTCATTTAGCTGCTCCTTCATAGCATCCTCCTTGTGATAAAAAAAAGCTTTCATCCCGTTGGGACGAAAGTTCATTTTCGCGGTACCACCCATATTGACATCAGTCCACTCCATCCGATAACGGCGGATGCCGGCTTCCCTACTTCAATGTTCAGGTCGCAACTCACGGGTGAATTTCAAAGCACTAAGGTAGGGAACTTTCAGCGATCATTCCCATTCTCTTTCCCTCAATGAACTCTCTTACTTATCCCAGTCTTCGTTTTTAGCATTATTTTGCTAACAGATTATACCACACCACCATCAAATCTTCAATTTATAAGCCACCAACACCAGATTTTCGATAGCTCTCATAAATCAAAAGAGCAGCAGCCACAGATACGTTAAGTGATTCTATCTCCCCTGGCATGGGGATTCTAACCAGCTGTTGAGCCGCCTCAACAAGCTCAGAAGCAGGCCCTTGATGTTCGTTCCCAACGACCAATGCTTGTACACCATTTTTGACCATGTCAAAAAGATTGACTGTACCAGCTATATCAGCACATACAATCTCCAGACCCAAACCATTCAGTCGATCAAGCAAAGAATCATAGTCATCTACATAATAAATGCGACAACGAAACAAGCTTCCAGCTGTCGCTCTTAGTACTTTGGGATTGTATAAATCAACTGTACCTTTGGTCACCACAATCGAAGTCACACCAGCGGCAATTGCAGTTCGCAGAATCGTCCCTAGATTACCAGGATCTTGAATTCGGTCCATCACCACAACATCTTCTCCTCCAGGGAGTGCATCAATCGAAGAACGTATCAACTGTCCAACAAAGATCAGATCTTGTGCCATCACGGTATCGCTCAACTCAGTAAATAAGGATTGCGATAGAATTCTGATTTTATTCTCTAATATGGGGAAATCGCGAGCAACAATGTCAAGCCATGCAGAGGATTCTCGAACATACAATAACTCTGGATATATACCCAGATCCAATATTTCCCGAATCGATTTGTCACCCTCCAAGAGAAATAGACCATGCTTATCCCGGCCTTTTCGCTCCTTGCACTTTAAGCAAATTTTAAATTCCTCGTTGCTCCGCGACTGGATTGCTCGATACACAACTATTCTCCAAATCCTTTTAATCCTTTACGCGTCCCTACAATCACTGCTGCATCTTCTTTTTCAAAAACAGTATCCGCACCAGGACTGTGAATGAGCTCATTATTTCTCTTGATAGCAATAACAGTAATCCCGAAGTTGGATCGCAAATCCAAGTCTAAAAGCGTCTTTCCAATAAATCTTTCCGGTATGGATACTTCTTCAATACCATAATTTTTATCCAAAGACATATAATCAATTACGTGGGGAGTAGCCAAAGAATGAGCAACTCGCACGCCCATCTCACGTTCCGGAAATATTATCCGGTCTGCCCCTATTTTTTCCAAAACTTTAGCATGGGGAAGGCTGATTGCTTTGACCACCACCATCTTTACGCCCATTTCTTTCAGAATTAGGGTTGTAAGTATACTAGCCTGAATATCCTCTCCAATAGAGACGATAGCTACTTCAAAGTTACGGATTCCCAAGGCTTTCAACGCCTCCTCATCTGTAGCATTGGCGTAAACCGCATGGGAAACTACTTCAGAAATCTCCTGTACCTTGGCCTCCGATGAATCAATGGCCAATACACTATGACCCAATTCAACCAACTCTCTAGCCAAACTGGATCCAAAACGCCCCAGCCCAATTACCACAAACTCTTTCATTTCCAACCGTCCTTTGATTTATGTTTTACTCATCATAACACAACGCCTACAGGGCTTCAATAAAATAAAAATAGGATGAATCCACCAGGACTCATCCTTCATCATACTTACGCATCCAATGCTTTTTTGGCTACTGCAATCAGACTTTGGAATGATTCCTGGTCATGGATAGCCATATCAGCCAATACTTTTCTGTTGATTTCAACACCAGAAACCTTGAGCCCATTGATGAATTTGCTATAAGATAAGCCTTCCATGCGGGTAGCAGCATTGATCCTTTGAATCCAAAGCTTTCTGAAATCACCTTTTTTCTTCTTTCTATGAGCATAAGAATATGCTAGGGATTTCATAACCTGTTGATTCGCAGGTCTGAAAATCTTTGATTTCATGCCAAAGTAGCCTTTGGCTTGTTTTAATATCTTTTTATGACGACGACGGGCAGTTACACCCCTTTTTATTCTAGCCATTTTCTATTCCCCCTAACAGTTCTTTCTAGCTGTATGGCAGAAGTTTTGCTACTCTCTTCTGCTCGGTCGCACACAACACACTAACTTTTCTCAAATTTCTTTTTTGCTTGGGACTCTTATGCTCAAGAATGTGGCTCGTATAAGCATGAGAACGTTTAAATTTTCCACTACCTGTTTTCTTGAATCGTTTGGCTGCGCCTTTGTGACTTTTCATCTTTGGCATCGTACATCCTCCTTTTGCTATCTTCTTTTCATTATTTTTATGCTATTGACTTTACTTTTGCTTAATCATCCTGTTCATCTTGCTCTTCATCCATTTCTACTTCAACTTGCTCATTCAAATCTTCATGATTTGCTTCCAAAGTATGTTTGTATGCTTCCAGATCCTTTTCAGGAAGAGGGTTCAGCACCATGATCATATTACGACCTTCAGACTTTGGCATTTTCTCGATAGAAGATATCTCTTCAAGTTGTTTGGCCAAACGCAAACAAATATCACGACCCATTTCAGGGTGGCTTCGTTCCCTACCTCTAAACATGATGGTGACTTTAACCTTGTTGCCTGCCAATAAAAATTTTCTCGCATTTTTTGCTTTGACCTGAAAATCATGATCTTCAATCTTAATTCTAAATTTGACCTCTTTCACGACAATTGTTCTTTGTTTTTTCTTGGCTTCTTTTTGTCGCTTCAGTTGCTCATAGCTATACTTACCATAATCCATAACTTTACAGACAGGTGGTTTAGCCTGTGGAGCTATTTCAACCAAATCAAGACCGGCATCTCTGGCAACTTCTTTTGCTTTGCTCAATGAAACGATGTCGTAGGCTTCGCCTTCAGGACCAATTAAGCGAACTTCTTTGGCACGTATCATGTCATTGATCTTTTCATTTTTAGATATGGGAATTCACCTCCGATAATTTTGATATAAAAAAAGCGGATGAATACCATCCGCTCTAACAAAACCATTCGAAAACAGATTGTCGTTAACCTAACAAGCGTTAGCCGTTAGGTGAGAAACGGATGTTTCTTCTTCGTCTTTTATACTCATTGAGAATAACATATGGATTCAGGATTCGTCAACATCTATTTTTTCTGATCAATATCTTTTTTGATCATCTCCACAAATACATCCACACTCATTACATCCTGTGCCCCGGTTGCTCTTGATCGAACAGCCACAGTTTCATCGGCCATTTCCTGATCCCCAACCACCAGCATATACGGAATTTTCTGCATTTGCGCCTCCCTAATTTTGTACCCAATCTTTTCATTGCGAACATCCAACTCTACCCGAATGCCTCTTTTTTTCAACATCTGAAATACTCGTGCACAATAGTCTAGGTTATTCTCTGAGATGGACAGGATTTTGGCCTGCACCGGCGCCAGCCAGACAGGAAATGCCCCCGCATAATGCTCAATCAAAATACCAATAAACCGTTCTACGCTACCAAAAATTGCCCGATGAATCATGGCTGGACGATGCTTCATCCCATCCTCACCAATAAAATGCAAATCAAATTTCTCTGGCATCTGAAAGTCCAACTGAATGGTGCCGCACTGCCAGGTCCTACCGATCGAATCCTCAAGGTGGAAGTCAATCTTTGGCCCGTAAAAAGCCCCGTCCCCTTCATTGATGACATAAGGAATCTTCAACTCTTCTAACGCCTGACGCAAATCCTCTGTTGCTTTATCCCAGATATCCACTTCACCCATAGCATTATCCGGTCGGGTTGAAAGCTCAACATTATATTTAAAATCAAAAACCCGATAAATCTCATCAATCATTTCAATGACTTTTTTGATCTCATCTGTTATTTGTGAATACAGCATGAATATATGTGCATCATCCTGCGTAAACGCTCGAACTCGCATCAGTCCATGAAGAACCCCAGATTTTTCATGTCTGTGTACCAAACCCATCTCAGCATATCGGATGGGCAATTCACGATAAGAATGTTGTGCATGTTTATAGGCAATCATGCAACCGGGACAATTCATGGGCTTGATAGCATACTCCTGATCATCAATCTGCGTAAAATACATATTTTCCTTGTAGTGATCCCAATGACCCGATTGCTCCCATAGAGAACGATTCAAAATAATGGGCGTTTTAATCTCCTCGTATTCCCATTTTCGATATTCTTCTCGCATAAACTCTTCTAAGGCGTTCCGCAAAACCATGCCTTTGGGTAGAAAAAATGGAAATCCTGGTCCTTCTTCCTCCAAGGTGAACAAATCCAATTCTTTCCCTAACCTTCTATGGTCTCGCTTCTTGGCTTCTTCTAATCGATGCAGATACTCATCCAACTGACTCTTCTTCAGAAAAGAAGTACCATAGATTCTCTGCAGCATTTTATTGGATTCATCTCCACGCCAATAGGCACCAGCCAATGTCATCAACTTGATTGCTTTCAACTTCCCTGTAGAAGGCAAATGTGGTCCTTTACACAAATCTGTAAAATCCCCTTGTGAATACAGACTAATGATAGAACCTGGCGGAAGTGCCTCAATCAGCTCAATCTTGTATTCTTCATTTCTGTCACGGAAGAACTGTAAAGCATCTTCCTTGGAAAGTTCTTTCCTGACAAACGGATAATCCGCAGCGAGGATGTCTTCAATCTGTTTCTCAATTTTTTCCAAATCATCAGGGGTAAAAATGTGTTCAGTGTCAAAATCATAATAAAAACCATCTTTAATAGCCGGTCCTATGCCAAATTTCACACCTGGAAATAAATTTTGAACAGCCTGCGCCATAACATGCGCAGAAGAATGCCGATAGGCTTCCTTGCCCTCAGGCGAGTCAAAATCAAAAATTTCCAACGTTCCACTTTCCATAAGCACAGTGTTAAGATCAACCAATTCATTGTTGAAACGAGCTACCAACGCAAATTTTGCCAACTTCTTGCTAATTCGGTCAATGATTTTTACTATGCTTGTCCCATGTTCCACTTCTAAAATCTTTCCATCTTTCAAAGTAATATTCAACATGTTTTCCTCCTCCATAAAAAAAAGCACCCGCCTAGAGACGAAGTGCCGTGGTTCCACTCTAATTCGAAGGATCAACCTTCCTTTCATCTTTAACGCAGATTCTACGCCAGTACCTACATATCGGGCTGGAACTCCAAGGTGGTCTTCAATCGAATGATTCTTAGGAAGTCCCAGCCTAGCTTCCATTCTCTTCAAAGAAATCAATTCGCCTACTTTCCTGTTCATCGTTGTTTCTCATATTTTTCTCAGTATAATCACTATCAAGTAAGAAGTCAATATTCTAACGAAAACCCGGGCAATCAATTTAGACCTCAATTTAGACGATAGGTCACATAACCTTTATACCTTATCTTCTTCACAACCTGATCCTCATTCAACATATCCAATAAGCCAGATACATCATCCCTATTGCGTTTCTTTAAAAACGACACGATTTCGTGTTGATTCATGGGATGTCTTTTTATAATACTCTTAATGGCCTCTAAATCATCCGCAGTATCACTCTCAAATCCTTCAGAAGCCAATTCATCAATAGCAATGCCTCCTAGAATTTCAACTGCTTTCATCACAGTTTCACGGCTCGGCTCTTGAACATAATCTTCTGCTGGCGGGCGCACCGGGGTATTGATATATAATCTTTCAAAGGCTACTTCATCAAGATACTCTTTCAAAGCATAAAAATCAAGTTCTCGGTCATTGAATCCTTTGACCAACATAGTCTCAATCCAAAGTTGTCCCTTAAAACGGTGTGAAAAACGCTTGATACCCTCTAAATGAGTTTCCAAACTGAGTTGTTTGCTTGGTCGATTGATGTTTTTGTATTGTTTTTCTGTTACAGCATCCACGGAAGGAAGAACCAAATCAGCCAACATAAGCTCTTCCGCTACATCTTGACGATATAAAAGAGATCCATTGGTAATGACAGCAATAGGCTTTTCTGTCTTGGTATGCAGATATGCAATAAGTTCACCTAGTCTTGCATATAATGTAGGTTCTCCTTCTCCTACAATCGTTACGACATCCATGGGCATAGGATCCAAAAAGTATTGATCAATTTCCTTGATAATATCCTCTAAAGGAAAAAATTCTTCTCTTTTTGTCGTCAGTTTTCTGGTCCTACCCAATTGACAATATATACAAGAATGTGAACAGTAGTTGTCCGGTATTGGGCTTACTCCTAATGAAATACCCATTCGTCTTGATGGTACTGGTCCGTAAAGAAAATGATAGTTGCTCATAATACATCCTCCTCATTTCACTTTACATCTATTTTGCTTATACTGCAAGAGAAGGTGAAGTATCTCTGCTCACCAAAATCCACTCATCCTCTTTGACGGATTAAGCGTTCATCCAAAAGACTCATCACAGATCCGATTTTTTGTCTAATGATTAAATCCGCCCGATGATCGAGCTTGGTTTCATCCAAATTGATAAACACCAAGGATTTCCCTCGAAAATATTTTACCAATCCTCTGGCTGGATTGACAGCCAGAGTCGTACCACCCACGATCATCAAATCCGCTTTTCGAATCACTTGAATGGCCTGTTGAAGCATTTTTCGATCAAGAGGCTCTTCATACAAAACCACCTCAGGACGTATGATGCCTCCACAAACACAATATGGCACCCACGTTGTTGAATCCATCACATCCTGCAGCAAATACCGTTTGCCACATACCGTACAATAATTTTGGTGCATGCTTCCATGCATCTCATAAACATGATCCGAGCCAGCCTGTTGATGTAGACCATCAATATTCTGGGTAATAATCAGTTGCAATCCAAATTCTTTTTCTAATTTGGCCAGTACATAATGGGCAGCATTGGGTTTGGCCTCACGATGGATTAGTTTTCCCTTATAATACTGATAGAACAAGGATGGGTGTTCATAAAAAAAAGTATGAGACAAGATGGTTGCTCCCGTATAAAAGGTCTTATCATCTTGAGCATACAACCCAGTCGCAGAACGATAATCAGGAATTCCTGACTCTGTGCTTACTCCTGCCCCTCCCAGAAAAACCATTCTTTGGCTCTCTATAATCATACGAGCCAATATGCCTACTGATTGGTGCCATCTTGAATCTATCAAAGCACTACCCCATCAAAATAATCCCATACCGTACTCCATTCTTCCGGATTCGTATAAGCACGGAGCAAGTCGATCACTTCGCCTTCTTCATTCACTACAAAAATTCCAATTTCCGCCGGTTCTGCCAATACCCCAAGAACCAAGTTCTGTGCTTTTTTTTCATCTCCAACAATACTGGTTTCGAATCGAATACTCCCCTGATCGCTAACCAGCAAGAAAGAAATGACAAGATCTTTGCCAATATCATACTTATTGTCTTCAAGATACACCATAGGCAGAATTTCAGGTAATTCTTCTAGTGCCCATAATATTTCTTCTACCATCTGATCACCAATCACAAGCATGGCTAATTTTTTACCTGCAACCCCATCGACCAAAGTTGGAGTCATACTATTCACTGCATAACTTTTTCGATGAGGGAATAATTGATCTATCATATCTTGTAGCAAATCTTTATCTTTAATCCGTTCCATCCTTGGCAGAGCTCACCCCTTTCTTGGCCAACTGATCAGCCAGATCATTCCAACAATGTCCACTATGTGCCTCTACTTTGACAAATTCAATCGACATTTTTTTTAGTACGTTCTGCATATAGTCATGGTATGCTTTGGTATGAATGTTATTCCTTTTCCATTCCCCGGTAGCCCATGATTCAATACCTTGGTAATCATAATGTAAGGTGATCGACCTGTAGCCCAATGCATAGGACCGCCGGATACCTTCAATGGCAGCCAGCATTTCTCCTGATACGTTTCTTAAGGTTACAGCATCCGGTTTATCCCCATAGCCAGACAACTGTTCTAAAACCTCGTTATCTTTTACCAAGACACAACCAAATCCATAAGCGTTGATACCTTCCTGAAAACTTCCATCTACATAAACATCTAGCTGTGTTTCCACCGGTTCATTATAGATAATATCTTTTGAAAACTGCAATATTTCTTGCTCTAAACCTTCCGATAGGTGAGGATAAAGCGACAAAAATTCCTCTATGCGTAAACCCTCTTTACCAGCCAAATAAGCAATGGCAGCTTCTTTGCTCCCAAAACTCTTGTACTGCGCCCCAGGTACCTGATGAATGTTATTTCTACATTCTTGCCATGATTCATAAATATCTGGAAAAGATTCACGTCCTTTGGATACGGCATAGTATTTCGTTTTTTTCATATCTCACCTTTCAAAAAAGAGAAGACCATAAGTCTTCACCTATAGTCTTTGCTCTAATAACCCTTCCGTCATTCTATCCAGCGTTACCTTGATTTCTTCATAATTTTGCAATACTTCAATAAATGAATCGACAATTTGATCATCAAATTGAGTTCCTTTTCCTGCACGGAGTTGTTCTAATGCCTTATCCAAATACAGTCTCTTTCGGTACTGCCGATCTGACATCATCGCATCAAAAGCATCCGCAACGGAAATGATTTTCGCAAAATATGGAATCTGATCCCCTTTTATGCCTTCTGGATAACCCTTTCCATCGATACGCTCATGGTGGCATTTCACAATGGGAACTACATTCTTAAACATGGATACAGCTGATAAGATATGTGCTCCTTTTAGAGGATGTTTTTTGATCTCTTCGTATTCTTCATTGCTTAAGGTTTCTGATTTCGAGAGAATATCATCCGCGGTCCCAATTTTACCTACATCATGAAACATACCCGCAATTCGCAATGTTTCCATATCTTCAGATGACAAATGTAACTTCTCACCAATGAGGCCAGCATAATAAGCAACGCGATCCGAATGCCCCCGTGTATAAATATCTTTGGCATCTACAACCAACCTCAATGCAACAATGGTATCCATGTATCGTGATTTCAATTCATCATAAGTACGATTGAGCTCATCGTTCTTCATATTGACCATACTGTGCATAAACGCATTACTCAATGAGGACGCTGCTTGGCTGGCATAAATTTTTAATAAATTGATGCCATCTGACATATGGAACAAATCCGGTTCATCTATCTCCACATAAATCACACCTATGGAATCAAGATATTCATTAAAAAGAGGCAGAATGACACCTCCTTCTATGATCTCTACATGGTTCTTGATTCTGGCCCTTCCAATATTGCCCATCAACTCATGATTTAACATATCCATAAAATCTGTGATTTCTGCTTTGTATTTTCCTATTCCTTTAAAAATACTGCGGTGCTCTTCATCTTCTGTGCTCTTATCCCTACTTTGTTCCGTAATATCATCCACCAAAATAAAAGCATCATCACTGTTGACCAAAGGCATGATTTCCTCAAGAATTTCCTCTAAAATACTGCCCAAAGGTTGTAACTGATAAATTTTCGGTACCGCCAAAAGAATCCGATTCAATCCTTCTTGAAACTTCTTGATGGTCTTCAACATATCAATAGATTTGATTCCGGATTCCACAAGAAGAATGAGTTGATCAAATTTATCACTTTTCTCGCAGTAACCTTGGATATCCAAATGTTTAATGGTCTCCAAAGGTGGTGCCAATTCCCGATGTCCAGTCAACAAAAGAATGTATATTTCCCTATTAAATACACGAATCCGCTCTACAACCTCATCACCATGCAAAGGGAACATCAAAAAATCCAAAATCAAAAGATCAAAATGCTCTTCTCTGATCAGTTCAATCGCACGTAAAGGATCCGTTTCACCCACAAAATCATATCCATTTCGTCTTAATACAACTTCCAGCGAATCTAAAATACCCTTTTCATCATCAACTGCGATGATTCTGTAGTTTAAGGAAGGAATAATTCTCTTCTTTCTCATCAGCGGATTCCTTTCTATATTATTTTCATAATCTCATATTTATTATACTTCATGCCATTTTCATTGTATAGGAAGTATATATCAAGCAAATCTCGGGATTAATACATAAAAAGTAGTCCCTTCACCTTCTGCTGATTCAAACCATAGATCTCCACCAAAATGCCCTTTCACCGTAGCATAGGACATATACAGCCCTAATCCAGTGCCTTCCTTGCCTTTTGTGGTAATCATATTCTTGAACAATTTGGATTGCACTTTTGGATTCATGCCTTTTCCATAATCTCTGATGGCAAAAATGACGCCACGTTCATCTTCTTGAATACTCAAATCAATTCTACCATTCTTGCCATCATAAGCATGTATGGAATTGATGATAATATTATCAAAAATCTGAACCAATGCACTGACTTCACCTACCAATTTGATTCCTTTATCAATAGAACTTTCAACATGTAGGGCACAATGATATCTTTTCAATTCATGTTTCATGAGAAGATCCACTCTCTTTAACAATTCATCCACTCGAAAAGACAAAGTTTTAGAAGAATTAAATTGTGTCGCCTGCCCTTTTACCGTTGAAATAATATCGGACATGTAAGTACAATGAGGCTTCATCTTCTCTAACCAATCATCCATATCCCTGGCAATTTCTCGATGATCTTCTTCACTGACTTCTGCATCTCCGATAGAAGATTCATATTCGGCAATCAATTCCTTCAGCCCTTCAATACCACCAGAAATAGACATGATTGGGGTTTTCAAATTATGAGCGATACCTCCAATCAAATGACCAAGCGAAGCCATCCTTTCCTGCTCCATGATAATGGCTTGATTGGCTTTGATTGTCTCTAAGTCTTTTTTATTCTGGGTAATATCTTTAAACAAAATGATTGTTCCCAAACAAACATCTCGGTTGAAAATCGGGGTTATCTCCAACACAAAATATTTATTAAAGACCTCACCCTTTTCAGTTTTTACAACAAAATTTCTCTCTACGCTAATGGTTTTACGCGTTTCCACTGCTTCCTTATTGATACTAAAAAGATTCTCTGAACTGATTCCTACCATTTTGGTGTTATCCAGAATATCCAATAAATTGTCTTTTCTGTTCACCTTATAAACTTCCTCAAAGGTATTGATAAATGTTTGATTGTAGTCGATAACTTCATATTTTCGGTTGATAATAACAAAACTGTCAGATATCAAATCCACAATTCGTTGTAAAGCAATGGGGGTTATATTTAAAAAATCCAACCGTAAAATGGCAAAGGAGAACAAAAAGATTGTAATGGTAAAGGAAATTGGCGTAAAATACATCGGACCAGATATCAAATTGGCTGTCATGAGAATATTGATAACAAAGGGAAATAATACGCCCAAAATGATCAATAGGGATTGTTTGGAGAAAAATCCAGAATTTTTAATAGAAAAACGAATAAAATAGTACAAAGCAGTCACAATATAAATATACTGGACAATGGTGTGAACAATAAAAAACTCACCATACTGGGCTTCATTACCAAAAATCGAATACTTAACAAAATACAAGCCATGGTATTCATTGGTAATCAAGAGAAGAAAATCAATCACCGGAAAAACAAGAAGCCATATATAGTACCAAGTAATACTCAATTGTGTCTTAACAAAAACGAGCCCTGTAAACAAAAGAGAAATGGGAACAAAAATAAGTCCCGAATAATACAAATATACAAACGACATATTGGTGTAGCCATGAATAACTGTTGTACTCACTTCCAAAATATGACCCAGACTCCATATGAAAATAAAAAAAACTGTCAATAAAAACGTTGTGTGGATCTGACTTTTGCTTTTCATTCTCAGGATATAAACAAACAATGATAACGTCAGCAATGTAGACAAACAAAGAAGATAAAAGGTATAATCAAAACTCCTTACCATGAATTGCCTCCTCCTACGATAATGAGAAATCGCCATCAAGCCTGATAGCGATTTCGAAAATCATCGATCCATGATTGGTCGATTGTAAAATCATCACAATGTAAATGCGCACCCTTATATCCCAATTCTATCAATGTTCTATAATGCAAATAGGCATCCTCCACATCCACTTCACCAAGCGTTGGTTTCAGCAAAGAATGATTGACAGATAATAGCCCCGAAAGAATACAACCCGTGATATCGGGGCTACTTTTGAAATTCTGATGATATTTATCTTTGAATGCTGCTGTCATTTGTTTTGGGAAATAAGTCATTTTGCTCATCAAACCAGGCGATTCCAAAACCCCACCCTCTGTAAATAAAATATCTTTGCTGGCCATTAATCTGGCAATCGCTTTATCCTTGGCAAAGCAGTGCGGTCCTGAATCATCAATGATCAATGTGCCTTGACCCAATTGACCCACATCAAGTACATCCGGAACATTGGTGGCGCCAATAATCAACGTAGCTGCATAAAATGATCCTGGTAAACTGGTTGGATTGGCACAGTAGATCTCAATAGATCCAGAGTATCCAAATTGATTCATCAGCTGTGATTTCAATTGTTGCAGGTATGGTTCTTTCTCCTCGATATCACACAGCACAATGCTTCTTGGCATAAGCCCTATACGAAGTAATAATTTGATTGCAAGCGAACCAATGGAGCCCAAACCCAAAACAGCTACTCGTTCATTTATGATATTTCTTCCACTATCGTCTAGTAATCGTTGAAGTGACAAAATCACAGACGCCACTGTCGTAGTATGTCCCGTAGTAATTTGAATTTGACTTCGCTCACCAGACATGATTGCTTGCAAATCTCGGCCATACGATGTCGCAGAAGGAATGAGCCCGGTCAATGAAACCACTCTCGCTCCAAGGCGTTCTGCCATCAATATTGCATTTTTGGATTTTTCGAGCAAGCGCGGCCGATCAGAATACAAATCGCTGTTGATAATGGGCAAAGCAAAAACACCGATGGATCCGTGTTCATTGGCAATCCTGTGATACAACACAGGTTCGTCTTGAAATACTTCATGAATCACTTCTTGTTTCGATTTCCGATTAAGCATCAAAAAGTCTTCCGGAATATAGGTCAAAGCTGCTGCATCCAATTTGGGCAAATCATGAATAATGATTCTCTCCATAATGGACCTCGCTGATTGCTTTAAATCCTGTCCCTCCATCATGGCATCCTGTTCAGATTGCATTTTCTCACTCTGCTCATTCACATCATGCATGTCGGTAATGCGGTTACTTAGCATCTTGATTGTTGGATACCGATATATATCTTGCATTTCAATTCTCATACCATATGAGTATAAGTATGAAGCAAACTGAACGGCGCTTAACGAGTCTCCTCCTAAATCAAAAAAACTGTCTTCCATCCCAACCCGATCCACATCCAAGATTTCCTGCCAAATTTCCGCAATAATTCTCTGATTGGAAGTCTCTGGCGCCACATATTGTTTCATCAGCTGCGCCTCAGGCTCTGGCAATGCTTGCACATCTACCTTCCCAGTGGATGTAAGCGGCAATTTTTCCATAAGCATAAAATAGGATGGGATCATATAAGAAGGCAATTCCATAACCAAATGATCCTTCAGTTCTGGAACCCTCACCCCTTCATTGGCCACAAAATAAGCACAAAGGCTCTTTTTGTTGAGTTCATCTTCTTTGGCAATGACAACCGCTTTGGCAATGCCCGGATACGATAGAATTTTCTTCTCTATCTCACCCAACTCAATCCTGTGCCCTCTAATCTTAACCTGATGGTCAATGCGCCCCAAATATTCAATTTCTCCTTCAGGGAACCATCTGGCATAATCTCCGCTTCGATACAAATATGTATCCGGCGCCAAAGGACTTTTGACAAACTTTTCACTAGTCAATTCTTGACGATTCAAATAGCCTCGTGCAACCCCCGCACCCCCAATAAACATCTCTCCCATCGTTCCAATAGGTGAAGGCTGCATATTTTTATCCAGAATAAAAATGATATCACCAGGCAATGGTTTCCCAATATTATCATTGCTACTCAGCAAATCCTGGGTATCTATTCTCTTGTAAGTCTGATAGACAGTGGCCTCTGTCACCCCGTACATATTGATCAATGCCACATCAGGATATCGTTGATGAAAAGACTTAAGCATAAATGCTTTCAATGATTCTCCTGCGAAAATCACATAACGCAAAGACAATTCTCTGGCTTCGCTACGCTCTTCGATTCTCATCAGATTATAAAATGAAATAGGTATCTGGCATAAAACCGTAACACGATTTTTGATCAACTCATCCAAAAACAGCTCTGGATCTCGTATGGTTTCTTTGTCTGCTACAACCAACCGACTACCATGTAACAAGGAAGCAAACATTTCCCAGACAGACACATCAAAACAATACGAATGGAACCCAATCCACACATCCTCTTGTCCAAATTTCATTTCAAGTTTAGGATTGAGCACCAAGGCCAAAACATGGCGGTGCTCAATCATGACACCTTTGGGCACACCTGTGGAGCCAGATGTATAAATGATATAGGCCAACTGATGGGCGTCAATATCCAACGAAGGATTTTCTTGAGAATACGAATGTAAATCATCCTCTGCGAGCGAAAGAATACAAAGATCAGGCAAACTGTACTTTTGATTGGTCAGCAAAAAGCCAGCCTGGCTATCCGTTAAAATTGTCTGCATTCTTTCCGATGGATAATCTGGATCAACCGGCAAATAGGCACCGCCTGCCTTTAACACACCAAGAATACCAGCAATCATATCCGGTGTTCTATCAAAAAGCAAGACAACAATATCCTCACGTTGCACACCTTTTTGTAGCAATGCGTGCGCGATTCTATTGGCCATGATGTTCAGTTCTTCATAGGTGATACTTCTATCCTGGTATACCAAGGCAGTTGCCTGTGGATACTTTTCAACACACTGCTCAAAGATGCCATGAATCGTCCCGTTATGCGGATAATTGATTTCACTATCATTGAACTCCTGAATAACTTTTCTAGCTTCTGTTTCAGAAAGCATATGAATTTTATACAATGCTCGTTTGGGATTATCCAGAGCATGCCACAATAATCTCATGATATGATCATGGATAAATTCGATTTCCTTTTGATAAAAAAGTTCTTCAATAAAATCATAGTTCAGGATGATTTGCCCATCATCTTCTCTGTCATTGATATGTATGTACAGCGATTCCATCTGATAGCCATTGGCATGCCAACGTGCTTCATGCGTAAAATCGTGGTGAACCTTGATCATTTTGGCATTTTGATATGATATGGCAATATCATAGAGTTTTTCCACGTCCTTGTGCTTATCCCGTACATCTCTAAGGATGCTTTCATAAGGGTATGCCTGGTGTTTTAAAACGGGCATCCATACTCGTTTTACTTCAGACAAAAAATCCAAAAAGTTCATCTCATCGTTAATTGTAATGCTCAATGGTACAGTACTAATAAACATGCCCATAGTGCGTTTTTCCCTGGGGTTCGTGCGGTTTAGCACAGGAACTCCAATCGTAATATCCTCTTTCCCTTTTATACGATTAATGTAAATGCATAATGCAGCGTAGAACAAGGCAAAGATGGAAATTTTTTCAGTACTGCAAAATTCACGAATCTGCTGAGACAGTCTCTCTGGCAATACAAATGAACTCCGAACAGATCGCAGTTCATTGCCTTGTGACACCCGGCTTTTCAATGTCGTAAGCTCAGGCATAATGGAAAACTTTTCTTGCCAAAACATTTGATCAGCCACATATTTTTTAGATTTTTTGTATGCTTCCTCTTTCAGAATATACTCGAGATAAGAAGGATTGCTTTCTAGGGGTACTGGAAGATTCTGCTCTAGTGCTACATAGTACTCCAAAACCTCATTGGCAATCTGCACCAAAGACCAGGCATCAGAAATAATGTGATGAACCCGAGCAAAAAAAGCACAACTATTTTTATCCACTTTGATGAGCGCAAAGTAATACAAAGCTTGATTATGAACAGGAATCACGATCCGAGACTGCTCTTGGTCCCAGGCAAAAAGACGTTCTGTCCCCTCAGAAGAAAAATCCAGATAATCCAGATCATATTGACTTATATCATCTAAAAAAAACTGTCTGGGTTCTCCTCCGACTTCTTCCACCCGTAATCGAAACGAAGCATTCCGTCTTAACAAAATATTCACAGCTTCTTCCATACGGTGATGGTCCAATGGTCTATTGATTTTGAGCGTAGCACAAATGCTGCCAATACTGGTATTGGGATTTAACTTTTCTGTATACCACACACTTTTCTGAGGGTTCGTTAATGGATAGAAAATTGTCTCCTTCAAAGTTGTCGCTCCTTTGGTTTCAGATTAGTCCGAATCAAATCATTATATTTTTCATTATATCCATTTCCTTGAAGCGACGCAATCGTTCGCCAGAAAAGCCTTAAGCATTTATAAAAGTTCCGCAATATTATAAATCTTATTTTATGCAAATTCGCTTAGATTGCCAGCCAACTCATAGCGATTGAGATCATATGGACTAAAAATACCTATATCCGTCACCACTCCTGAGACCAATGTAGGGGGGGTGATATCAAAGGCAGGATAATAACCTTTCACCCCTTCCATCGCAGTGCGTACACCCATCGCCTGGAGCACGTAATCGGGATCACGAATTTCAATATGTACAGACTCGACGCTTTGATGTGCCAAATCAGGGATACCAGTTACAAAGTAAGGTACACCAAACTGCTTTGCCAAAATAGCAATCTGATACGTTCCAATTTTATTCACTACATGTCCATCCATACAAATGGCATCGGCTGCCGACGTAAACACATCCATCTTCTCGTGTTGCATCACATAGGCAACCATATTGTCCGTAATCACTGTAGCCTCAAATCCAGAGTCATGTACTACGCTGGCCGTCAGCCTAGCTCCCTGAAAATATGGTCTGGTTTCTGGAGAAAATACCTGCAACTCATATTTCCTTGCCTTGGCTTCAAGAAGCATAAAGCCCACAATGGTTTCACCAAAACACTGGGTCATAATTTTCCCTTTTTTCGGGAACATATCAACGAGATAATGGGCAACCTTTTTCATTCGAAGATAGCGACGATTGTTGTATGCTATTGTATAGAGAAAAATATCCCTTGATACGTCACTTTTACCTTGCTCCAGCGCTTCTTTGGCAACAGCAAGACAACCATCCACTACCAGTTTCATTCTTTCCACAGTAGTTGGTCTGGCATGAGCAATAACCAATGCAGCCTGAGTTAAAAAAGTAATTTGTCTGGCTTGGGTCCAGCCCTTGCATTGATAGGCAGCCAAGGCCATTCCCATGGCTGCAGCAGTAAATGGTCCCCCACTCTGAGTCACCATATCAGAAATGGCCTGTGTTACTTCCTCATAAGTTTTGCAACAAACATATTCTATCCGTACTGGATAGACTCTTCGATCCAAAATATGGACTTCACCATTTTCATACCAAGCAATATTCTCGTATTGCAACATAAATGCCAGTCCTCGATCTGCTCTTTCCATTGCAGTTCTCCTTCCATAAAAAAATCATGTCTTTCGCAAGCAAAAGACATGATCACTTGGTGCAGGGAATGGGACTTGAACCCACACGACCTTTCGGACACTAGACCCTCAATCTAGCCTGTCTGCCAATTCCAGCACCCCTGCGTCAATTAGTTTAAAACCTATTTAATATTATACACATTCGAAGGGATATTGAAAGAGTCTTTTTGCTTTTTTGCAGCCTGCTCACGTAATGAGGTTTACAAAAACTTTATAAACCCAATACCGCATGAGCGCACTGGCACTCATCTTGATTGAGCTTTTCATCAATTAGAATTTCCAAAGCACAGGATGTTATCTTTTCTTTGTTATCGGACAAAGCAGCATAAATTTCATCCAAACCAATTTCTTCCGTATTATTAAATCCAGTACAGTAATTGGTGATAATGCCAATGGCCGCATAACACATTCCTAATTCTTTGGCCAAAACCACCTCAGGCACATTGGTCATACCAACAACATCCCCTTTGTTGCGATGATAAAAATCTATCTCTGCTGCGGTTTCAAATCTAGGTCCTTCGGTACAAACATACACAGCCTTTCCCTTGATCTTTATGTTGTGTTCCACACTTTTTTGATAGAATTTTTCCACCAATACATGACAATATGGTTCCGACATATCCGTATGAAGCACCCCTTCATCGCCTTCATAAAAGGTAACTGGTCTGGATTTTGTAAAATCCATAAAATCACGCATAACCACCACATCACCAGGTGCATAGTCTTGGTTGCAAGATCCTACCGCACAAGTAGCATAAACATGGGTAACCCCCAAGTGCTGAAGTGCCTTCATATTGGCACGATAATTGATCAGATGAGGCGGAACAGAGTGTTCTTTTCCATGTCGAGCCAAAAAAACAATCTCCTGACCTTTATAAGAAACGATATCAACCATAACATCACCATAGGATGTCTGCACCATCTCTTGCTTGCACTTCCCTGCGAGGTCATAAACACCTGTTCCACCAATAATGGCCTTTCTCATAACAATCCCACCTTTCTAGCTGCCAACCAATCGCTTCGCTGCTTGGTTGGCTTCTCGCATCGTTTTTTCTTCATCAATAGTAGTTAACTGATAATTTTCCATCAGCAATTGTCCATTACATAAAACTGTTTTTACATCTCCGGCTTGTGCTGAATACACCAACGATGATACAAGATTATACTGAGGATAAAAATGAGGCTTGTGCATGTCTACCAAAATGATGTCAGCCTTTTTCCCTACACGCAACGTACCTATTTGCGCTTCTCTCCCCAACGCCATAGCTCCATTCACTGTTCCCATCTGGAGTGCCTGATATGCAGGAACAACAACAGCATCTTCCTCCACTCCTTTGTTGATTAAGGCTGCCAAGGCCATTTCTTCAAACATATTTAAATTGTTGTTGCTGGCGGCACCATCTGTGGCCACCGAAACATTCACCCCTGCTACAAACAGTTTTTTTATGGGGGCGAATCCATTGGCGATTTTTAGGTTGCTACCAGGATTATTGACGACAGACACATGATTCTCCTTCAAAATCTGAATATCAGCATCTGTAATATGAACACAATGTGCTGCATATGTGGGGAAATCAAAAAGTCCCAAATCGCGCATGTGAGCAATTGGTGTCGCACCATGCTGCTCCAATGACCTCTGCACTTCATCTCTGCTTTCTGATAAATGAATGTGTATCCTGGTATCCAAACCTGAAGCAGCCTCCATAATGTATCCGATAAACGCATCATCACAGGTATAGGGGGCATGCGGTGCAAAATCCACCCGAATCAGATCATGTTGAGTTCCATGCCAACGATGATAAAACGATTTGGCCTCCCCGATCTTTTCCCTGCTCGCATCATCTGTTCCTGTCAATCCTCGAGAAAGATGAGCTCTTATTCCTGTTTCGGCGACGGCCTGCGCCACATCATCCATAAACATATACATATCAGCAAACGTTGTAATGCCTGAGCGTATCATTTCTGCAATGGCCAATTTGGCTCCTATTTTAACATCGGCGCCCACCAATTTGTCTTCAATGGGCAAAATCCTTCCTTCCAACCAATCCCAAAACAAAAGGTCATCTGCATAATTTCTAAACAATGTCATTGAACTATGCGTGTGCGCATTGACCAATCCTGGCATCACCATACATTCGTGGGCATCAATCACATAATCGGCTTGAAAAAATTCATCCTTACCTATAAAAGTAATGATGTCATCTACAATCCCAACATCACCGAATAAAACTTCCTCTTGTTCCATGGTTAAAATGTTGCCATTCTTTATGAGAATTTTCATATGCTCTCTCCTATATCACATCAAGAGCCTGTGAAAAATCCGCAATGAGATCTTCAATCGACTCAAGACCTACTGATATTCGAAGCATGCTTGCACTGAGACCAAACATCTCCAAATCTTCTTGGTTATACCCTCTGTGCGTCATGGCCGCCGGAAATTGAATCAATGTTTCACAATCCCCCAAACTCACTGCAATCTGAGCCAACCTCACAGCATTGATTACCTTTTTGGCATACTCTAAACCGCCTTCAACCTCGAAACTGATGATGGCGCCGAAACCACTCATTTGTTTCTTGGCCAATTCATATTGGGGAAAGCTAGCCAACCCTGGATAGTAAACTTTGGTAACTTTGGGATGCTGCTCCAAAAATTCGGCCAAAGCCATGGCGTTTTCTACATGTCTATCCATTCTCAAGCTCAGTGTTTTTAAACCTCTAATCAACAACCATGCATCAAAGGGACTCATCACCCCGCCCAATTCAGACATATAATCGAATCTGAGCTCCATCATATAGTCATCATCCCTGGATATGGCTACACCTCCAACTACATCCCCATGCCCACATATATACTTGGTGGCACTGTGTATCACAACATAGGCTCCCATAGTCAATGGTCGCTGTAGATAAGGAGAGGCAAATGTGTTATCGATAACCACCTTCACATCATATTGATAGGCCAAAGAGCAAACCGCCTCAATATCAATAACCTCCAAATTAGGATTACTTGGTGTTTCGAAATAGATAACCTTAACAGATGAATCTTTGATAGCTTCCTCTAATTCCACTATATTGGTTAAATTAAGCATCTCGAATTCAATATCATATCTTGGCAAAATCTTTGTCACAACATTGTATGTGGAACCATATAAAGTCCGATGGACCAGCACCTTGTCTCTTGGTTTCAACAATGATAAGAGCACTGAACTGATGGCAGCCATCCCTGAAGAAAAAGCTATACTAGAAGTACCTTCTTCCAAAACAGCCATTCTATTCTCGAAAACCTTCAACGTTGGATTGTTCCCTCTGGTATACACACAGTCACTACTTTCAAACGACATGACCCGATCCACGTGATCCATATCCTCAAAAACAAATGTGGCCGTTTGGTAAATAGGTGTATTTAAAGCATTTTCAGCATTGCGTGCATGTGACCCACCATGAATTTGTTGCGTATCAAAACCAAATTTCTGAATTTTCATGATACCCCCTAACGTTGCCCGTAACAATGCAGATAGAAATCTCTCATGCTTGCAATGTCTTCTTGTGTCAAAGGAACCACCCCACCAAGCATTTGAGCATAGATTACGGACTGTGCTGATTTTTCCACTACATTGACAATTTTCATTGTTTCCTTCATATTGGGGCCCGCTGCCAAACAACCATGATTGGCCATAATAACGGCACTTCGATCACGCAAAGCCTCCACAACAGAAGTACCCAGATCATTGGTACCTGGCAAACAATATTCATTGACGCGTACATCACCACCAACGATTTGCACCATATCTTCAGCAGCAGCTGGTATCGGTTTTCTGGCAATAGCAAAAGCTGTCGTGAAACTGCTGTGGGTGTGCACGATAGCATTCACATCAGGACGATCTTTATAAATGGCACTGTGCAATGGATGCTCTATAGATGGTTTCATGGTTCCATCCACAATATTTCCATCAAAATCCATAATCAAAATATCTTCAGGTCGGATGGTCTCGTAATCCACTCCTGATGGTGTAATGGCCATCAATGCTCCCCCAGGTACTCGAGCCGAGATGTTTCCCCAGGTACCAACCACCAAACTGCTTAATTTCATCTCCACACCAGACTCGATGATACTCATTCTGGTTTCTTCGTACATCATACTCATAACGTTCCTCTTCTTCCTCACCATATGCTAGCAACAAACAAATCCTTGCCATTATTTCAAATTGATCCAGACCATTGAATAGGGAAAAAAAGGGAAACTGCTTGGCAGTTTCCCTTTGAATGAATTATTGCATAAAGCCTGCAACCAAAACACCAATAGAGCCGATGCCAGCAATGATACCAACCAAAGCATCACCTGCCGTCGAAGCAAATCCAGAGTAAAGAAGTGCCTGACCGCCACCTACTGCAGCAATCAATCCACCAACCAAACCAACCAAAATGAACGCAACCATCACAACAGCACCCGTTCTGGACTTGGCTGTAATAGCAGGAACATCCGCTTCAGGAATGATATCTGTCCATAACAAGTCCCATTTCTTGATTCTAGGATACAAAACAATAAGCAAAGGCATTCCCAGGATAATGGACGGAATGGAATTATTCAATGTGATAATGGAAGCCAATGCGGCAAAAGGAACCATGCCCAAAATCTCTAATCCCCAACCAATGAACAAAGCACATGCAGCAGATCCAAGGATTGATACTACAATATAGGCAATAATTTGTTTAGAGCTCTTTAGGTTGGGCTCCATGTCCTCTTTACTAACAAGACCAAGATTTCTCCATAATTTATAAGGCACATAAGCAAATAGAAAGTTTCCAACAAAGCCAAAGGTACTTCCGATACCCAGTGAACCAAAGAAATCGCCAATTAAATTACCTATGGCTGCACCCCATGCTCCAGCAGGACCAAACAAAAGACCCAAAACAACAGGCAAAGCACTGGCCGGTCTGAATTCTGTAATGCCAGGAATCAGCACAAAACCTTTAAAAGGAATCAGGACCGCCGCATAAATACCGGCACTCAAGGCAACCAAGACAACCATTTTGGTGTCTTTCCACATGCTAAAAATCTCTTTCATACAAACTACCTCCTAAAAATTTTGATCCTTTACATTACTCCGAATAAATGAAGATAAAATCTGGAATGACAGGTAAAGAATCAATTTATTTTCAAAAGGATTTTCATCCTTTTGAATCCTGGATTAATCATGCATCATATAATGAAACGATAATACACGGAAATAGCAATCACGACGAGAGCCATGAAAATAACCAAAAGATCACCTTTCTTGATACTAATTTGCAAATAATTGGTACGATCTTCGCTATAACCAAATCCCTTTGATTCAAGCGCCATCGCAAATACATTGGTACCACGGATCACAGAAATAATAGTTGGAATCAACAATGGAATATACTTCTTTGCCCTTTCAACGAGATTTCCAGAATCGAGGTCAAGACCTCTTGATCTTTGGGCCTGCGAAATCGTATAACTTGTGGCCACAATCATGGGCACCATCCGAATGGCTGTGGCAAAAGCAAAAGCACCACGGTAAGGAACTTTGATTTTGACCAGTCCTAAACTGATTTCTTCCACTTTCGTAGAACTTAAGAAAATCATACCTGCAATAATCATGATGTCAAATTTGATACCGATGACAATGCCATAAAGAATACCTTCTAAGGAAATCGGTCCCAACAACTTAGGCTCGCCACCATAGGTCAATGACCACAAGACCACCGAAAAGAGAAAAATCATCAACAAAATAAAGCGAATCCTCTTAAGATTACTCAGTGTTTTCCCAACAAGACCATATATGAGCACCACAGCAGACAAAATGAGCAACGTATTCAAGGAATAAAACATCAACGCAACAACAAAGGTAGCCAGCATCACCAACATCTTTGTTCTGGGATCTAATCGATGCAAAAAAGTATCATTGTCTAAGTATAAGAACATTTCCACCGATTACACCCCCTTTGTGCATTGCTTCAATTCATCAACTGATAAAACAGTTTTACCCAAAAGATTACTCATGTGCACAATGTCAGGGGTTTTCAAAAAGCTTTTTGCCAATTCCTCATCATGAGAAAAAACCTCTCTCGTGGTACCATACATCATCATTTTCCCATCCTTTATAACAGCCACCTTATGTGCATATTCAGATACAACCCACATGGTGTGTGTGATCATAATGATGGTATGCCCATTTCGATTGAGCTTCTTGACCAATTCCATCATTTGTCTTTGTTCTCTATAATCTAAACCCGTGGTAGGCTCATCAAGAATGATAACATCAGGCCTTGCAGACAAAACCGAAGCCACAGCAATACGCTGTCTTTCACCTTTGGTCATAGAAAACGGATCTTCCTCTTCCGTTCCAGACATCCCAACAGCAGCAAGCGCTTCTTTGACTCTGATATCAATTTCTTCCTGGTCGCACCCTCTGATTTTTGGGCTAAACGCAACTTCTTCATATACAGTATCCGAAAAAATCTGATGATCCGGATTTTGGAAAACATAACCCACATGCTGCCCGACTTCAAAGATAGATGTCTCTTTTGTATTCTGACCCTTCACCATCACCTTACCTGCCGTTGGCATCAATAGACCATTGAAATGCTTTACCATTGTCGTCTTGCCACTGCCATTGTGTCCCAGTAAAGCCACAAATTCTCCATCTCTTACAGAAAAATCTATGCCTGCCAATGCTTTGTTGCCATTGGGGTAAATATGCTCCAAACCACTGACTTCAATGAGAACATCACCATACGCTTTTTCCCTATCCATATCCATTTGGATCAAAGACTGATGTTGCTGTTCATCCAAAGAAGCACCCAGCTCTTTAAATTTTGCAATCCCTTCCTCAGGCATTAAAGGCAGCTCCGTTTTGCTCGTCCCAAAGTTTTCCAAAAAATACTTTGGTATCTGCAAAGGCATAATCCCCAAATCAGCCATAAGCTCTACCTCTCGAAGAACATCACTGGGTTTGCCATCAAGGATGATTTTCCCCTCCTGCATGAGAATCAAACGATCTGCATTCAGAGACTCTTCCGTTTCGTGTTCGATAATAATGAGCGTCACATCTTCAGCAGCATGCAATTTATTGGCAATATTGAATATCCCAATTTTACCTAGAGGATCCAAATCCGTTGTTGGTTCATCCATACATACAATTTTGGGATACGTTGATAGTATTGATCCTATGGCCAAACGCTGCTTTTGCCCACCCGATAGCGTGGAAGGCTGACGATTTTCCATACCATGCAAGTCCACCAAGTCGAACATCTCTAAAATTCTACTATGAATCTCGTCTCTAGGCACCTGAAAATTCTCAGGTCCAAAGGCAATCTCCAGTTTGGTATTGGTAGAAAAGAGCTGTGATTCAAAATCCTGAAACACCAAACCTATTTCCTTTGCCATGGTGCTCACCGGGGTATCTTTTACCACAAACCCATTCACGATGACTTCTCCCGAATATTCCCCTCGATTAAAATGCGGAACTAAGCCATTAAGACATTTGGCCATGGTAGATTTCCCGGCACCGCTCGGACCCATAACCAGCACGAACTCTCCTTTTGAAATGGTTAAATTCACCTTTTCGAGTGCCTTGCCGTCTTTCTGATCCTTATATTGAAACGACAAATTACGCAGTTCAATCATATTTTCCTTGGACATCATGACCTCCTAATTATCTTTCCACTTCATGATACTCTCATGAAACGGAGGACGCAAAATTCCTTTTTCTGTAATAATCCCTGCAATGTTTTCCCACGGGGTAACATCAAATGCAGGATTGTAGACATGGACTCCTTCTGGTGCCATTCTTATGCCTTCTATATGAGTTACCTCCTTCGCATCACGTTCTTCTATAATAATATCCTTGCCTGAAGAAGTATGAAAATCAATCGTGCTGATGGGTGCAGCTACATAAAAGGGAACATCATAGGTTTTCGACAACACTGACAACATAAATGTGCCAATTTTATTGGCTGTATCCCCATTGTTGGCAATACGATCTGCTCCTACAATAACCAGATCAACCTGATGATCGCGAATCAAGGTAGCCGCCACACTATCAACAACCAAAGTAACAGGTATTTCTTCCTGCATCAACTCCCAAGCCGTCAGTCTGCCCCCCTGTAATCTAGGTCTAGTCTCATCTGCATATACCAAAATATCCTTACCAGAGTAATGTGCCTGCCTGATAACGCCTAGAGCTGTTCCAAAACCGGAAACAGCCAAGGCTCCCGTATTGCAATGGGTAAGTATCCTGGCGCCATGAGGCACAATGGCATTCCCATGCTGAGATATTTTCAAGCTAATATCTATGTCCTCTTTAAGAATAAGATCAGCCATACTGCGTAAATCTTCTGCCACGGCCTTCTTCCCTACTCCAGAAAGAATGATGGTCCTCATGCGATCAATCGCCCACCTCAGGTTGACAGCAGTAGGCCTACTGGCTTCCAGTTCGTCACAAGCCACTTGCATCTGCCGAAGATAACTTTGCTCATCTAAGGTAAAATACTCCTTTGAGGCCAATACGACACCATAGGCGGCTGCATTCCCAATTGCTGGTGCTCCGCGAACTACCATTTCCTTGATGGCAAAAATAACATCCCTGTAATTCATACAATCATAGTACTCAAATACAATAGGGATTTTCCGTTGATCAACAAGTCTCAATACAGAGTCCTGATAAGATACGGTTTGGATCCTGCTCTTCATCATAATCGATTCCCTCTTCTCAACAAAATTAAGTTCGTACCCGATTAATAATGAAATGGATTACTTTGGGATTAAAAAAATCCATACTATATATTATAGGGCGACGATTGCTGTCATAATGAATTTGAGTCAATAACGTAAGCAACTGATCTTTTTCTAATTTTATCTTTTCCAACATTTCTTCTGTCGGTCTGGCTGGTTCAATGAACGTCATGGATGATTCAATTTGAATTTGATGATGTGTTTTAAGATAAGAGAACATAGATTCTTCTTGAATAGATAAAGGAATTTCTTTGAGATATTTGAATGGAATGGTATCCACACAATAAGAAGCAAATTGACCATCAGCCAACCGCACTCTCTTGAAGGTCAGAACCTTCTCCTTATCATGTAGATTCAATTTTTTACTTACACTATGTGTTGCATCCAAATACTCAATGCCTATCCAGCGAGTGCTAGGATGAAGACCAGCTTTTCTAATCGTATCTGTGATGCTTTCTAATTTTTCCAAGCCACTTTCCATATGGAACGGCTTCTGATTGACATACGTACCTTTACCACGAATTTTATAAATAACTTTTTCCTGCTCTAAAATGGTCAGGGCTTCACGCAATGCATAACGACTCATGGAAAACATCTCCATCATGAGCAATTCCCCAGGTAGTGCTTCATGTGGTTCAAGTTTCTCTTCAAGAATAAATTCTAGGATAGCCTGTTTGGCTTTCTGACTTTGAAGTTCACGTCGTTGTTCCATGGCATCTCCTTGTTTGTAGGACAAGCAGTTGATGAATAGTCTATTATAGGGCTTGCTTGTCTGACATCTTATACTAAGGATATCATCCTGTTTCTACATTGTCAATCATGTTTTCCAGGTGGTCTATATTCAGATCAGAGGTACCAATACCAAAAAATATCCCCACAGAATGATACAAAAATATTCCTATCAAGGCGCCTATGGTATTCAATAAAATATCATCCACATCAGAGACACGAAACGAAGCCAATTGGCTCAACTCCATCAAAACAGAAAAAAACATACATCTTAGGGCATTTCTCCACCATTCCGCGCGAAGCGAAACATATGAAAACAAAAAGCCTACCGGTACAAACAACAATACATTACCGAAAATATTAAAATAGAATACATTTGACCCTGGTGTGTAGCGAAAAATAGTCTGAAAGGGCATCATGTTAACATACAAGGGATGCAAGAATTCTCTCCATCGAACCAAGGATAAAAAACCACTACTCAACGACAATGGGGATAAAAAGGCAACCAGAGCAACCATGTAAATTGACAACAAAAATATGATTATTTCTTTGCTTTTGCGCATTGGCCTTCCAGATGACGAGATTTTGGTACGTATGGATATATATAGCACCAATCCCATTATTCCCCAAACTGGAATCAATCCCGGAATCTTCAGCAAATTCCCCACTTCCATTATGAAATACGTCATAAAATCCCCTTACATCATATTTAATATTTCCCAAAAAAAACCAGGATCAGCATCTGAGGTTGTTACCCAATATTGTTCATTTTGCATCAACGGCATCCACAACCGACTGGTCCTAATTCCACTTAAAGGGCCAATAGCTTCATCCCCTTGCGCTGTGACATCAGCAGAAACACCCATCACATACAAGCCACCTGATGGCAACACGCTACTAGAAAAGTACTGTCCGACATACCCATCAATTTCCCCCTCTTGCAATGCGTAGACCAAATCAAACATGGTGTTATATTCAACGAGGATGACAGGGATACCCAGTGCTGAAAAATGATCTTTCAGCTTGAGAGTTACTTTGTTTACCATTTCTTTTTCAACCATGCCTAGGCTTACTTGCCTCCATTGTACTTCATTAACAGACCAAGTATTTCTGGCAATCTCTTGGTTTTCATAAAAGAGCAGATCCTCTTCTGTTCTTAACTTGGGATGGATCATGGTCGAAAGAGTATTCTCCCAACCCGTCGCTGGCAACAATTTACTACGATTCAAAGCCAAAGCAAGACACGCTACCAACGGCTCCTCCTTTTTTTCAGACATCCGCAAATAAAGAGCCCTACCCGAAGATAATTTTTCTTGTAATAATTCCAAATTCGAATAATGCCTTGTCTGTTCGGCTAAAATCAGATGATCGCTCAAAAAGCCATCCAGATTACTCAGTTCAAGCTCTCTTAATAAAAAGTCTATATCCTGCTCAAAATACACCTCCAAGCGTAAGTCTGTAAACGGATTGCTCGGGGAATGTAATTCAAAAACCATCCCCTCAGGACTCCACGCTATCAATCTAGCATAACCTGATCCATTGATGGTTGGTCTCATGTTCTCTCCCAAATAAATACCATACTGATTGCTCCGAAATAATGTTGCCTGTTCCAAAATGGCCAATTGAGGCAAACTCAATATTTCCTGTAATAATGCCAAATCCCCTGACCACGTCAAAACCAATGTATTCGAATTTTCTACAAGAATACCTGTTAAATCTTCTGTTTTCCCTTCCAAAAAGTCATCATAACCCTCCAACCGATTCAACATATGACTCAATGCCAATCCGCTCCGACTACCGTGAACAATAGCTCGCTCCAATGTGTGTTTGATGTCCGAAGCACTTACCCTGCTTCCGCCATGAAATCTACTCTCTGGGTTTAGCGAAATAGTTAATTTTTGATCAGAAAATGAATATTCTGCTATCAAAGATGAAGCTTCATAGCTCTCACCCTTTTTTTCAAACAACGTCTGATACAGCATAGAACACAAGGCATGTTCAACCATACTTTCTTGGTAAAGTGGATCCAATGTTTCTGGGATTTCCATCACTGCAATCCGCTCAACACTGTTTTCCACCAAACCACCTCCGACCACGGATGGTGACTCCACTTGTCGCGAGAAGCTGCGTTGTATCAGATATACCGATAGAAAAGTAATAAGAATAATCAAAAGAAATATGATTAAATACTTTCTTAACAAAGACCTTCGGGCCATACCATCTCCTCATAAATAACGGCTACTTTTGAAATTTTACCCTAATTTTCTCAATCTTACATTTTCAGATAATCCTGGTATTCTGCCCCGTTTTGCAACCGCCTGCCCATTCACTTGTTTGATATCCATGGTCATATCAATGGCTGAAGCACCAGAGATATAACTACCTACCCCAAAAGCATCTGCGCCTGCTTCAACCAGAATTTCAATGCGTTCTGGGGTCAATCCTCCCGATACAAACAATTGGACATATGGATACCCGTGCTGATCTAAGCGTGCTCGAACCTCCCTCACCAATCCAGGAGTGACACCGCCACGTTCACTGGGGGTGTCCAGGCGGACACCTTTGAGTTTTTCTTTGAAAAAATCAGCAACCCGCAAAGCCTCTATGGCTTCATCCTGGAACGTATCTACCAAAATCATACGAGGTTCATCCAAAGGCATATATTTATCATAACCAATGGCTCCTTCCAGCGTATCACCCAAAACCAAAAAAATAGCATGCGGTACCGTTCCTACTGGGTCTTGCCCCATCAATTTTGCTGCCACAATGCAACTCGCTCCTTTGGCTCCTCCCACCAATGCTGCACGTTCCATCACAGGAGCTACAGCAGGGTGGACATGTCTGGCTCCAAAGGAATACACCGGCTTATTCCCAGCAGCATAGACAACCTGACTGGCTGCAGTTGCCCATCCGCTAGAACTGGCTAACATTCCTAAGATAACCGTTTCATACATGCCAAACTGATTATACGATCCTTCCAATCTCAGGACGACTTCATTTTCATGGAAAGTAGCCCCCTCAGACAAAGCATATGCCTCGATGCCACGTCCTTGAAGAAGGTTTTTGACCTCATCAATTCCAGCAAAAACGCCTTGGCGTCGGGCAAAAATTTCAGCGACTACATGTGTATCTCCCCGGCCCATTTTATCCAGAATTTCCCTTGTTTTCACAAAATATATATCACTGGTATAGCCATCGAGAATTTCTTCATGTGTCGCAGAAAAAAATAACCGTTCTTCACTTACCTTGTAAGATTTCACCTGTTCTAGATTTTTAAGCTCTGTCAAAATCATATACCTCATCACATTTATATTCTTCATCTTACCCTAAGCCAAGTAGAAAAGAAATAAATTTCTACTGCTCCTGCAACGTTTGCCAAAGCTCATCTACCGTTTTTTGAAGTGCTTCCAAACCCCCACTCGTATCAATCAAATGATGAGCATACTCTTTCTTTTTTTCATAAGGCATCTGTGCGGCCAAACGTTTCTGAATCTCATCTTTCGTCAGGCTACTCCGTTGTTGAATCCTCTGCAACTGAATTTCTTCAGTGCAATGGGTTACCCAAATTTGATCTACTTCCAGATGCATATCTGTTTCCACCAACAACGCTGCATCAATAACAACATCCCTATGGTCAGAATAAGTGTCTACCAAGTTGCGAACCTCTTGTATCGTTTTAGGATGAACCAGTGCCTCAAGTTTTGTCAAAGAAGCTTGATCTCCAAAAACACGCGCACCCAGCATTTTATAATCCAATGTTCCCTGTTTACATAAAAAAGCGTCTCCAAATTCATGAACGATACTTTGTAAAACAGCTTCATCATTCTGCATGATATCCTTGGCCACTTGGTCCACATCGATATGCAACGCACCTTTTTGTGCAAGCATTCTAGCCACAGTGCTTTTTCCTGTTCCCATATTTCCTGTAATCCCAATAATCATACATACCTACTTCTGGCAGAAACGACAATACGTTGTCGTACGGCCGGCAATTTTACACATCCTCAAAGGTTGACCACAGATAACGCACGGCATATCCTTCTTCCCATATACACAATGACTGTCCTGAAAGCCACCTTTTTGTCCACGCGCATTGATATAATCCTGAATGCTTGATCCTCCTTGTTCTATTGCTACGCTTAAAATTTCTCGTATAGACTGGTATAAGAGAATTTTTTCTTTCCTCGACAAGCTGCCAATTTCTCTTCGCGGATCAATTTTAGCCCTAAACAGTGATTCATCCGCATAAATATTTCCTATGCCTGCAATAAAATGCTGATCCAATAGATATCGTTTGATAGGTCCCTTTTGTTTGTCATAAAAAAGATCCAACCACTGTTCCAAATGAAAACCCTCATCCAATGGCTCCGGCCCCATCCTACTCAATCCTGGAATGACCGTATAATCAGTATGATCCAAAAGGTACACTTTCCCAAACCGACGGACATCCCGATAACGCAACTCCATAGCATCTGAAAATTGCCAAATAATATGTGTATGATTCTTCTTAGGCTCTTCCTCACAAGCATTGTACAACTGGCCTGTCATCCCCAAATGAACGACCAATAAGTGGTTTGTCTTCAAATAACCAAGAAGATATTTCCCTCTACGATCAAAACTTCGAAATTCATTTTCTCTGAAAATCTCTTGAAAATAAACTGCCTCTGTATTCATAATCATGCTCGAACGAAAAATGCTCACGCCGCGAATAGGACGCTCCACGACAGTTGCACTTAGTTGACGTCGTATGCTTTCTACTTCAGGCAATTCCGGCATTATATCTCCTCCATGTCATACCAAGTGGAACCAACCTTACAATCAACCTCAAGGGGCACATCTAACGTTATTGCACCAGTCATGCATTCCTGTAGCAACAGAACCACTTCATCCAATTCTTCCCGAGGCAGTTCAATGATGATTTCATCATGAACTTGAAGAATCATCTGTGCTTGGAGCCCTCTTTCTTCTATCATCTTCTTCACTTTGATCATTGCCAACTTGATTATATCCGCTGCTGAACCCTGCACCGGCGTATTCATGGCCATTCTTTCAGCTGCACTTCTGGCATTGTAATTGCTGCTCTTGATATTTCGTATACGTCTTTTTCGATTCAAAATGGTCCGGACTTCGCCCGTATCCCTGGCTTCACGAATCGTACTATCAATAAAAGACTTCACGCCTGGATACCGGTTAAAATATGTTTCGATATAAGCTTTGGCTTCCGGGACCGGGATGTTCAAATCCCTGGATAACCCATAATCACTAATGCCATAAACTATCCCAAAATTGACCGCCTTGGCTTTTCTTCGTAATGCAGCATTTACCATGTCTTTTGGCACATCAAAGACCTCACTGGCTGTCGCAGTATGAATGTCTTCATCATGAAGGTATGCATCGATCATTTTCTTATCCTGCGAGAGATGTGCAAGGACCCGCAACTCGATTTGAGAATAATCAGCAGCCAAAAGTATATTGCCCGGATAAACAGACATGAACGCTCTACGAATCAGTTTGGATTCCTCGGAGCGAATGGGAATATTCTGCAGATTTGGATCTGTGCTAGACAATCTGCCAGTAGCAGTTACCGTCTGGTTATAGGTAGTGTGAATGACGCCATTTTCCCTTCTTCCTAGATCCAACAAACCTTCCACATAAGTCGACTGAAGTTTTACCCATTTCCTATATTCCAAAATCAAGGGAACAATAGGGTGTTCATGGCTAATTTTTTCCAACACTTCGGCATCTGTCGAATAGCCCGTCTTGGTTTTCTTCAAGGTTGTCAGCTTAAGACTCTCAAAAAGAACAACGGCCAATTGTTTGGGACTGTTGATGTTAAAATTCTCTCCCGCCAACTGAAAAATTTCTTGTTCAAGCCCCTGGATCATCTCCTGCAACTGCGCTTTCATCGTTTCTAAATAATCCATATCAACCCGAACCCCATGGATCTCCATATCACATAAAACATATAACAAAGGGAGCTCTACATCTCGGTATAAGCTCAATAATCCCTCACTGTCCAATTTTTGCAAAAGAATATCATAAGCCAAATAGGATCCAATCGACAAAACTTCAGACTCTTCTTTCGCTAAATTTTCTTCTACATACATCGCAATGATTTCCGAGCCGCTCACATCTCGTTGCTCTGCTTCCAACAAATGAGCCATGATGGACAAATCTTCAACCTGGCTACAATCAATCTTATATTGTTTGCACAAAGTAACCAGTGCTTTGGCTTGTGCAGAAATCACAACCAGGTCTTTGCGTTTCATAGCTACTTCTAAAAATGTCTTCGCTTGTTTTGGTGTCGCCATAAAGGGAACGAACTCTCCCACTGTTTCCCCATCAAATAAACTCACCTTGTGTATGTTGCATTCCTGCAGGTTTCTCTCAAAGTCGAGATAAATGGCCACCCGCCCGGTATCCAGTGCTGCAACATACTCCTCCCACGCTGTTAAATCATCAAACTGCTTCACCGGATATGATTTCCGGCTCTTTTTTTCAACAGAGCTTGTACCAGCGTCATCGGTAGGCAGAACATTGATTTTTTTTAACAAGCTGGTAAACTCCAATCGACGGAATAAATCAGCAGATGTTTTTTCCTTAATACCCTGAAATCGATACGTACTCAGGTCGACCAAATCATCAATATGAGTATTGATTCTACCTAGCTTATAACTCAATCTGGCTTGTTCTTGATAAAGTTGCAAATTCTCTAATAATTTCTTCCCTGCGATATCCGTTAAATGTTCGTAAACTCCATCCAAACTATTGTAGCTCTGGATCAGCTTCAATGCAGTTTTTTCACCTACCCCCGGTACCCCTGGGATATTATCAGAAGGATCCCCCATAAGAGCCTTGACATCAATCAACTGCTTTGGTCGCAGATTGTACTTATCACGAATAAATGCCTCGTCACAACGTTCGGTCAACGAGATTCCTCTCTTGGTATACAGCACAGAAATATGTTCGTCAATTAACTGCAACGCATCCTTGTCTCCTGTAACGATTAAGGAATTTATGCCTTTTCGGGAAGCGTTTTTGGCATAGGCACCCAAAATATCGTCCGCCTCATATTCATCCATTTCCACATAGCTAAGACCCATTGCCTCCATCGCCTCTCGGATGGTTTTGAACTGCTCTTGCAATTCCGGAAGGCTTGGTTTACGTGTAGCTTTATAGCCATCATACATCCTGTGGCGAAAAGTGCTTTTCCCTTTATCAAAGGCAATAATCAGATAATCAGGTTTTTCTTCCTCCAACAATCTAAACAGCATCGTCAGAAAACCATATACCGCATTGGTGGTTAGCCCTGATTTGGTTTCCAGCAAAGGTATTGCATGAAAAGCCCTGTGCAACAGGGAATTCCCATCAATCAATATCATTTTCTCGCTCATAAATCCATCCTCATTTTTTGTCTTCCTTTATCATACCAAAAAAAAACGAGCTATGCTCCTTTTTGTGAGCATAGCTTCGTCCCAGTTCATTCCTCAACCAATAAGATCTGTACTTCTATCAGATCAGAGGCCTCCATGGCCCTATCTTCAGCCATGAGTAAACTGCCTTGTTGTATCAACCACTCGGATAATGCCTCATACTGCGAAGGAGTCATGACAAAAGACAATGTCGTTGTCTTATTATCCAGATCGGTGATAAGACTGTAGGCCAATTGCTGGTCTTTCAAAAAAGATTCCAACGCTTCCTGCTGGGTTACATTCAAACAATATGTAATATCTATATCATTTTCAAAAGAAGCCAAACCAAAAGCAGAATCACAAGCTTCCATCAAGGGATCAGATGGCTCTGCGGCCATTATACCCATAGTTTGATCATCTTCTGGCTTAACCACACCCTCTTTCAACAAGGCATCCTCTGGCTCCTGAACGGCTTCCTCCATGACTGCACTATCCATAACCGGCGCATCTCTAAATGCAACGTCATCTGATCTATTTAACATCGCCAATGGATTCATCAAAAACAAGATGGCAGCAGCAGCCAAACCCATGAAAATGTGCATGCCTCTTTTTCTCCACCATGGTGAGATTTTCCGGGAATTTCTTTCCTCTTGAATGGCACTTTTCCAACGATTGCGTAAACCATCAGGTACTTCCATGTCCGGGAGCATTCGTATGGTTTGCAATATATATTTTGTATCTTCATATTCTTTTTTGCATTCTGGACAGATTGATAGATGCTGCAAAAATCTTTCTTCTTGCACGTCCAATTCTTCATCTATGGCTAAGTCTATCCATTCAATACACTGTTTGCAATCCATAGGAACCTCCTTTCTCAGTTATTATTTTGACGCAAATATTCTTGCATATGTTCCGACTGACTCAAATATGCTTTCAAATCTTGTCTGGCACGGTATATCCTTGACTTGACTGTGCCGATAGATAGTTCGAGAATCTCGGCAATCTCTTCATAACTAAGTGTCTGGTATTCTCGCATCAACAGAATCTGTCGGTGCTCATCACTCAAAGTAAACAAAGCCACTTGCAATAAATCCTGCAATTCTTTTTGTTCAGTCACCTCATCCGGCAATCGATCCTCAGAGGCAATTTCACGATTCAGATGGCCATCTTTAGTCTGAATATCTTCATCTAGATAATACACCTGATTTCTTTTCTTCTTACGCAAATAATCGCGACAGGCGTTGGCAGATATATAATTAAGCCAAGTGCTAAAAGCTGCCTCTTTTCTATAGGTATGTAATTTGCGATACAGCTTGATGATTACTTCCTGAGCCACATCTTCAGCATCTTCTTTATTTTTCAAAAAATAGTAACAAGTAGAATAGATTTTAGCCTCATAGCGCACAATCAACAATTCGAAGGCATCGTGATCTCCGTTGCTGAATTGTTCGATAAGCTCAATGTCACTTGGCATCCTAAACGCCCCCTTTCACCTATTCTCTCTTCATAGTGTACAGATTATCACCATGCTTGGCAACAAAAGAAAAATTGAACTTTCATATTGACTTAAAACCCTACATGATGTATTATTTCAATTGTTCATCTGAACAAGCCACTTGCCGAAGTGGCGGAACTGGCAGACGCNNAGACGCACTGGACTCAAAATCCAGCGAGGTTCACCCCTCGTGCGGGTTCGACTCCCGCCTTCGGCACCAATGAAAAGGCTCCCAAAATGGGAGCCTTTTCATATTACGCAAAATGTCAAAACACTCGCTACATACATAAAAACCAAAACTTGTAGCAATATTTGGTAAGTATATAGTACAATAGGGCTAGGTTTAATATAGTAACGTAGATTTCAGCATCACGTAAAAAGAAAGGGCCTGATATGTTCAATAGAAAGGGATTTACGCTCATCGAGATGATGATCACCATCGCACTTTTGGCTATTGTGCTAACCATTACACCACCAGTTTATAGAGAGATTGTTGACCTTTCGATCAACCGAGCGGATGAAAGTGAAGCAAAACTGCTGACCAAAGCCACCCAAATCTATGCTGCGGAACATAATTTGAGCCTGGCGGATATTTTTTTGGAAACTTCTGATGATACAGAAAGACTACAACTATTGTATACAGCAGGACGAATTCTCCAAGAAGAGCCCATGCCACAACAAGAAAACAGCCATTTCTCCTGGAACCAAGCGGAGACCAAATGGTTTGTTGCTACAATGGATTCGTATCAGCAAAATTTTATCTCAGCACTATCTGAAAGCCAAATAAAATTAGAAGATTTCTTGAACACCAACACAAATTTTTCTTTTCAAAGCACAAAATACACGCCGGATAACTGGAATGGCTATCTGGAAAAACTTTTAGAACAAACAAATCCTGACCTGGGCAACACCCGAAATCCGGAAGATGAAGGGGATAACGTCATCGGCTATACCAATCCATACCATTCCGGAGATTATGCCGGAACGATTTTCAATACCACAAACTGGAATCATATTGCCACCAACCCCAATCTGGCAGCCTATACTCCGCCGGCTATCCTCATTACCAATGCAAATATTTTTGATCATTCCCAAGAAAAACTAGAAGAAAAATATATCCCGTCACTCCAAGGAACCATGGTATTCTATAAAGCCAACGGTGCTTTACATGAGACGACGCAAGTATACTACATCAACGAAGATGGAACATTTTCAGACCTAAAAAACATAGAAGAAATCTTACCGCATTAATAAGCAAAATATCCGCAAATGAAATCGCTAACATAACGCAGTAGATTGATTGTCGTTCTCTATAAACTAATAAACGCCAAAACTACCGTTTGCATCCAGCATCATAAACGATCCGCTGCCTAGTATACATGAAGTTCTGATTATGAATCCCTAAACTCACCAACTCTGTATGTGGATGATGAGTACTCGAGAATTCGAATCCCATCCCAGCCATGATGTCTCCACCAGCAAACAACAACGAAAAATCAATAAAAAACTCATCCAATAATTTTTCTTCCATAAGATGATACATATATCGCGGCGCTTCAACAAACAAATGCTGAATTCCTATTTGACGTAAAACCCAAAGGAGCAACGAAGTATCAATCTCCCCTGCAGAAGAGCCTGGCATAACAAGAACCGGAATGGAATCTAGGTCAGTGGCTCGCACAGCCTCTTGAAGGGTATGTATGCAATGGTTCTGCTCTTTTGAAGTAACCTCAATCCACTGCAATGAGGGGCCACTGCTCTGACATAATTTTCTTTTCCCTTCCATCGATGTCACCAGCAATACATGCAGATCTTCATCAGCAAGAGAATTGAATATTTTGTGTTCAAAAGGAACATCGTTACCTCCCCTGGATATGACGATATTCAAAGGATGCTTTGTTTTCTTACCTAAAATATTCATCCGTTCATCAATGAGCGTACTATCACAAATATGCAAGGTCGCCTCAGGTTCAGAAATAAGGGTCTTGGTTGCCGTAATAGAAGCATCCGCATGGGTTCTCTGCATCATTAACGACCAAAAATTGAGCAACCCCCCCTGTTCGTCAAGAAAATTGTTTCTGGCCAAATACGTAGAAACCGGGTCATCCACAAACGCAATCCTCCCGTCAATAGATGACACCAAACTACAATAAATATAAGGTCTATCCTTGTAAGCGTCCGGGAATATCAGTTCGCCATAACATCGTTGAACCATTGGCAAGGTTTCTTTTTGTGTGCTTCGCAACTTAAATTCATCAAGCAGTAAACGATTTTCGAAAACGCGGTTTCCCCTCATGCTCTTTGGAAATTCCACCTTATAGAGTTCAGCCATCATTTCTCCTCATAATCAATATGTTTTCAAAAATTATTAAAATCTGTCACACCTGTATAACACGTAATTCCACCATCAAAAGTAATGGCTGATCCATTCATATACTGTGCTTTTTCACTCGTCAGATAATAAACCAACTCACCCATTTCTTCCACAGTAGCAATTTTTTTAGATGGAGTGATATCCATAACGCTTTGTGAGAAACCTTTAAATGACTCATCATGAATGCCCATGGCCGTCTGCACATATCCTGGGCAAACAGCGTTACAGGTAATATTGAAGCCTCCCCATTCTGCCGCAATGGTCTTTGTGTATCCGATGATGGCATGTTTGGTCGCCACATACGTCGATGATCGCGGTGACCCAAACAAGCCTTGAATAGAAGAAATATTGACAATCCTTCCATAACCGATCTCTTTCATTTTGGGCAACAGATTCCGGCAAAACAAGAAAACACTTTTTAAATTGGTATTGATGATCCAATCCCACTCCTCATCTGTTACTTCATCGATTCGATGAAAGTAACCACCAACACCAGCGTTATTGATTAAGGTAGTTGGCAAACCATAAGCTTTGGTAACCATATCAATGGCCTGCTCTACATCACTTCTTAGCGCAACATCACACTCAACAGCCATGGCTGTTCCACCCTGATCAACAATCTCCTTCACTGTTTCTTTGGCTGTTTCATAATGGATATCCAACACCCCAACATGGAAACCGTTTTTTCCATAAATCTTGGCAATACCTGCTCCAATACCTTGACCCGCACCAGTTACGATGACCGTTTTCGCTTTCAAAGATATCACCTCAATCCATCATGGCTATCGCATCATCCAAAGAGAGTCCTTCGTGAATCATCCCACGAATAACACTGGCCATTTTAAATGTGTCCTTGCTTTGCCAGATATTCCGGCCAATGGTAGCTCCGGCACAACCACTAGACAATCCATCATGGACCATCTTAAGGGTTACTGCTGGATCGCTAACCGTCGGGCCACCCAAAACCACAACAGGGACCGGACAGGTCGCCACCACTTCATCATACCCTTCCACGTAAGGGATCTTAACCCAGTCTGCACCCAAATCAGCGGCCACACGGGCAGCTATTTTGGTTACCTCTTTGTTTCTAAACTCCGGTCCAGCTTCAAATCCGCCGGGCATCACTTCCGCCATAATAGGAATCCCCCACTCATGTCCAGCCCGAATAATGTTGGCCAACGTATGCCAGCCATGTTCCTCAGATTCTGTTCCCGGGAAACTAGTCACACACATCGCTTCAGCTCCCAAACGAAGAGCATCTTCTACACTATAGAAAGCAGCTCCCGTGCTCCCTTTCGGTGATATAACGCTGGCTGCTCCATCAATCCTTAGGACCAAGTTGGTTTTTGCGAATAATTCCGGATAACGCCTAACCGTCCCGTAAGCAGCCATAATCCCATCGACCTTGGCTTCCACCAATTGCTTAAGCGTTGTCTCAATATCTGCCATACCAGGTATAGGACCATAAATAGCCGCATGATCACACGCCACAACAAATGCTCTTCCATCATCTTGAAAAATCTTCCTTAATCTTCTTGTTACCATAATCGATCTCCTTTTTCATTCAACATTCAGTACCAACAGAATCAATCAGATCAGTACCTACAACACATTCATCAGTCTTCCTTCCGCATCAGTAAAGACAATGCTTTGAATCGCTCATACTTTTTGTTCTCACGTAACTGTGGGTTAGGTTTGATCAATTTCTCTGCAATTGAAAAAACCTTTCTACATGCCTCATAATCCGGAAAATCGCCTTGTGATACAGCAGCAACCATAGCCGCTCCCAAAGCAGGACCATGCGAATAATGACTGATTCGTATCGGAATACAACAAATATCAGCAATCATCTGTACCCAAATACTGCTCCGGGTAGCACCTCCAATCATCCACAATTCTTCTATGAGAAAGTCATGCTCTTTGAGTTTTTCAAGGGCCCAGCGAACCTCAAAAGCCACACCTTCCATGACAGCATAGGTCATGTGCTCCTTGGTATGATTCAGGTTAAGACCTATAAAGACCCCCCCTTCTCTAGATTCTTTCATTTGCCTGCCACCGGAAACGGGCAGATAAAACAAACCCTCCTGCTGAAGATGATTTTGCTGCATTCTCTCATTGACCAAAGTATATCGGTCAGAGCGAGTAAGTGAAGAAGATTCTGAATCCCAAATTTCAGCAATCCACCATTCGAGTTCAGCACCAAAACATCCTAGGTACTGTGACATGACCCTGAGGTTATCCAGAACATGAAAATTAACTCCCATCAATGGCGGTATCTGCTCCATTGCATCAAAAACCCCTATCGCATTAATGACCCAAGCTGTCCCACATGCCAACAACGCTTTCCCTTGACTGGTCAACCCAACAGCCAAGGCTTCCAACGTATGGTCTTGTCCACCATTAATCACGGGAATGGCCCGCTTAAAATTCAAGATTTTTTTCCATTCATCCGTAATGAAGCCAATTTGACTTTCTGCCGTTTTAATAACAGAAAGCATATCTGGTTTAATGCCTATGATGTCACATAAGATTTCATCCCACTGGCCGCTTTTTGCATTCACAAGCAGCATTTCACCAGCACATGAAGGATTGGTCACCAAATGACCTGTTAACAACATACCAATATAATCATTGAGAGAAAGGAAATAAGCAGTTCTTTCATAGTCTTTCGGATATTGACGACGAAACCACTCAATCGTGGCCAAAGGCAAACCTTCTTCCACCCACCAACCACTTAATCTACGAATCTGTTCCGAAGTACCATCTTCTTTCCATCCATCAACGATGGACTTGGCACGACTGTCCATCCAAGTAATCAAATTGTGTGTACTTTCTCCATCCTCTGCTATTGGAATGAATGATCCACCCTGGGTGGACAAAGCAACTACTTCGATATACTCAGCATCGTCGCACCGAAAAACCTCCTGCAAAATAACTCTCAATGACAACTTAATTTCTTCTGGATTCTGTTCAGCTGTTTTTTCAGCGTTCAACAATGGTGAGTATGCATGTTCTACAACAAATTTTTCATGTCCATTCTTGTCAAATAACACTGCTTTGGCAACCGTTGTACCCATATCCAATGACAAATACATACGTCCTCCCATAACTTCATAAAATCATGCAGTCGTGTAGTCATTCCACCTCTTCATTATTTATTCTATCGCACTCTTTTCTAAAATGCAAGTTCCTCTCTTTTCATTCTCAAAACCAATCTTCGTCATCGACCTCAAACTTGCTTAAGTGACTGCATATGACTATAATGAACAAAATAGTCCATAATACATGCTTGCGATAAAAATGCATACCCAGACAGGAGATTTGGCCACATGTCCATCGTACGAGTCATTCCATTGTATAAAAAAATTGCTTCTGAGATTTTAAAATTGATTCGATCCGGTCACTATCCCACGGGAACTCTGCCTTCAGAAGAACAACTGTCTGCTTCAATGGGCGTCAGCAAACATACTGTTAGAGAGGCGCTTGCTGAACTTACATCTCTATCCTACATTCTAAAACGGCATGGCATCGGCAACATTATCTTGGACAGTGTATTGGATACGCAGTTCCGTATTGATGCCAACATGAATTTCATGCAGCTACTCCATCGAGCTGGATATGAGACCAAGCTAGAACAAATGAACTTTCACATCCAGTCTATGGCCATGTATGGATTTGAAAAACAATCTTACTACATTTACGATGAAATCATGTATGCAAATAGCCATCCAGCAACACAACATCGAATTTTCATTCCAACCGATCTTTTTGCAAGAAACCACCCCTTACAGGATTGCCCCGGTATTGGACTATTTGATTTATTTTCCAATCAGCAGATGGTAGCGCATCATTCTATCGTGGAGATTGTACCTGAACTGGCAGATGAACATATCAAAGAACTGTTTCATCTTCCAGAATCAGCTATCATCAATACGTGGGAAGAAATCATTTACGACAGCAACGATGATCCCATTTGTAATGCCAAATTGAAATTCAACCCAAACTTTTTTCCATTACGGATGGTTCGAAAGGACTTCGAAATTATTGACTAATGGCTGAATCATTCAAATGAAAAGAATCAGTATGAACCAAAGCATGTATGGATGAAGAAAAGAGGCCTGCTCGCTAAATTGGCGAACAGGCCCCTTTTCTTCTCTTCAGCCAAGAAAAAAATGCTACCCAATAAACAAGCATAACAATCGTATTCTTTCAAGTCCAAACTCCCATCTTAATTCTTAAACCATCCTAAAAGTTCACCATATCCTTCATTTTCCATGTCTTCTAATGAAACAAACCGCAACGCTGCTGAATTAATACAATACCGCAAACCACCTTGCTCTTTGGGGCCATCAGGAAACATATGCCCTAAATGAGAATCTCCACTTCTGCTGCGGACCTCCGTGCGCGTTGCGCCTGCACTCTGGTCTTCATGATACGTTACTACGTATGGTGCAATTGGCTGCGTGAAACTAGGCCACCCGCTACCAGAATCATATTTATGCAATGAAGAAAATAGAGGTTCCCCTGTAACTACATCGACATATAGACCCACTTCTTTATGATCAGCGTACTCATTGGTAAATGGTGCCTCCGTAGCATTATTCTGTGTCACATCATACTGTTCTTGACTTAAACGTTGCAAAAGCTCATCATCAGTTGGCTTAGGATAATCACTAACACGCAAAACAGGCTCAAATGCCAAATCCAACGATATATGACAATAGCCTCCTGGATTCTTATCCAGATAATCCTGATGATAATCCTCTGCTGGATAAAAATTGCTTAACTGTTCCACCTCTACAGCCAAAGGCTCCGTATAATCACGTTGTACCTGTTGGAGACGATATTGAATCACTGATAAATCAGCATCATCAGAATAATATATTCCCGTTCGATATTGTTCCCCCTGATCATTTCCCTGTTTGTTCAAACTGGTCGGATCAATAATTCGAAAATAATACAACAATACTTCATCCAATGTAATTCTATTTTCATCAAACACCACTTTGACCGTTTCAGCATGTCCAGTAGCTCGATACAAAACATCCTCATAAGATGGACTTTCCGTTTTGCCATTCGCGTATCCAGATACACTGTCAAGAATTCCATCAATTCTGCTCATATAAGCTTCTACACCCCAAAAGCAACCACCTGCGAGATATATTTCTTTGATTTTATCCATATCCAACTCCTCACCTTTATCCGTTTCATCGATTTTCGCCACATTTTCAGGTTCCATACTTTGTAGATTCCCTCTAATAACCATCGCAACCACCAGAACCAAAAGTCCAATAAACATGACGAATAATACTGTTTTCCAAGACCACTTGGGCATCGTCTATACCTCCTTCATCCTAAAAAACACATTCAATATGCATGAACTTATACTGCCACCAATGTTGGGGATGTTGGTTTTCAAACATTCCCCTTAAAGTAAAACAAATTCCACATGAAGTCATTATGACCCATCCATCTGAATCGGATCAAGATACCCTTTTTCCTCTTTTTGTTGATGGTTATTTGTTCTAGAGGAGCACCAGTCTGATGTCAAAGAAATTATTGTTCCCCATATCCATAGCCATGACGTTCTATAACCATACATTCATTGTCCATTATCCTGCTTATAGCTGTACAAGTTATACTGCTTTTACGCCTATCATCCCCAGTTTTTCTGACTATTTTATTTCACTGTATTCCGCCGCTCCTAATCCATTATGTATGGACAAGAAATAATACAGACCACCCTTTTAGATTGGTGAACCAAGACAGCTTGCGAACAATTCCGTCCGTATCTTAAACAGTCTTAACATAGAGCATTCAAACTTCCAAATTATACTGCGCAGATATCTATGGCCACGCGAACACTGATATCCCTACTACACAAGCGGAAAGATTCTAGCATGGTTACCAACGGCTTCAAACTGGTTGCATGTTTGTGTCTCCTTGACCATCACGTCACGCAGAACGTTTGTTCCTATTATATCATAGTTCAACATCTCTTAAGATATTTTCTGATGCTATATTGACAAACCATTTGAAGAATAGCCTGGTAGCAAAAAGAAACTATAATAGATCGCTCCATACACAAGCAACCCATTTTATATTACTCATGATATTGCATGTTATCCAGATGTCATAGAATCCTCTTTTTTCACAACAGCATGCATCGACTTAGACCACGGCTACACCTTAAGATTCAACCCTATCACTGATACCAGACCTTCTCCACAAAAAAAAGCACTTCACCATGGTGAAGTGCTTAAAAACCTTCTAGAGATCGTATTTACTTATATCATAAGTAATGGATCCGTCAGCAAGATCACTCATAATTTTCTCCATCTCGGTGACAATCTCCGGGAATTGACTATCAAAGCCATGCCAATCAGCCAAATAGATGGCATCTTCTGCCACGCCAAGCTTGTACGCCGTGGCTTCGTATGTCCCATCCAAGATTTTCCCTACAATATAAGAATACAAAATGGGAGACTCTTTAATGATACTCTGAACCACTGTCTCAGGTGCTCTTTCATTTTGATCCACGTTGGCGCCGATTGACCAGGCACCTAACTCCGAAGTGGCCTCTATAGCGCCCATGCCCGCTTGGTCTGCCAAAGCAAAGATAACATCTGCGTCATCATCCAACATGGCATAAGCAGTTTCCTTGAGCTTGGCCACATCCTCATTGCTACCCGTCATAACGGCACGGACATCTATGTCAGGATTTACATATTCTGCTCCAGCAATAAAGCCCAAAATCGGCTGACGAATTGGGGGAATATCTAAACCTCCAATTCCACCAACCACATCGGTTTCAGTCAATAAAGCAGCCAATGCACCGGCCAAAAATCCTTGCTGTGGCGAATCGAAATTAACCGATCCTAAATTAGAACCATTCGAAATAGTACTGGAAACCACAACAAAGTTGATGTCTGGGAAATCAGCAGCAACCTTCTCAGCTGTATCTCCAAATTCAAATCCATGTCCAAAGATAATATCAAACCCTTGCATAGCAAAGCTCCTGAATACCTCTTCCATATCAGAGCTGGCCACACTCTCAACATAGCTAATTTCCGCCCCATATTTTTCCTCTACTGCCAACAGACCATTGTAAGCAGTTGCATTCCAGCCCATGTCATTGATAGGGCCAGGCATCAATGCTGCTACTTTCAATGGCTCTTCTTCTACAGCTGGCTCTTCGACAGCCGGCTCATCTCCAGCCGGTTCTTCGGAAGGTTCCTCAGCAGGGGTTGCGCAACCAGCAACCATGGTCAACATCAAAACGAGCGCCAACAACATTAATAATCTTTTTTTCATACAAAATCTCCTTTCGTTCTCTCGCTATGCGAGGATATCATATTGCTGTAGCTTTTAACGTCAAACAGCAAGGACTCAATCACCCGCCAAAGCGGGAAGAACAGCTGTAGCTTTTAACGTCAAACAGCAAGGACGAACTCCAGCCAACATGGCAGAAATCCATTGATTTTGCATTTCTTATTCAGTTTTTTAAAGATAATTTTTCCGTATCACATTATAACCACACTATTCGCTATTTTTTGCAAAAATCCTTTAGTTAATCGTTTAATAACCAAGATTTTTTTATGCCACGGTTCGCATTTTTCATCCACGAACCAGATCAGCAATATGTCCTGCTTGGCAATCAAAAATTTGTTCTACGAACTGTCCTAGAACATACTTTTGAACGTCGCTTCTATTCACTGAGCACTTATAACCATCCTTGATCATCCTTAACAGTCTGAACAAAAATCCTTCCTAGGTCCGCATCCTCCTTAGCCTCATGATACTTAAACACCATATTGCCGTCTTCCATACTGCCCAAAATCTCAATCTTTCCACTCACATGTGACATACAATAGCGAAACCTTTTCTCATGCCCGTTTAACTGATGCTTAGCCTCTTCCACAAGCTTGGATCCCTTTACCAACGGAACTTGAAAATGCCCTTTTGCCCCTTTCACCGGCCGGCACTGAAATAAATAATAAGGTATTATTTTTTCCTGATTAAGTCTTCTCATCAGTGCTACCAGTGTATCCACATCATCATTGATTCCTCGAAGTAAGACAGACTGATTACTGATCAGTATATCCAATGATCGTATCCGCTCAAGACAGGTTAGCGTTTCAGGGCTTAATTCTTTGGGATGGTTAATGTGCGTAACCAAATATATCGTTTTCTTTTGAGAATACTCTTTTAAAACATCCAAAAGCTGTTGGTTTTGCAATATCCGGTTGGGTGCCACCACAGGAACTCGAGACCCTATGCGAACAAAGTCAAGATGATCGATGGAACTCAACCGCTCTAATAAACTAGCCAATACAGATGCCTTGATTGTTAAGGGATCACCACCACTGATGAGCACATTGTTGATCTCTTTATGTTCTCTTACATATTGCTCTAGTTCTCCGAATCCTTGAATCATCTGTTTCTCTGTCAAACCTACCATACGTTTCCGAAAACAATATCGACAATACATCATGCATGTATTTGTCGACAAAAAAAGAACCGTTGGCCTATATTTATGCTGTACACCGGACGAAATGGTATTATTTGTCTCACCACTGGTATCCTCCAACCCACCTAAAGCCAACTCTTCCAGACTGGGTATGCACATTTTTTTAATAGGATCTTGAGGGTCATCTGGATCAATTAGGGACAAATAATGTTCTGGTACAACCATGGGATAACGCTTAACAACCTGTCTAATCTGGGATATTTCCTCCTCCGATAAGCGTAATTTATCACCGATCGACTCAGCCAGTCTATAAATTTTTTCCGCCATCAAATCTCTCCTTCCATAATTACTACAGGGATACTTCTTTGATATACTTAGTATAACACAATCACACCTCTCTTAAAAACCTCCAACAAACCATAACACTGTAAAAACTGAGACTGCTAGCAACATACTCCACCCAAAAATCATTAACAAAAGCAATAATTGTAAATTGTACAACCAAACAGCAGGATCAGGATGTTTTGGATATAACTCATCCCTCTCACGCCAATATTGACACACATTGCCATGCTATCTTGGCAATTAAACAAGTACTTCTTGCAACGAACTTCTCTTATCGCATTTCATATTGTATGGTATATTGAAGGTAAAATGCTGAAAGGACGCCTATGAAACGCTTGATTATATGGATTGCACTGACGCTCTTACTATTGACATTCATATTTGCTCAAAATGCATTGGCTTTTGATGACCATTGGACACTATATAACTTTAACAACCACTACCAACCTGCCAAAAACGAACCTGTATCCGGAGCCTACTTAGGTGCTTATGTGCTTCAGGAAATCAGCATCAACAATGACATGCAAGTGTTCAATGAAATGGTGGGAAAAGATCACGTTACATACTTCAAATACGTTGGTTATGGGAGACCTTTTCCTCAAGACTGGGTTGATGATGTCATAAACAAAGGGGGCATACCACATATTGCTTGGGAGCCCAATCATGGTTTACAACAAGTAAAAGATGATCAGTATTTACATAACTTTGCCAAAGCTATCCGTGATACGAAAACACCTGTGTTTATTCGCTTTGCCAGTGAAATGAATGGTACATGGGCGGCCTATTCTGGTGATCCTGACCAATACATTGAGACCTGGCGCATGGTTCACGACATCTTGGAAGAAATAGCTCCCAATGCGATCATGCTTTGGAGTGTCTTCACATTCCCGGAATACTCGATAGCCCAATACTATCCCGGTGACGAATATGTTGACTGGGTCGGAGTTAATATATACAACGTACTGTATCACAACGATGATATTCACCACAAATCTGATGGGGAAGATCCTCTGCGGCTTCTTGATTATGTATACGATATGTTTTCTTCTAGAAAACCCATTCATATTTCGGAATATGGGGCTTCTAACTATACCACCACAGATAATCAGCATCACAGCGCCTTTGCTATCGCAAAAATCAATAGACTCTACACTCAGCTCCCCTTTCGATATCCTCGAGTAAAGGCCATCACTTATTTCAATGTAAACAATGTGGATGCGTTAAATGATGTTTATGAGGAACGCCGCATCAATAACTATGCCCTCACTACAAATTCAGACGTCTTGCATGCATATCGAGAAATTATACTGGATGACCACTACTTGAATACTATTCAAGAGACAGCAGAAACATTTAAAGAGACCCTCAGTTTCAACTATCGATATTTCTTGCTGGATGGGAAATTGTATGTAGACCAAGACTTTTTTGTAAATAACCTTGGGCTTCACATTGAAACCCAAGATTCAACCTGGATTACGTTAACAGATGGGGATAGAAGCATACCCGCTCACATCATCAGGCAAACCAAACCTCGTACGTTTTATGACCAAACCGTTACAATCAAAGGTATCCCTCTGCGAGAAGTAGCTGAATACTTCGGATATCAACTGCATCTGGATTTCACACAAAAAAGCATCTGGGTCGACTAAACTATCTTTTTAAAAAGTGCAAGAAGCATCATATTTCACTGGTTATTCTGATTTTTCTTGCTATCTTAGTCAACCTCATATAAAATGAATTGTTATGAATTAATAGTAAACGAGAAAGTTGGATAGCATGAAAATGAATGAATTACGTGTTTCCCTTGAAACACAAAATGCCGTAGCAGACATGGGAATTGTAGAATTGACAGATATTCAGAGGCAAACCATCCCTTTGTTATTGGATGGAATCGATCTCATTGGTCAATCCCATACTGGAACAGGGAAGACAGCTGCTTTCGCCATCCCTATTCTAGAAAAAATTGATCCTGACAACAAAAAGCCCCAGGCTTTGGTATTGTGTCCTACCCGGGAGCTAGCTGTACAGGTAAGCAGTGAATTTAAGCGTTTGGCCAAATACAAACAAAATATTCGCATCGTAGCTGTTTATGGGGGTGAACCCATCAACAGACAAATCAGTAGTCTAAAAAAAGGTGCCCAAATCATCATTGGCACACCAGGGAGAACGATCGACCATATTGAACGCCGGCACACCATCAAAACCGACTGGATTCATACGGTTGTCCTCGATGAAGCTGATGAGATGCTGAATATGGGTTTTCGCGAAGACATCGAACAAATTCTCACATTAATTCCTGAAGAGAGACAGACCATTTTGTTTTCAGCGACTATGCCCAAACCCATTCTCGCACTAACAAAAAAATATCAGAAGGATCCTGCTTTTATCAAAGTAGAATCTTCCGAAATGACTGCTGATACCATCACCCAAGAATTCTGTGAGACCAGCAGTGTGCACAAATTCGAGGCATTGCTTCGCCTGCTGGCAATCAATAACCCCGAACGATGTATCGTATTCTGCAATATGAAAAGCACCGTAGACAAAATCAACGAACATTTGATATCACAAGGAATTTTTGCTGAAAAAATTCATGGTGATCTTAAACAAGAACAGCGTATGGGTGTATTAAAAATGTTTAACGATGGAAAAGTTAGTATCCTCGTGGCCACCGATGTAGCAGCCAGAGGCTTGGATATCAAAGATGTAGATTTAATCATAAACTACGATATGCCAGACAAAGAGGAATATTATGTCCACCGGATTGGGCGAAGTGGAAGAGCTGGACAAAAAGGGCGTTCCATCACCTTGATTACCAAAAAAGAAAAACGCAATTTAGACGATATCATGCGTTATACCAACAAAGGTGTTGAGCGAATCTCCATTCCCACCAATAAAGAAGTACATCAATCCAAGATTCAAAATCTACTTGAGGAACTCAAAGCCTCTATAGAGGAAGAAAATTTAGAAGATTATACATCTATGGTTCGAGATTTGGCACAAATGTTTTCACTCGAGGATCTCTGTGCCAGTTTACTAAAGAGAAATTTCAGTATCGATGCCGCTACAACCCAAAATGACATCAATGTAAATTCCAGCTCTCAAGTAGCGCATAGCAAAAATAAGTTCGGGGGCAATCCCAGACAAGTAAATAAAAATGCCACTCGTTTGTTCATTAATGTTGGGAAAAAAGACAATGTGCTAGCCAAGGATATTGCCAGTAGCATCAGTAAAGAATGTCATTTGCCCAAGGATTCAGTTGGGAATATCAGTGTCATGAATGCATTTTCTTTTGTAGATATAAACAAAAGCTGTACTAAAAATGTTCTCAAACTCATGCATGGAAAGAAAATCAAAGGAAAACGAGTTCATATGGAGCTTGCCAATGGCTGAGCATTACTCTCTGTGAATCACTCACCAAGAAGATCATAATCTACCGTCATAAAAAAAAGGCCTGCCGATACTAAATCGGCAGGCCTTATTTTTATGTATTATGTATCATATATTTAGATCTGTTCAATGACTCCAGTCATCTCGTTGAACTTCACAATAAGCTTATCAATCTTTTCTGCATAAGTTGGGATTTGGCCCCAATACTCTTCGGCATTATACCATTGTGCATTCAACTCTTCTACATCTCTTTCTTGTTGCTCAATCCAAGTATAGTATTTCAAGTTATGAATTCGCTTCTTAGTTACATAAGTCAGTTCTTCCAATGCATCAACCTGCATGCCCAGAATATAACGTTGGTGATCAACAGCAGCGTCCTGAACTTCATATTTCCCGTTTCTGGCATCTTTCATTTCTTTAAGTCTGGAAATATACATTTCAGCAGAGTCTGTTAATACAGTAGCAATGACATCCTTGTCAGTCAGTTCATAGTATTTCGCCATTTTGATAGCCATGGCCAAGTTGGCTGCACTGGAAATGCCAAGCCAAGGTAGTTTTTCAACCAACTCAGAGCTCAATCCCAATGATTTCAGGTATTCATGACCTGCTGGCTCATTGAAAAGTCTCATCATGCCCAATGTAATCTCATCATCGATAGCAATCACCATATCTGTATTCTTCACATTGTGAATCCAAGGAATATGTTTATCACCAATTCCTTCAATTCTGTGTGCACCAAAACCATTGTTCAGCAAGGTTGGGCATTGCAATGCTTCTCCTACGGCTAACTTAGATCCTGGATACTGCAGCTTCAGATATTCTCCTGCATGAGTGGTTCCAGCAGAACCAGAAGTGAAGACAGACCCGAATAGTTTTTCCCCATCCTGCAGAGAATCATCAATCATGCATTTCATGCCATCGCCAGTTACTTCATAATGCCACAGGCTGTTACCAAACTCTGAGAACTGATTGAAAACCATAACATTATGACGAGTTTCTATCAATTCCCAAGTTTTGTCATAAATCTCTTTTACGTTACTCTCAGATCCTGGTGTGGCAATGACTTCTCCAGCCACCTCTTTAAGCCAATTGAAACGCTCTTCGCTCATTTCCTCAGGCAAAATTGCAATTGACTCACAAGCAAGTAAATTCGCATCAAAAGCCCCGCCACGGCAATAGTTACCAGTTGAAGGCCATACAGCTTGATGATAAGTAGGATCAAACTGTCCGGTAACCAATCTGGGCACCAAACATCCAACGGATGGACCTACTTTGTGCGAGCCGGTCGGGAAAAACTTTCCAACCATACCAATAATTTTTGCATCAACACCAGTGATTTCTTTGGGAAACTCAATATAATTGGGTACATCCACAAATCCACCACCATCAGCCTTGGCTTCATTTTTCCAAGTCACTCTGAAGAGATTGATTGGATCCAGGTCCCACAAACCAGTCTGACTCAGTTTTTCTTTAACATTGTCAGGCAAAAGATTGGGGTTTTTCATCTCTGCAAATGTGGGAATAGCAATGTTTCTTTCTTTGGCACGCTGAACGGTCTTTTTTAAAGTTTCCTCGTTCATCGTCAAATCAATTAATTCGTACATTCTTATTTCCTCCTGTGATTTGTTTCTACAAATATACTAAATGTACTATATAACTAGTTGCAAGTATTTTCAATAGCATTTAACAAAATCATGAAATAATTAATCAAATATTATTTTTTTCCGGTAAATGCCCAAAAAAATACCCAATTCTTCACTGCAACCTGTTCATGGCCAAAAAAAAATTATGGGTTTACAACTTCTTCTGATACAAGAAAGTAGCCCTTCCGTGATACTGAAATTTCCCTTCACATTCAAATCCGGCTTTTTCAAGAACTCGTTTCGAAGCCAAATTTCTTTGATCCACTATGGCAAATACGCGCTGCTTTCCTAATCTCTCAAAAGCCTGATCAGCCAGAAAAATGGCCACTTCTGTAGCATATCCTCGTCTCCAGTGCGATCTTAAAATTCGGTAATTGATTTCCAGCTCTTTTGCCTCTTCATAAAGAAAAGAAAAATACCCAGCAATACCAATAAACTCTCCCGTTTCTAGAGAATACAGTGTATACTGACCATCCCCCTCTTCCTCATCTGATTGACTTTGTTTGATATAATGCAATACTTCCTGATCGGTCTTTACCCCTTTTACAGAAAAATGCATCAATTCTTCGTCCTGTAAAATACGCTTCAATTCATCCCAATGTTGGTTGGTCACTCTTTGAAGGCCCAATCGTTGTGTGCTAACATCAAATTTGATCATATTATCACGCTACGAGACTACAATGAGGTCCTGGCATCACAATACTCGCAACGATACAATTTCTTTTCTGCATCGATGAGAATAAACTCGATGTCAACAATATGCTCTGTTTTACTGATACAACGTGGATTTTTGCATTCAAGAATCCCCTTGACTTTCTCGGGGAGAGATAATTTGATTTTTTTTACACGTTCACCATTTTCAACAATATTAACTGTCACATTGGGATCTATCAAACCCAAAACGGTTAAATCGACATGAATATCATTTTCTATCTTGATTAAATCTTTTTTTCCCATTTTGGATGAAGGCACATTGCGCATCAGCACCACCACATCTTGACTTTCATCCAATTTCAATTGGTTAAAAATTTTATATCCTTTATTGGCTTCAATATGATCGATAACCACACCTTTTTTTAATTTGGATACATTAATCATCTCATTCTTCCCCTCTTTCATCTACAAACCCAACAACTTGATGATCAGTGCCATCCTGACAAACATTCCAAACTTAGCTTGTTCAAAATACACACATCTGGCATCACCATCAATCTCTTTGGAAATTTCATTGACTCTGGGTAAAGGATGCATCACAATCATGTCTTTCTTCGCCAATTCCATCTTTTCCTTATCCAAAATGAAGAAATCCTTCAATCGAACATACTCATCTTCTGATACAAATCGTTCACGCTGAACACGAGACATATAAAGTATATCAACATCTCCAATGGCTGTCTCCAATTGATTGGTAATCTCGTAACTTCCTGGTAATAATTCATCTAGAATATACGAGGGCATCTGCAATTCTTCAGGGGAAATCATTTTGAAATGGATATTCGGGTATCTGGACAAAGCTTTGACCAGGGAGTGAATGGTTCTTCCGAATTTGAGGTCACCACAAACACCGACCGTCAAATTCTTTATTTCGCGATGGTATTGTCGAATGGTTAACAAATCTGTAAGAGTTTGGGTAGGATGTTGGTGTCCACCATCCCCTGCATTGATGATGGGCATATCGGTGAATTTTGATGCCAGTTTGGCTGTCCCTTCTCTAGGATGACGAATGACAGAAATATCAGCATAACAGGCAATCGTACGAATGGTATCAGATAAGGATTCTCCTTTGGCTGTAGAAGATGTATTGGGATCATCAAATCCAATGATTTGACCTCCTAAGCGTAACATCGCAGCCTCAAACGAAAATCTCGTGCGTGTTGACGGTTCATAAAACAAGGTAGCCAAGATTTTCCCTTTGCAAACATCCAGATATCGATCTGGTGTCGCTATGATTTGATCGGCCACATCAAAAATCATATCCAGTTCCTCGAGGCTAAAATCGAATGGCTCAATGAGATGTTTCCCTTTTAACATAAAACCTCCTTAAAAAAATGCCTTCCCCGATAACACGAGAAAGGCATGCAGACGCATCTTGTTGACAGATCCTTTCTAGTATCTCGTACTAGCTTAAAGCAACTTCAATAAAATTATAAGGTATGATATCAGGAAAAGCAACCACTATATTGTTAGTAATAAAAATACTCACCATTCATAACTTTGTATAGCCTATCGGACAAGCCTGCAAACGGACGATTATTGAAAAACAAGCAATTGTCAATATTATTTACACCATACAAAGCGGCTTTGGCTCCACGATAACTATCATCACTGGGCAAGATTTCACTAAACCCTACTTTGTGAGCAGGAGGAAACTGTTGGTGTACATCCACATCAAAAATCACATCAAAGACAGTAGAGGGAAACCTCATATCGCGAACCCTGTTGAGCACCACATTGGCCACAGCAATTTTATTCTCCATAGGCAAGCCCCTGGCCTCAACTTCTACGATTCTGGCCAACCAGAGCCACTCCTCTCGGTCCTTTGGCTCAGCATACATGCTTGGATTCAATAGAAATCCTTCTTTTTCGATAGAAATATGAACATCACGCGCATGATATGCGATAGAAAAATCCAATAAAGCTTTCATTTCTGAGATAGGAACAAACATCCTTCCATCGATTACAGGGATTTCCCTGGAAAAAAGAAATTCTTCTTCATTGATCAACGCTCTATTATCACCAGCCACCAATGTCAGTAGCATGTCCTCTGCAAGGTGTACCAAAGCTATGTTTTGATCTGGATCCCATTCAATATCAGCAACCCCTAACGCCTGGGTCAAAAAACGTATCGGCATCATGGTTCTCCCATTTTCAATGAATCCTAATGTGTCCATTTCGACTTCCTGACCGTTAACATCCATCGTAACAGGGATATCTTCTGCAAATACGGTCCCCGGCAAACAAAGCCACACGCAAATGATGATGAATGCGATGATTCGCCATTTATTCCTCATAGATGATCACCTCTCTACAACAATGAATTTTTCAATCTTGATTCCATAACCACCATTTCCTTGGCTGGGTTGATCTTGAGTTCCTCTTGCAACATTTTTTTATACTGTTTGTACGCCCCCAGCGCCTCACCCACGCGACCCTGTTTCTTTAAAGTGTTGATTAAAATCCTGTATAGATCTTCCCGATAACGGTTTTCTTCTAACATCTTTCTACAGTATACCACGGCTTTAGAAAATTGTTGATTCTCCAAAGCAATACGCAACAAATAGTACTGACAACGTTCTAATCGTTTTTCAACTTTTTTTCTCTCCGAATTGATCCATTGATCCTTACTTTGGGTACTCAGATAAGGTTCTTCTAAAATTTTTAAGCTAGACTGGAAGTGTTTCTCTGCCATTCGATAATCTTTTTGTTTATAGCATGCTTTCCCTTCTTCATATGAATTCTTGAGCACAAAATAGTCAACATAGGCATTTTCGGGAATTTCCAACCAAGCTCTATGCCGATTTCTTTTAAGCATATCCTCCAGCCCTATGATGGCCAATGTTTTTCCCAATAAACTCAATGCCACCCTAAGGTTGGCCAGCGACTGCGTATGGTCTTGAATATCTGGCCAAAATACCTTTGCCAATTCACTTCGGGCTATCCGCTCTTCCGGATGAATAAGTAAGTATTGAAAAATCGCTTTTACCTTCCGAGTTGGCCATATTTCTTCCTCCAAAACCAAATCTCCATGTTGCAAAGAAAATTCTCTAAACAGACAAATCCTAATGCCTGAACAATTCTTGACACAATGAAGTTGATTCTCTTTACCTGTGAAATCCTCTCCAGACTCAAGCCAAATTTTCAAATCCAAATGAGACTCAAGAAATCGATCTAAAAATACTATCCCATTTTGCTCTTGGGCAATCTTTTGAGCCTTACACCAATAATCACGAATATCATCAGTATTGCGTACCTTATCCTCACAATAACCAATCAAACACAAATGAAGCAGAACGTCAACCTGACCCATTCTATTTTGAAGAAGGGTCAAATTCCCCATTGCCTCCATCAAAACACTCTTGGATTCACTAAATTTTTTTTGCATCAGCATCAAATAGGCTTCTTCCATCAACAGGGCACTGGAAAAAATGAGCCATTGAGAAAAACCATCCAAATCTCTTGCTTGATTTAATAAACGTTCTGCCCGTTCATACTGATGATTCATGGATGCAATTCTGACACCGAGAAGCAGTGACTTGAAATACATCAGTGGATGTCCAACCACCTTGCAATAATAAAGCGTATCCTCCGAATATCCTTGTGCCAATTGATATTCCCCAAGATTCATTTTTTCCAACGACAACATGTAACTGCCCCATAATTTTACATTGTTGTTGGTAGACAACTCAATTTTTTGATGCAATGGTAAATCATGATCATTCATTTCTGAAGGATAATACTTCACTACCAAATCATAGCTTCTATATAGGATTTGACTCAACAATTTTTGAAGCTCAGTAGCACACTCTGTTTCACGTTGGAGTAACTTTTCAAACATTCTGTCATACTCATTGATCTGAAACAAGGTAAAATTGAGATCATGTCCATACAACATTTTCATCAACATCACGGCACAATTGCCTTGCTCTTCACACATAAGACTGGCTTTGGCTGCGATGAATTCTTTTATATTGAACGCATTCATATTCTGAACCAAGCAAGTGTATTGCAACAAAAACTGCAATATGGAGTAATGAGCTTCAATTTCAAAAGACGCTGTCATGATCTTGCCCGAAAGGAATTCAGAGCACTCCTGAAATTTCCCATTCTCGCATAGCGATATGGCAATAAGCACGGCTGAGAATGTATAAAAACCTTCCTGCTGATTGCGAACATCATCCCAAATGGCCATCATTTTTTGCGTATTTTTCCACCTTCTAGCCCGGTTTCCTGTAAACGTATCTTGCACCATCTCAAGAAACCATATCTCCATAGAATCCGGCATAAGCAAATCAGAAAGGATCGTTACCATTTCCATCACCAGTTTCGAGTCACTGATTATGGAAAACTCCGATAACATCCTGCCTAATAATTCTTTGGCAAGATTGTCGTCATGGGTTTCATTGATCAAATGAAGCGCATCTTGCCACATACCTTTACTGAAAAAATATCGCCCAATTTTTCTTTCTAATAATTGTCTTTCTGATAGCGAAAGCAAAGCATACACATCTTTGGACAGAACCATTTTGAACAAACCAAGACATTGGTATGTATTCCAAGCTTTAGATGTAGTTAAACCCATATTGTATAAGCGCAAGCACAGCGATGACGTTTTTTCTTCATAGTCCCAGAGCTGATCCAGCATTTTTATATCAAACTCCAACAAATATTGAAGAATACATATTTTTTTTCTTTCCTCGATGGTAAAATCCCGTTGAAGTATCCAATCAAAACTGTGTATTAAACTTTCTCTGGACTGCTCCAAATGAGTATAACCCAATTCTTTTGCGGTTCTCAAGGACTGCATTGCAATAGCTAAATCTCCCTGTATCCATGCATACCATTTTTCGTCATAAGCAAATGTCATACCCTGAGCAACAAAAAAATCATAAAATTCACTTTTTGATATCCTTAAATCTTCCAAATCAAAGGTGGCCGGCTTAGCCAGCGTATACGCATCATCTAGCGTTAAAACGGTATTCATTTCACAAAGAATAAGTATATGAGGGGGTGTTTCCCACCCTATTGCCGATTTCAAATTATAGGTTTGATTTTCTGATGAAGTCCCACGCAAATCCAGAAAGAATACAGTATCTTGAAACTGATCTGGAATTGTAATGCATTGTTCTTTTATGTTCTCTTTATCCAGAATCATCCATGAAGAATCATTAAGCCAGAAAACCAATTCTCGAAATATCCATTCCTGATAGATCTCATGGCAACCATAAAAACATACTATTCCCTTATCATGCATAGCGGATAAGATACGTTGTGCCACATCGGGCAACCGATTCACATTGAAATAACAGTCCATAGAACCCTCCAATCAAAAAAAACCATAGCAAATGTGAATATTTGTCACATCTGCTATGGTATCTTATTAATTGCATGTTCGCTATATTTAACGGATAATTTTTGTAAATTTTAAACGATTTGTACTTTCAAAAGATTGGTCTTCCCACTTACACCCACAGGAACACCCGCAGTAATCACGATGGTATCCCCTTCCTTAATATAACCTGCCTGCTTGGTGGCTTCCGTTGCTCTTATAATCATCGAATCAGTATCAGTGGGCTCAACAATTTCAACAATTTCCACACCCCACACTATTGTCATCTGGCGTTTGGTTTTAAGATGTGATACAACGGCAATGACAGGCGTTACCGGTCTATGTTTGGCCACCATTCTTGGGGTAAAACCTGATCTGGTAGGCACAATAAGTGCAGAGGCATGCAGTTTGGTGGCAATGGTTACAGCCGCCTCACTGATATTGTCTGTTATGGGGTGATGACTTTTGTATTTTCTCTTCTTAAACCCATATTTTGGCCAAGTCATCAATGATTCAGCTTCTTTCACAATGCGGATCATGGTGGTCAATGAAGCAACTGGATAATCCCCTGCCGCAGATTCACCAGAAAGCATTACACAATCCGTTCCATCCAAAACAGCATTGGCCACATCTGTGACTTCGGCTCTGGTTGGTCTGGGATTACGTATCATAGAGTCCAACATTTGAGTAGCCGTAATGACCGGTTTAGCGCGTTCGTAGCAATAGCGAATAATTCTTTTTTGGATCAATGGCATTTCCTCAAAGGGAATCTCTACTCCCAAATCTCCCCGCGCTACCATGATACCATCACTGACCTTTATGATCTCTTTGATATGCTGTACAGCAAAAGCATTTTCAATTTTTGCAATCAAATGGATATTGGCATCATGCTCTTCCAGCAACTTTCTGACACACATGACCTCCTCTTTGTCTCGAACGAAGGAGAGTGCAATAAAGTCGACATCTTGCTCAATACCAAACAAAATATCACTCATGTCTTTTTCGGATAAAAAAGCAAGGCCCAGTTTTTTTCCTGGAATATTCACACCTCTTCTACTCTTAATAGCACCACCATTTTCAATGATACAGATGATATCCCTGCCTTCAACAGTCAAAACTCGAAGAGAAATCAGACCATCATCCAAAAGAATCTGGTCGCCAGGTACCAATTCATTTGGCAAGCCCTCATAACTGATGGACAATCGACGCTCATCACCGAGCACCACATCTGTTGTAAGTATCAATTGTTGCCCTTCATGCAAAAAAACCTCTTTCTCCTTCAATTCTCCAGTTCGTATCTCTGGACCTTTGGTATCCAACATAATGGCCACATTTTTGTTCAATTCATCAGCAATTTGGCGAATCATTTTGATCCGCTTGGCATGTTCCAGATGATTCCCATGGGAAAAATTCAGTCTAGCAATATTCATGCCCTGCTCAATCAACTGACGCAAGACCACTTCATCTTCACTGGCAGGACCAATGGTACAAATGATTTTAGTTCTTCGTATAGTCATCTTACCTCCTAAATAGCCAAAATTTTGGCCAAATGGTATAAATTTTCGTCAATATGATTCCCCATCTTCTGGCTTAACTCAAGAGATACGGGAACAATGTTAGCATCTCTTAGTGCGGTCATAACACCGGAAAGCCCAGACAATAAATACTCTACAGCTTTTGCCCCCATACGACTTGCCAACACAGAATCACCCGCCGTGGGTGCTCCGCCTCTTTGCAAGTGTCCTAAAATGACCGTACGTACATCAGAATTCGTTTTAAGTGTTAGTCGTTCGCCCAACGTCTTGGTATCTGCAGTCCCCTCTGCTATGATTATGATACTTGAAATTTTACCCCTTTCCTTGCCCCGATTGATAGACGAAGCCAGTTCTTCTTCATTCCATTCCATCTCGGGTATGAGAATCGCCTCTGCTCCACCCGCTATTCCCATAGCCAATGCAATGGCACCACAATGACGTCCCATGACTTCAACCAAAAAAAGCCGTTCATGGCTCGTTGCAGTATCCCTTAATTTTGATATTCCATCCAGCCCCGTATTTACTGCTGTATCAAAGCCAATCGTAGACTCGGTACCGTGAATATCATTGTCGATTGTGCCAGGAATGCCAATTACCCGCATGCCCTGCTCATGCAAAGACAGGGCACCACGAAAACTACCATCTCCACCAATGACCACCAAGCCTTCAATGCGGTGACGTCGTAGCAAATGGGCTGCATGCTGTTGCACTTTTAATTCATGAAATTCTTCCGATCGCGCAGTACGTAGGATCGTTCCTCCACGCGTTACGATGTCACCAACACTGGCGACATCCAAATCAACAAAATCTTCCTGCAACAAACCTTGGTATCCCCGTTTGATGCCTATCACCTGCAATCCTTGATATATTGCTGACCGCACGACCGCTCGTATAGCAGGATTCATCCCAGGTGCATCGCCTCCGGAAGTTAGTACAGCAATTTTTTTCATACATTCCTCCGTTGACTTTATGACAAGATACCCCTGATGATTTCATCTGCATCCTGTAAATCAGTCTCCTCTACCAAAACCTGAATAGAATTCCCTGAAGGTACAATTTTCGGGAAAATATATTCTTTTTCCAATTCTTCCTTTATTTTCTCAGCCTTTTTTTCAGAATTTACGACGAAAACTACTTTCCACATCATATCCCCCTGAACCTAGTCTTCAATATCAATCACACCATGCTTGGTATAAATTTTTGCTTTTCCACGGATCTTTATGGCAGAAGTGATCTCAGTAAACTGAGCGATCAGCACCTCTCCTTTATCAATTTTTTCCGAATGATGGCTCTTGGTATCCTTTCCTCTGGTAAGACCCATAATGGTAACTCCGTTTTCAAGTGCTTTCACGACCACATAATCGAGATCAAACCTGACATTATCCATATCATCCCTCATTTCTTAAACTTTTCCAACAAGGCAAGTTCTACTCGTTCCGGAACCAATCCATGAATATCGCCTTGCAAAGAAACAACTTGCTTGATCATGCTTGAACTAATAAATGCATTCTGCGCAGAAGTCATCAGAAATACGGTCTCAATTTCTGGTTCAAGTTTACGATTCATCAACGACATCTGAAATTCATATTCAAAATCAGACACCGCTCTTAAACCACGAATTACTGCCACAGCTCCTTTTTCCTTAGCATAATGCATCAATAGACCATCAAAAGCCTCAACCTCTACACCATCGTATGCTGCTACTGCCTGTTCGATCATAGCCATTCTTTCTTCTACACTGAACAAAGATTGCTTGTTGTTGTCATTGGCTACAGCCAAAATCACCCGGTCAAAAATATGTACGGAACGCTCGATAATATCCAGATGACCATTGGTCAAAGGATCAAACGAGCCTGGATAAATCCCAGTTCGCATCTTGATCATCCTACTTTCTCCTTGCACCATCATCTTGATCTAGATAGTGATGAATTTATTGAAATTTATGGCATGCATGACTTCTTTAACTCACTTTCACTTATGGGGGGAATAAAATCTAGTCCAATCCCTCCGACAGATTGGCTTGCCAAAAAACATTGTTCTTACCCCACACAGTACAAAGTTTATCATATAATTCTGTGGTTACGTATTTTTTTTCTTTAAGACAGATATTATCCTCTCCCCCTGTAGAAAGCAGAATTTTCGTTTCGCCCGTTCTGCAATGATGGAGCAACCCTTGTGTGAGAATCAAATTCTGCTCCAATATCTCTTGCTGCAAAGGAGGCAGCGATATGGTAATGCTTCGGATATCCATTGTCTTTTGATTGGTCATCTTTGGAAGATGCTTGTCTTTTTTTAAAGTCAATGTCTCTGAGTTATTCGAAAGAATACTAGACGGTTCCATATTCGGCATAACATCAAATTGCACAGCATCAGCAAAAATTTTCTTTTCATCCTCATTAAAATTGATCCTCCCACGAACGATAATGACCTGATCTTCATTAATCGAACTCCCAATTTCCTTATACAACCTAGGGAAAACCAAAACATCCATGGAACTGTATAGATCTTCTAACTGAAGATACGCCATGTTTTCATTCTTTTTTGTAACACTGCGTTTGATTTTTGCAACCATCCCTCCCACAACGACCATTTTTCCATCATCAGATTCTTCAATGCTGGCCAAACTTTTGATGTGATTCTCCCATAAGGAACGATACGGATCCATAGGATGACCGCTGATATAGAAGCCAAGCATATTTTTTTCCATCTCCAGCAAATCCTTCACAGGATACTCTTCTATACTCGGGACGTCACTGTGCTCTTCTGTAGCCACACCAGGAGAATCAAATAATGAAACTTGACCGGAATCCAAATCTTCCTTGCGTTTATAAGCCAGCTCAAATGCGCGTGGAATCATTTGAATCAATTGGCTTCGGTGCAAAGAAAAACCGTCAAAGGCGCCACACATGACCAAACTTTCAACAATCCTTTTATTCACTTGATGCAAATCCATTTTGGTGCAAAAATCATCCAGATCAGTAAAGGGAGCCTCTGCTCTGGCCATAACAATATTGTCTATGGCTCCTCGGCCGACATTCTTGACTGCAGCCAATCCAAATCGGATGCCTTTGGAAACAGGCGTAAAATCAGCAAAGGACTCATTGATATCAGGTGGAAGAATGTCCAACCCCATTTTTTTACACTCTTCGATATAAAGTGTAACTTTATCCGTATTTTGCATCACCGAGGTCAAAATTGCTGACATAAACTCTTTGGGATAATGGGCTTTTAGGTACGCTGTGCGAAAAGAAATAAGCGCATAAGCAGCAGAGTGGGATTTATTGAAACCGTACCCAGCAAAATGAGCCATTCGCTCATAGATCTGTTCCGCAATCCTCTTGCCAACACCACGTTTTTCAGCACCTGTCACAAAATGATTCTTCTGTTCTTCAATAATTTTCTTCTTTTTCTTCCCCATGGCTCTACGCAGCAAATCTGCCTCACCCAAAGAGAACCCAGCCAAATCACTGGCTATCCGCATCACTTGTTCCTGGTATAAAATAACCCCATAGGTATCTCTTAAAATTGGCTCCAGAAGTGGGTGCAGATAAGATACCACGATTTTCCCATGCTTACCATTGATGAAATCGTCAACCATACCGCTACCCAAAGGACCAGGCCGGTACAAAGCCACCAAGGCCACAATATCTTCAAAGACCTCTGGTTTCAAATTTTTCAAGATTGCCTGCATGCCACTGCTTTCCAACTGAAAAATACAAGTGGTTTCCCCTCGAGACAAAAGCTGATACGTCAATTCATCATGTAAATCCACTTCTTCTAAGTCAACGTGAATACCCTTTGTCTTTTTAATATTCTGAACTGTTTTCCCAATAACCGTCAATGTTCTTAGTCCCAGCAAATCCATCTTGAGAAGGCCCATTTCCTCCACGGTTGTCATGGTAAACTGGGTCATTCTTGTTTCGCCCTGTCCATTCAAAATGGGAATATAATCATCAATGGGACCTGGTGCAATCACCAAACCAGCCGCATGGGTTGAACTATGCCTTGGCAATCCTTCCAGTCGCCTGGCAATCTTCATCAAATGCGCAATCGATTCTTGCTCGTCAACCACCCTGCGAAGCTCAGGATTCATCTCCAACGCCTTGTCAAGTGTAATATTGATTTCAGCGGGAACCATTTTTGCTACCTTGTCCACCAATGGAAGCGGAACGTCCAAAACACGACCGATATCACGTATCGCCAATCTGGCTGAAAGGGTTCCGAAGGTAACGATTTGCGCTACATGCTCCTCACCGTATTTTCTAATCAAATACTCAATGACTTCTCCGCGGCGTTCATAACAAAAATCCGTGTCTATATCAGGCATCGTGATACGCTCAGGATTAAGAAAGCGCTCAAACAGAAGGTCGTACTGCAATGGATTGATATCTGTTATATATAAGGCATAGGCCACTAGGCTACCAGCTGCAGAGCCCCTTCCAGGCCCCACATAAATCCCTTGTTCACGAGCAAAATTAATCATATCCCATACGATAAGAAAATATCCGGGATAATCCATTTTTTCAATTACGCTCAATTCATAATCCAATCTATTTTGTATTTCTTCTGTCGTTTCACCCAACCGTTTCTGAAGGCCTGTTTCGCATAGTACCCTCAGATATGACTGCAAGGAATGTCCTTCAGGAACTTCATACTGAGGCAAATAGAGTTTCCCAAAATCAAGTTCCAAATCACAGGCATCAGCAATTTTTTTGGTGTTGATCAAAGCTTCGGGAAGATGTCCAAAGAGACTTTTCATTTCCTCTTCCGATTTCAAATAGAACTCTTCTCCTTCAAATCTCATCCTGTCGGCATCATCAACCACTTTCCCCGTCTGAATACAAAGTAAAGCATCATGGCTTTCCGCATCTTCCTTATTCACATAATGAGCATCATTGGCACAAATCAATGGAATGGATAGCTCTTTGGCAAGCGAAACCAATTGCAAATTGGCTTCTTTTTCCTGTCTTATTCCATGATCCTGAAGCTCAATGTAATAATTCCCCTGAAATATTTCTTGATAGCGCTTGGCGGCATCTCGTGCTTCATCGAATCTGCCTTCAAGGATTCTTCTTGGAACCTCTCCTGCAATACAAGCAGATGTCGCAATAAGTCCTTCATGATACTGCCTTAGCAAGTCCAAATCCACCCTGGGCTTATAGTAAAAGCCTTCTGTATGCCCCAATGACACCAACTTAATCAGATTCTGGAAACCTTTAAGATTTTTGCACAACAAAATCAAATGGTGACGTTCTTCATCAATCTTAGGCCTTTTATCAAACCTAGAATCTTTGGCCACATAGACCTCACAGCCAATAATGGGTTTGATGCCTTGGGCTTTACACTCTTTATAGAACTCAATGACGCCATACATGACACCATGATCAGTGATGGCCAATGCTGACATATTCAATTCCCGGGCACGCTTGACCAGATCGGGTATTCTAGAAGCCCCATCCAATAAACTATATCCTGTATGATTGTGTAAATGTACAAAATCCGCCATAGTTCCCCACATTCTAAAAATTATACTTTATTTTTTAACCAAGCCTGCACAATTGCCAAAACTCCTAAAAAGATTAAAACAATGGGAAACACTACGCCTTCGATATCCATCCCCAGTGTAGTAAATAGTATAGCCATGACGGAAAACACCAATAGTATCTGTCCCACCAGCAAATAAGAAAATTTATGTTCCCCTAGAAAATATGCCTGTAAAAAGCCTAGGGAAACACCCAACGGAAAAATGGGCCATGTTGACTGCATGAGTGCAAATCCCCGTGCCTGGGCCACATAGAAATAAAGCGCATAAACAATCAGTAAACCTGAAGGAATCAGAATTTCTTCTTTGAACGCCTCTCTTTTGAAAAAGAAAGCCGACTCAAAATAAAGGCCCGGCAACAACAAGGACAGGGGCCAAATATACCCCATAGAGATAGGAATCACTTCGGTTGCTCCTAGCAAGGAAATGACTCCTACAGATAAAAGTGCAATGCCTGTTACCATCCATGATTTTTTCATATTGCCCTCCTTTTAAGCATTTGTATGCTTGTCTGAATGTGATCACCCAGATACACCAGACCGATACTACCCTGTTCAGAGCAACGTGGTTTGGTAGCTGACCCAGGGTTAAAACAAAGAGTCCGACCAATTCGATGACTTTCAGGACAATGACTATGTCCAAAAAGCAACAGGTCAAGAGAATGACTTCTAAAATGCTGAAGAGCATTGTTACAGGCCAGACCCTCACCCTCTCCATGCGTAATGCCAATCTCGTACCCAGCCAACCTGAGCACTCGTTTATGAGGCAATTTTGAAACCAATTCAAATGGGTCTGTATTTCCATACACCCCCAATACGGGAGCTATGCTCTCCAACTGTTCCATCACCCAATACTGATTGATATCCCCGCAATGCACGATATAATCTGCATCCTTCAAAGCCTCGAATATTTCACTTGGCACTACCCCTTCGGTCTGAACAAAATGGGTATCAGACAGCACCCCCAAAATCAGCATCAGCGCAATCCCGTAAAATTATGCTGTTTTAACGCCTCGTACAATACAATACTGGCTGCATTAGACAGATTCAAGCTTCTTGCTTCCTTCAGATCCACCATGGGGATACGAAAACACTGATCCTCATGAGCAGCAAGAAGGGGCTCCGGCAATCCCTTGGTTTCTTTGCCAAACACCAAAAAATCGTCTACTGCATATTGGGCTTCTGCATAACTTTTTTTTGCTTTGGTAGTTAAAAAGTGAAAACTCTCTTTCGGATACATATTCAACATTTCTTCAAAAGAATCATAATAATATACATCCAACAAATGCCAGTAATCCAAACCTGCTCGTTTTAGGTACTTGTCTTCCAAAGAAAATCCCAAAGGTCTAACCAAATGCAATTTGGTGTTTGTTGCGGCACAGGTTCTGGCAATGGTCCCTGTGTTTCCAGGAATTTCCGGTTCAACCAATACAATATTCATTTCCCCTCCTTGATAATGGGCTTATCTATATTTTAACCAATAATTGCTCAATAGTAAAAGAATAACCTTGTACAAAGCATCCTTCTTCCAAATGAAACCCACAAGATCTGCTTGCCTGCGGGTTTGCCTTTACGCGTTCAAGCATTTCTGTTATATTGATTTGAGATCATTACGCATTGAAGGAGGATAGTATGGGGAAAAATATTACAGAAAAAATACTCTCTACCCACTTGGTGGAAGGAATCATGGAGCAGGGCGAAGAAATAGCCATTCACATCGATCAGACACTCACGCAGGATGCAACTGGAACAATGGCCTATTTGCAATTCGAGGCAATGGGTGTAGACCAGGTCAAAACAGACCTATCTGTCAGCTATGTGGATCACAATACACTGCAAACTGGTTTTGAAAATGCCGATGACCATCTTTATCTCCAAACAGTTGCTCATAAACACGGCATCTATTTTTCACGTCCTGGCAACGGCATATGTCATCAAGTACATTTGGAGAGATTCGGCGTACCAGGAAAAACATTGCTTGGTTCAGATTCACATACACCTACCGGAGGTGGACTAGGCATGATTGCCATAGGCGCCGGTGGACTAGACGTAGCTGTGGCCATGGCAGGAGGTCCTTTTTACCTCACCATGCCCAAAGTAATTCGCATCAACCTCAGCGGAGCATTAAAACCCTACGTAAGTGCCAAAGATATCATCTTGAAGGTTTTAGACATCATGACTGTCAAAGGGGGCGTGGGCGCCATCATAGAATATGCTGGTCCTGGCGTAACCACTCTTAGCATACCCGAACGAGCTACCATCACCAATATGGGAGCTGAACTGGGTGCCACCACATCAGTATTCCCTAGTGATGAGATGACCAGAATATTTTTAAAGGCCCAAAACCGAGAAGAAGTATTTATTCCCTTGATGGCCGACCCAGACGCTCATTACGACCAAACCATTGAAATCAATTTAAACCACCTGGAGCCTCTTATCGCAGCACCCCACAGCCCCGATGCCATCAAGACAGTCGCTTCCCTGAAAGACTTGAAGGTCGATCAGGTAGCCATCGGAAGCTGTACAAACTCATCCTATGCTGATTTGATGCGGGTTGCGAATATCCTCAAAGGGAAGGTTGTTCACCCCGATGTATCCTTGGTGATTTCCCCTGGTTCTAGACAAGTATACAAAATGCTGGCCGACAACGGTGCGCTAGGTAGCCTGATTGAATCGGGTGCCCGCATCCTGGAGTCAGCTTGTGGTCCATGCATCGGAATGGGTCAAGCACCCTGTTCCAAGGGCATATCCGTCAGAACCTTCAACCGAAATTTTAAAGGCAGAAGCGGAACGCAAGATGCGGAAATCTTCTTGGCTAGCCCGGAAACCGCAGCTGCTACAGCTCTCAAAGGGACATTGGATGATCCCAGAAATTTAGGCCCCTATCCGCCCATCGCGCTCCCAGAGGAGTTTATCATCGATGACCGCATGATTCTGGCTCCCAGCACTCATCCTGAAGACATCATCGTTAAACGCGGACCCAACATCAAGCCACTACCTATCAAAGAGCCCATTGCGGATTGCGTCATCAAGGAAGTATTGCTCAAAGTTGAAGACAACATTACCACAGACCATATTATGCCAGCCGGTGCCAAATTCTTACCACTGCGATCCAATATTCCAGAAATTGCCAAACATGTGTTTTGTCAAAGCGATCTTGGCTTTTGCGAACGGGCTCTGGAAAAAGAAGGTGGTTTCATTATTGGGGGTCACAATTATGGCCAAGGTTCTTCTCGTGAACATGCTGCCCTGGCACCTATGTACCTCGGAGTGCAGGCTGTAATCACCAAAAGCTTTGCCCGCATCCATAAGGCCAATCTAGTCAACTTTGGCATTCTTCCCCTGACCTTTGTCAGAGAAGAAGACTACGATACCATCGAAATGGGCGATGTGCTGGAACTCAATAATCTGACCAAAGCCCTGACCACGACATCCGAATTCACGATACACAACCTAACAAAAAATCTTCATTATCAAGTACGCCACGACCTAAGTAAACGTTTTATCAATATTGTCCTGGCAGGGGGTTTACTGAATTACACCCGACAATCTGCCAATTTGAAGTCGCAATAGCGTAGGACAGCAATCACTGTTGAACACCATTAAAAAACACCAAATGATGATGCATCATTTGGTGTTTTTTAATAGTGCTTCCTTCATATTTTCAGGAACCAAACCCCCTCCAGTTGCCCAAATAACATGAATCCCTTTCTGGTAAGATACAAAACTTGGTCCTAGCATGCCTGCAACCGCAGCAGGTTCTAAAAAAATCCCTTCCTGCTTATAAAAAGCACGCAAAAGCAACCGTAATGTTTCATCTCTTACCGTATAACATCCATCAATAAGCTCCGACATCATACGACTGACCAATGCAGAAGGCCTGCTCACAGCCAAACCATCCGCCAATGTTTTACCCGTCAACCCAATGTCCTGAACCGCGATTCTTTCATAATACTCTGTCATGAGGCCAAGCAACATGCAAGGGGCTTGCGTAGGTTCAGCCATAAAGCAATGTACATGATCGCCATATAGCAGCTTTAGCCCGAAGGTAATGCCGCCAGGGCCTCCTCCTACACCACAGGGAAGATAAACATACAAAGGATTGTCCTTACCAATAAGAATTCCCTTTTCTTTCAACTGTTCATCCAATCTCCATGCTGCAACACTATAACCCAAAAACAGGATCTTTGACTGTTCATCATCCACAAAATAGGTGTTTTCTCTTTGATTGGCCTGGTTTCTTCCCTGTGCAACAGCCCCTCCATAATCTCCAACATGTTCAATGACAGATACTCCCTGTTGGCGCAATAATCTTTTTTTCCAGGCACTGGCTTCATGAGACATATGCACAGTAACTCCAAAACCCAAGGTTCTCCCCATGATGCCGATGCTTAGGCCCAAATTTCCAGTAGATCCAACCATAATCTCATACCGGGAAAAAAGCTCCCTAAACCGTTCTTCTCTCAGTATACGAAAGTCATCCTCTGATGAGAGTTCACCATGTTTTTTGGCAATCATCTCTGCCAGATACAAAACTTCATATATACCCCCTCTTGCCTTGATAGAACCAGAAATAGGTAATTCCTGATCCATTTTCAAAAAAAGAGTCCCTTGTTCCTGGCGCCATAAAACCCTTTCATCTACGGCAGGAATCCCGGTTAACTCTTTTATTGGAGACTCAATAAGACCAAAACTTTTTTGGGTCTGAGGAAATACTTCTTGCAAATAGGGAGCAAAGCGAGCCCAACGTCTTTGCGCCTCCATCACATCACTTTCTTTCAAGGAAATATGATCCAAAGCCAAACTGGCTGCTTTTTTGTGTGGATTATGCCAGATTATTTCTTCTTCCTTTTTCATCCTCCCGATGAGTTCTACTACTTCGGATTTCAAATCATAAGGATATCCACTCATTCATTTTCTCCTAATACCATCATTTTCAATTTCGATTTTCCCCTGCTTATAAAGTCTTCCGATGGCCCTTTTAAATGATGCTTTGCTCATGCCCAACATGGTTTTGATGTCTTCAGGATTGCTCTTATCGTGTAGTGGCAAAAAATCATCCTCTTTTTCCAGCAAAACCAATATGCGATGAGCATCATCATCCATCAATTGGTAAGCCTTTTTTTTGGGAGTGCAGTCCGCTTTTCCATCAACACGAATTCGTTTAATACGAAATGACCTATTGTCTCCAATCGAGATACTTTCTCCTATGAGTTCATTGACAGGAATCATACCGTGATATACTCCCTCTAAGGCTACAAAATAGGCTTGCAGGTCTTCACTGTAACTGTAGACAATGCCAGGAACGATATCACCTTTTTCATAAGGAGGATACGTCTTCAACTCATCATAAATTTCTGCAGTAGCACTGATTCTTCCCTTAGGATTGATGGTGAGCATGACCAATACTTGATCGCCCATCTTGACATCCAAGCGATGATTTTTATGCGGCAAAAACAAATCATGACTTAATCCCCAGTCCAAAAATACACCGACGTTGGTAATATCCACTACCTTAAGATATTTGATTTCCCCCATAACAATCTGTGGCTGAAGCAAACTGGCTTGTAAACAATCCGCTGCATCCTTGTCCACAAATGCCTCTACCTCGAGTCCTTGTATTTCTCTTTGATTCTCTGGCAAGGTCAAATCAAGATATACTTCTGTTTTGTCCTCTTTATGCTCCAGAATCATCCGTGATTCGCTGATTGATTTCACAATCAACCGGTTCATTGCGCCTAATGTAATCATAACTTCCTCACTTTTTCTATGGTTTCTATTCTACCCAAACACTCCTAGGAAAATACATGCCCAAGGAAAAACAATCATGCTATCAATATGATCCTATCCTAATATAAACGTCCATTCATGCCACCAAATCAGATAGGGTTCTTTCCTTGGATTGAAATCCAGGATAACAGAACAAGGAATCCATCCATAAAGGATAGCGTCATTTTTTCCAATCATCCAAGTAGTACTGCTGTTCCAGAAACAGATACCATAAGCATATTTCCATTCTGTCCCAAAACCTCATAATCCACATCAATACCTACGATAGCGTTGGCTCCTAAAGATTGCGCCCTTTTCTGCATTTCTGACAAAGCTTCTTCCCTGGCTTTGATAAGTTCTCCTTCATACGACCCTGAACGGCCTCCAAAAAAATTGCTCAAACCAGCTGCAAAATCTTTAACGAAATCGACGCCCGCTACGACTTCTCCAAAAACAACCCCTTTATAAGCCTGAATACTCTTTCCCTCAACAGTAGGTGTGGTGGTCATCAACATAATACTAGCCTCCTTACATTTCATTTCTTGTTCCATTCTATTCTACCTCAATTCTGGCCATTCTGGTTGACTTATATATCAATGTTTGGCATACTTTCCTTGTTACTTGGAGGTGACCATGAAAAAAATTTTCATCACAGGGGTTGCTGCCCTGCTTCCTGTTAGCATCAGCTTTTATATCATCTACAGTCTCTTTATTTTCATGGATGATATTCCCGCAAACTTCATCGAAGCCATTTTTGATATTCGAATTCCCGGGTTGGGTTTTCTGCTGACCCTTATTGTGGTGTTTTTTTTCGGTCTGGTTACACAAAAAGTCGCCAGTGGCGCCGTTAAAAATTTTTTCCACAAAATCCTTCTTAAAATTCCCATTGTATCCACTGTATATGGGCCAATCAAACAACTCATCGATAGCTTTATGGGAGACCAAAGTGAGTCCTTCAAAGAAGTCGTCCTCATTGAATATCCCAGAAAAGGAATCTATTCTGTTGCCTTTATTACTAGTCGAAAAAAGGGAGCTCCCCAAGAAATAATGAACTCCGATCTCGTCAATATCTTCATTCCGACCACACCCAACCCTACCTCCGGGTTCTTTTTGCTGGTTCCTAAAGAGAACATCACAATTCTGCCAATCACGGTAGAAGAAGGATTGCGCATGGTCATTTCTGCTGGCATGATGTATCCCCAGGACAAAATCGATTCCATATAAAACAAATGCATTCACCACTATCGCATCCTCTCCATGCTATCAACAAACAATGTTGCTTACCAGCTTCTCCCAAGTTAAATAAAAAAAAGGCTGGTTACCCAGCCTTATAGCAAATCCTATTTTACCAATGTATAGCCATGATTGGTCCATCCATGCGGCACGTTGGACGGCATACCTGCACCACCGTTTAAGGAAACAGCATCATAGCCCAATAATCTTAAAGCAGCAACTGTCTGGCCGGCCGTTTGTCCTGTATAGCAATATACGACAATCAGTTGGTCTTCTGGCAAATCACCGAATCCCGCCGCCATCGTTTTACCCCAAGGCAAATTGACAGCTCCCTCTATATGGCCTTCCGTATAATCCTTCTCTGCACGTATCGACAACAGATAGAAGTCTTCACCTGCTTCAATTTTTGCATTCAGGTCATCTTCAGAGATCTTATAACTGGCATACGTAGTACCTGCTACATCAGCCAATCCTCCATAGTAGGTATCCAGTGCAAATTGTACGCTTGAATCGATAACTGTAACATCATCTCCCCATGAAACAGCTTCCGTTGTAACAAACTCTTCCACACCTTCCACCTTGGCAATACCAAGGCTAAAGCCCAAGTTGACAGATCGAGCATTGAAACCAGCCAAATTCAAAGTATGCACAGCCTGCCCAGCCGTTTGTCCCGAATAACAATACACAAAAAGTGGTTTATCACTAGGAATTTTGCTTAAGCTGGCTGGAATGGCACTTGGACCCCATGGAGCATTCAATGCGCCAACAATATGCCCTTTGGCGTAATCTTCAGCACTACGGATATCCAAGATGGTCATCTCTTCACCGTTGCGCACCATTTCCACAAAATCTTTTTCTCCAATCTTGTAAACATGTTCCGGCATTTCTTCAAAATAAGCATAAATTGATGTCGTCAGAGCCGTTGTTTCAAAACCTTGATTGATCCAACCAATGGGAGCATTCGAGGCAACACCGATTCCGCCATTCAATGAAACGGCATTGTAACCCAACAGTCTCAAAGCGGCAACCGTCTGACCTGCGGTCTGTCCAGAATAACAGTAAACGACGATATCTTTGTCTTTTGGTAAGGAGGAAAATCCTTGTGCCATATCCTTGCCCCAAGGAAGATTTTCAGCACCTTCAATATGCCCTTTGTCATAGTCTTCTTTGGATCGGATGGACAGAAGATAGAAATCATCTCCTGCTTCCATTTTGGCCATCAAGTCAGCCTCAGAAATTTTATAATTGGCATAGGTCGTACCAGCAAGAGCAGCCAAACCACCATAATAGTCATCTAAGGCTGCTTGAATGGTTGCGTCGATCGTGGTCACATCTTCTGTCAATTCAGAGGCATCAGTAACCACATATTCGTCTACCCCTTCTACCTTGCTGATTCCAAAATTGTATCCCAAATTCACACTTCTGGCATCAAAGCCAGCCATAACCAAAGTATGCACTGCCTGCCCTGCTGTTTGGCCTGTGTAACAATAAACCATGAGTGGCAAATCACTCGGAATCTTACTTAACCCATCACTGATTGCTGGCCCCCAAGGCATATTGACAGCCCCAACGATATGGCCTTTGGCATAATCATCCGCACTGCGAATATCCAAAATCGTCATGGACTCTCCAGCAGCCACCAAATCGATGAAATCCTGCTGGCCAATCTTATAAATGTGATCTGGCATGTTGGCAAAATAATCACCCACCAACTCATCCAAACTGCCAGCTACCACTTCCTCACCGTCTGTCAGATCCATAGACGGTGTTTCAGCCTCTGTGCCACCACTACAGGCCACAGCACCAAAAAGCATAGTCAAAATGACCAATAGCGCCAATATTTTCTTCCATTCCCTCATGTGTTTATCCCCCAATAAATTTATGAAGCATCCTGTGGTGTAACCACTGGTTCTTCTACCAACTCAATTGTTCCTTGCTGCTCCCACTCCAGCCAAGCGCCATCATAGACCTTGACATCGTTGAAACCAGCTTCCCGTAACAACAACATCACTGGCGTTGCCCGAACTGATGTTTTGCAATAAACATAGACGGTATCCTCTTTGTCTATGCCCAAATCCTTGTAATCCAACTCAATGGCCCGTTTCGATTTAAACGTTCCATCGGCATAAAAATGATTGGTATGAGGATAAAGAATGGCTCCTGGTATGGCTCCTTCTGCAAACTCTGCTGCACTCCTCACATCAAGAATCACAACGTTATCCTTAGGATTTTCAACTTGAGCATTCACCATATCGTATGTGGCGATCAAATCCATATCAGCCGATTTGGCCGTATAATCGACACTCGAATACGATGGCACTTCCATACTCAACGGCAGTCCGGCTTTTACCAAAGCAGCCGCACCTCCATTGATGACTTGTACATCTTCATGGCCATAAACCTTCAGCACCCACCACAAGCGGGTAGCGTGTATGCCACTGTCATCATAGAGAAGGATCTTGCTATCATTCCCGATGCCTTTACTCCCCAAAACAGCCTCCACCGTTTCAAGATCGGCAATAAGGCCAGGCGTAGGTTCATTTTTGGTCAACTCACCCGTAGTCAGATTCATGGCTCCTTCTACGTGACCTTTTGCATATTCTTCTGCTGCTCTTACATCCACCAAGACCACGTTTTCTTGTTGCATCAAGGATGCAATCTCTTCTGCTTCCACCACGTTACTCGAATCGTCATAAGTTACATTGGTACATCCAACCATAATCAGTACCAAAACCAACAACAATAAGAGCCGTCGACTTGTTGTTCTCATCATCTTAAGGCCTCCTTAAACATTTCATGGGATTGAAAATAAGTGTCTTAATATGTGATTGGATTCACGAGTGAAAGTATTGGTCACCTTCACTCTGACTCAAAAGTACTATAACACCTTGTGAACAAAATTACAAAGCATCTATCAACACATTTATAAAACCTGCATTAAAATAATCAATAGTCACAAATCCTCTTTTTATCTGCTTATCTGCGATTTTTCTTCCAGTTTACTTCCTTTCCTCCAATCTTTATAATGAATCTAAGAAAGAGAGGCAACATGAAGAAAGCAAAGCATCATCTGATCCCCATTATATTGCTGATTCTTTTTGGGATAGTCAACCTATTGACCCTCACAAAATTCCCTCTCATGCATTCTGATGAAGCATGGATTGGCGGACTCACACGTCACATGATGCAGGAAGGTTCACTATTGGTTACTGAGCCTTTTTTTGATGTATTCCCCAGAAGCCTGCATTTGATCAAAATCGGATTCCATCTTTTACAGATGCCCTTCATTTTTCTGGGTGATTTTTCCCTTTTCGCATTGCGTTTTCTTTCCTTAGCATTCTCATTGTTGTGTCTTTTTCTGATACTTGCCATCTACAAAACTTGGCAGGAACCCACCAAAAAAACAACGTCTCTGCAAGAAGCTATGATCATGCTTGCTTTCATGAGTCACACCATATTCTTTTTGGCAGCGCGCTTCGCCAGACAAGAGATGGTTCTACTTACACTATTTCTACTTGTTTTTCTCACACTGCTCCGACTGGCCAATCAAAACAATCCGACTACAAACAACCAAACGCGTTATACACTTATCATTACACTGTGGATTGGTCTTGCCATGACTATTCATCCCAATAGCCTGCTCCTGGCAATATCAGCTGGTCTTGGCTATCTTTATCTTATCTGGATAAAAAAAATCAACTGGCGACAAATATGTCTGCTTATATCCTTGGTAGCCATCTACGCTACAATATTGCTCTTAGGTAGTCTCTATATCAACCCAGATTTCTTGAACGGCTATCTTTCCTATGGACAAACACTGGGTGTTCAGAACTCCCTGATAGACAAAATTCTTCAATTCCCTTTGTATTATCAAAAAATCTTCCAACAAATCGGGGCCACTTATTATTTGCCCAACATCAAAATACTGCTAACGCTATTGTTTATGAGTACAACAGTAGGGCTGATCATATCCATTTATTCGCTAACAAAGAACTCCCATTGGCACAGTCTCCCCAAAGAAATGGCCAACATCATGCTCACGATATTTATTTTGGGAATACATGCCGGCCTAATTCTGATTGGGCGATACAACACCCAGTATATTTTATTTCCTATGGTTTTTTCACTCATGCAGACACTATTGATAGTAGATATGATCATAGAAAAAATAAACATCCACTATCAAAAATGGATGTTTACCGGCTTCATGTCTTTGCTGATTTTTCTTCAATTTTTTAATCTATTCAACAACATCAAAGAACATCCGCAACATGACTATCCCTCTTACTTGAACGAATTGGCTTCTGTGTTGAACCCACATACCAAAACACTGGGCAATTTGAATGCAGGCTTTTTCTTTGATGACGAAGCCCTCATGGATATTCGCAATCTGGCATTTTTGCCTGAGAATATGACTGTGGCACAATATCTTGAAAAGAATGATATTCAAGCCATTGTTTGGTTGGAAGAAATGGATTATATCTACCGAAATCCGGATCCTTGGACAATTTTATACGGACCTATGGATTACATCCCTCCATTGCGTACCATCATAGAGAAAGACTACGAGCTGACGCATCAATTCGAATCTCCTGGTTATGGGATGCGTATCATTCGCTATCTGGACGGATATCCTTGGCAAGTCAAGGTTTATCTAAAAAGAGACAGCTACTAAATCCGCATCTCAGACAGCAACTGAGGCAGCAACAACTGACGATTCTTGTCCGTTACTTCATAATACTGATGATGTCCAGGATTCTTAAGGAGTAAAATCCGATCTCCCAAATCAATGGCCTCCTGCAAATCATGAGTAACAAACACCACGCTGAGCTCATGATGCCAAAACAGCTGACGGAGGATCTCTTGATTTTTTTTTCTATTTTGCACGTCCAGGCTGCCAAAAGGCTCATCCATAAGAAGCAAATCAGGCTTTCTCATCAAAGCTCTCGCTATGGCTACCCTCTGTTTTTGTCCACCAGACAAGGTATAAGGATAAGCATCCTTTTTATCCTCAATGCCCAATTCTCTTAGTATGGCTTTCGCCTGGCTCAAATTTTCTGTCGTTTTGGACATGCCTATCATCACATTAGACAGCACGCGTTTCCAAGGGAATATCTGATCTGTTTCCTGAAATACCATCGCTTTACGGATCTGATTTACTTCAGTCACTGTGCCAGATAATCGTTCCTTTTCCTGTAATCCTGCAATAAAACGAAGTAACGTTGACTTGCCAATGCCTGTTTCACCGACTACACATAAAATTTCCGGGCTTCTGATAATCAAGTCAAGATTTTCCACCAAGGGTTTCTTGTCATATCCGATTGACAAAGATGACCATTGCATCAATACTTTCATTGACCCATCCCCCATCGTTTGATTGTGCTGTTTTCCAAAAAAGAGAAAAAGAACTCTTCCACAAAGATTCCCATGGCAATAATCACCAACAATCCTGCCAAAAGCCCTGGGGTATCCATAAATACCCTTTTTTGAAATAGATACGTTCCCAGACCACCACTTTGACCAATGACACCAAAGACCATCTCTCCGGCAATCATAGCTCTCCAGGCTCTAGCCCATCCAGTCTTCAAGCCACTCAACATAAATGGAAGACTGCTAGGCAATGCAATCTCAAAAATCCTGGTCTTGCTTGACAAGGAAAATACGTCTGCAATCTGATGGTAAATCACTGGCATGTTGTCTAATCCGGCCTTGATGTTGATGAGCATCGGCCAGACCACAGCATGCACAATCATAACCACGATCACCCGTTCCCCAATGCCAAACCAAAGAATCAAAAGGGGTAACAATGCAATGCCGGGCAGAGGATGAGCTACCGATACCATCGTCGCTATCATATCCCCTACTATCCCTTTTTTTCTCCACACAAAAGCCAAAATCACGGCCAGAAGCGCTCCCACGCCAACGCCTTTTGTGATGGTCCACAATGTAATGAGCAATTGTCTTGATAAATCCCCTTGAGTAAATTCCATCCACAAAGCTCGGAAAATATGAAATACGGATGGGAAACTAGCCGTGGGGTAGATACCCCACCAGAATACCAGTTGCCACAACATCATGAAAGAGATGATGACCAGAATGTGTTTCAACCAGCGATTCATCGTAAGGCCTCTTCTTTCTTGATATAACCAACCTGTAACATGAATTCTTGAAACCGTTCCATGCCCTGCACATCCAACGCATAAACAAGTTCCCCGGACTGAAGATAGTTCATCATTTCCTGATGGGTTATCTGATAATAGGGAGCAAGAAGATCCGCTGCATCCTCGGGATACTGTTCCATCCAAAGAATTGCTTCACGCAATACTGTTTGGAATATATCGATCTGAGATTTTTTTTCCCGCCAAGCTGTTTCTGAGGCTACACCTACTATAAAAGTGAACGGACCACCAAAAGCATCTACGCCCGTCAATACCTTTTGAAATTTTGGTTCTTGAAGTGCCATGGCCACATAAGGAGGGGCTGTAAAAAGCAGCACCGGATCTTTGCTGTTTTTCAATGCCTGCAAACCATCCGGATGGCTCATGCTGAGCAATTGCTCATCAAAGTACTGAGCATCACCAAACTCCTTTTCAGCAGCCATGGCCAGCAGTATATGCTGTATACTGCCCGGTTGAGGCAATATGATTCGATCCTGCCGCTCAATGTCAGTCAATGCATTGATATCTTCATTGTTGCTGACCAGTGCCAATTCCGCCTTGGTAAGTCCAGTAAACACTTCCCAGCCCATGTCATTGTCTTTACCAATCAAATATGGCGGAATCCCCATAAATCCTATGTCCAAATGAGAGGACAACATGGCCTCTCTGATCGCACTTGCATTGTTTAGCTGAATCCATTCGACCTGGACACCATGGTCTTGCATCATAGACTTTTCCTTGATAACAACCAGTGGCGCATAGGCAAGACCGAACTGTTCCGCAATCTGTAATTCCTTGTCATCATGCGATTGCGTGCCAACAGTACATCCTCCTGCAAGGACCATCAATGATAAACAGAGCCACAGAATTTTATTATTTGCAACCATTGCCTTCAACCGATTTTACCTCTCTTTGATAAACCAAATTTTTTCCCAGATCATCCTTCAGATAAAGAGTTCGATAAAACAACGAAACCCGTTGTTCCCATTCTTGTTTAGACTTACCTCGAATAATCGCATAACCAATACGCTGGGACGCTGTATGCAACTCCTGCACCCGGTCGCCAATCTCAACCTGGATTTGCACATCAACCATACCAGGCAAGGACTTCAATTCCGCTAGTTCATTGTGGGTCCTTATAACTCCGGGTTGAGCAAAGAACAACTCCACACTCATATGCAGTGTAGCAGGTCGCTGGTAAGCTCTCCAGCCCCGATGATGGTGTAATAAGCCCAAAGCATCCTCAATCTGCATGCTGGCCAAATCAAGATTCATACATCGCTCCAAGTACACATCTTCATAGGCACCACCAATTCTGGCTGCCAGCTCATTGATTTTCAGGCCCTGCTCCCCCCACAAAAACTGCACATACAATGGTCCTTCTCTCAGGCCAAATCCCCAGGCCACTTCCTGAGTTAGCCTTGTTAGCTCAGGTTCCAATACAGATAAATGTCGAGATGGGTATTCATGTGCCTGACAAATGCCAAGATGAGACTTATCTGAAAAACGCACCCGATCTGTAACACTCAACACCTTGCTTTCACTTTTATGCACCCAGGCGCTGACACATATCTCATCACTATGGTAATACGTTTCCAACAGAGCATCTTTTTGTCGTGAATACCGTAATGATTCTCCAATCAGTGTTGGCAATTGTTCCCGTGATTCCAAATAGAAAATTCCTCTTTGCCCTTGGGAATCCACCGGTTTCAAAACAGCAGGAAATGCAACATCACAATCCTGCGGCTGCGTATTTTGATTTACCACCTGATAGGATACTGCGGGTAGATTGCATTGGGCAAGACGTCTTTTCATCTGCAGTTTATTGGTAACAAGTAAGGCCTCCTCTACTCCTAAATTGCTGGGTAAATGAAGGGTTTTGGCCACTCTGGCGGCAATGTAAACCGGTTGATCAGTGCCTGTCGTGTAGATACCATCCACTGCTTCTTTCTTTGCACAAGCCAATGACTCTTCATAAGAAAATGTACTCGCCAGACAGGAAATAGCAGCTAATTTTTTGCCTGGAGAATCCTCCCGATTGTCCGCTGCCACAGCAATATATCCCATTTCTTTAATTTTGTTGATGGCATGACACTGATTGAAACCAGCTCCCAGAATCATTAATTTCATAACCGCTTCTTCTTCCTTATTACATTCCATTTTGCTGCCAAACCATACCAAAAAGCAATTTTGACAAGGAGTAGCGCCAAGGCAAACGATGGATAATTACTTTTGCCATGCAATCTTTTTTGATAATCCATTGGTATGTTGCCCACCCTGGGTCTATGTTGCAGATATAAGCAGGATAAATAAGTAAATTTTCTTGGTATCTTTGTTGCGCATTGATGCAAAGACCTTGTCAATATGCGATAACTGCTTACACGAAGATCGCCTAAAAAAGGATACAACTGACGGAAAAGCATATCTCGCATCATGGCGCCACTCCTTCGCCAGGTCTCCTCTTTCGGTTTGGAACAAACACAATACACCAAATCATATCCTTGCTTAACACTGTTCAATAAGTCATCAAGCATAGAAACCGGATGTTGACCATCATCATCCATCGTCACCAGCCATTCGCCTGAAGCTTGATTTAAGCCACGAAGCAGTGTTTCCTGTTGTCCACATGTAGTTTCATTATAAATGGCTTTTACTGGTGCATACTGTTTGACCAATGCCCGAACCAAATCACGTGTTCCATCCTGACTATGATCATCCACCAGTATAATCTCTATATCCTCGATCCATGACTCCGTTTGCGCCAATACTTCCTCTACCACGCTTCGCAAGGTATGCTTGCTTTGATATACGGGTATCACAATGCTAACCATAAAAATCCTCACGAACTTCTTCCAAGGCGACAAAAACCATATCAACCTCTGACTGACTCATGGATGAAAATAAGGGCAATCGTACCAGGGTATCTTTGATTTGTTCCTCATACCACAAATCCTCATGCCCTAGCCTGAATCTTTTCCCCATTTTAGACAGATGCAAAGGATAAAAATGAGGATAGCAGGGAATATTTCTCTCACGCATCAAATCAATAAACTTCTGGGCCAAAAATGCATCCTTCCATACCAACCAAAAAAGATGGGCATTGTGCGTTGTTTCACTTTCTATTTGTCCTGAGAATCTCTCTAACCCAGAAAAACTATTCTCCTGAAAATACCGAACATATCGTTCATAGATATTTTTACGTAATGCATTGTTCTCATCAAATTCTTGCAATCCCCCATACAAAAGGGCCATCAATAGATCACTTGGAACCAAACTAGAACCTAATGAAGTCCACTCATAGTGCGAAACCTGTTGACGTTCAAAAGAAAGACGGTTGGTCCCTTTTTCCAAATAGCTCTCAATCATTTCCCTTTGTTGCGAATCAGGTTGCCTGATCACCAAGGCACCACCTTCACCGCAACCCACATTTTTTGTTCCATGGAAACTGATGGCAGAAAAATCACCAAAGGTTCCTAAGGCTCTTCCGTCAACCGTAGAACCGAATGCTTGCGCTGCATCTTCAATTAAAAAAAGATGATTCTGACGACAAAATGTCGCCAATTCGCGAATCTGATGACTTTGCCCACCATAATGCACCACAAGAACTGCTTTGGTTCTTTCTGTAACCAAGCCAGGCAATGCATCGACATCAAGACAACCGGTCACGGGCTCTATCGGAGCATAGCGTATCGTTCCATTGGCCATCAAAACTGCATTGGCAACTGAGGGAAAGGCATAAGAAGGAAGAATTACTTCATCACCATCGGCCAAATGGCAAAGGCGTAAAGCCAATTCCAAAGCATGCGTACAAGATGTTGTCATCCAAACAGAAGCATTAAGACGCTCAGAAAGCAACCGTTCCACCTCTTTGGTGTAAGGACCACGTCCATGCCAATGGCCTCCTTCGAGCGATTCCCAAAGTAGTTCACGCATTTTTTCGCTGGCTCTTATTCTACTAAAATCCATCATTTCTCACGACACTTCTTCCTTATAAATTACCCCATCACAACCCTGCAACTTTATGGCCACTTAGGTTATAATAAATCTAGACCTATTTCTAGGTCTAGTCAACGCCAATCTAAAATTGCGAGGTATATGATGGACACCATCGACTGTATTGGGGATTTCTGCCCCATACCCATTTTGAAAATTAAAATGATGCTGCAAACTTTGAAACCCGGAGACTCATTTCAAGTTATGACGGACCACGACTGCGTCTTGGAATCCATTGATGAATTCTTAACGCGCAAAGTCATCTCCTATACCGTGGAAGAAATGAATCACGGTATATTTATCATCACCGTAAAAAAAGTTTAATCAGCAAAATCCATCCCTACCCATTTCACGAATGAGGCCAAGCGTTTCCTTTACAGACTCATTGAGCTCTTCCATACGCTTGGTCACCACATAAATATCATATTCCAAAACAAGTCCATCAATTTCTACGATCTTATACTTTTCTTCATACAATTCTTTTTTCACTGCCATGTAAGGTAAAAAAGCTATGCCAAAACGATTTTCCAAAGAAGATTTCACGGAAGAAATAGAATCCACCTCAAAAATCGTATTCAGTGCTTCATACGATACTCCTTTGTAATCCAATTCTTTCTGCAAACAATAGTTTACGCTTTCTCTATTCTTTAGTTTTAAGAATTCATAATTGGGCAAATCTCCAATGGTAATCTTATCAGGAATTGCATAATCTTTTGACGCCACCAAAACTACTTTTTCCTTACCAATAATATGGCTTGATAAAGCTTTATCACGTACATGACAAGAAATAAAGCCAATATCGCAAATATCATTGCTGATATCCCGAAGTGTATCTTCATTCGAACTGGAAAACAATTCATATTTGTGATCAGGAAGACGTTTCTTAACCTTATAAAGAATACAAGGTATAGAATAATTGACCAACGACCAATTGCCATTGATCATGACGGTGTCCATTTTTTTCTCATAACGTTTTAGTTCTTGGATCATCTTTTCATAGTTTCGCAAAATATTATCCGCATATTTGACAACGATCTTGCCCATTTCAGTTACTTCAACTCCTTTGTTACTTCTATTGAGCAACTGATAACCTAGCGAATCCTCAATCCTGGAAATCATCTGACTGAGTGCCGACTGAGACATGTGTACCTGATTGGCAACTTTCGATATGCTCTTGGCCTCTACCACCAATTCAAAAATTCTAAAGCTCTCAATATTCATGTATTTCCTTCCTATTCATCGCCGACATCCAATTTTCTTTTGAGCTTACCAACGTGTTATTGATATATAGAATATAGTATCATATATTCCGATAATCGGCTAACGTGAAAAATGGTACAATTAATCTGGGATTGTGAAATATGTGTCAATTAAATTTTTTTACGACAGGAGTGAGATGAAATGGCAGTAACAAACAGTACAGATTCATCAGGCTCTATCAGAAGTTCCAGAAGAAGCAGTGGTTCTAGAACCCCGAAAAAAAACATGATACCCGTTGGCATTATCTTGGCCATCATATTTGTCATCATTGGGATTCTATTGGCTCAACGCTCAGCCATGGTTGGCTTTTTCTGGATGACAGGCATCGGATTTGGTTTTGTTTTGCAACGAGCACGATTTTGCTTCACGGCGTCCATGAGGGATCCCTACCTTACCGGAGGAACCGCACTGACCCGTGCCGTACTCATTGCTTTTGCACTCACAACCATCGGATTTGCCGCCATAAAATATGGCTACCAGATGAGAGGCCTCCCTATTCCGGGCATGGGTTATGTAGTCCCCATTAGTCTGGCAACAGTGGTCGGTGCTTTTTTATTCGGAACTGGTATGGTCATTGCAGGCGGATGTGCTTCTGGGACCCTGATGAGAGTTGGAGAAGGATTTACCATGCAGATGCTGGCCTTGGTGTTTTTTATCATTGGATCACTTTGGGGAGCACACGATTTTGAATTCTGGAAATATCACTTTATTTCCAATGGAAAAACCATTTTTCTACCTGACTTATTCGGTTGGACAGGTGCCGTAGCAGTGCAACTTGTGTTCATCGGATTTCTCTATGTCGTGGCAGTAAAATGGGAAAATCGCAAAGAAAAAGAATAACGTTAAAAAATTTTGAATACGGAGGATATGATAATGAAAGAAGTTATTTTGGATTGTTTTGGTGAGGCTTGCCCCATTCCTTTGGTGAAAGCGCAAAATGCTATCGAAGAACTGGAAATTGGTGATGTTTTGATTGTACAAATCGACCACAGTTGTGCCATGAAAAATGTTCCTGAATGGGCTACCAAAGCCGGACACAACGTAGAAATTGAAGAAGTAGATGATTCCGAATGGGAAGTCATCATCGAAAAAGCAAAATAAGGGGGTACCCATGAATCAACTGAAAGCTGGTTTCGATCGATTAAGAGACAACGAAATCTACAAGCAGTGGTTCAAAAATCCATTTACTTATGTCATGGGTGCTGTGTTGCTTTCTATTCTACAGATTGTCACATTGGCTGTTTCCGGTGCACCTTGGGGTGTTTCCGGTGCATTTGCCAATTGGGGGGCTTGGATATACGAAGCGCTCGGTGGCAGTGTAGCCAAGTGGTATTATTTTAGCACCACAGGAGCACAAAACACACTTGAACAGGGTTTTTTGAATCATCCTGATTCTTTAAGAAATGTAGGCATCATTGTAGGGGCATTGTTTGCTACCCTGATGGCCTCACAATTTAAAATTAAAATCATCAAAAACAAAAAACAAATCATCGCTGCTGTACTTGGTGGACTTCTTATGGGTTACGGTGCAAGGATTGCCTTTGGCTGTAACATTGGTGCACTGTATGGTGGCATCGCCTCTCTTTCACTGAGTGGGTGGGTATTTGGATTTGCCATGTTCTTTGGAGCAATGGCTGGAAGTAAGCTGCTGGTTAAATTCTTTATGTAATAACAAAGAGCTTCTTCGGAAGCTCTTTTATTAAAAGAAAGAGGCATAACATGACACGAGAAAAACAAGTTGAACATTATGATGTGATTGTCATAGGTGGCGGCCCAGCTGGATTGACCGCAGCCATCTATGCTGGACGAGCAAGACTCAATACATTGCTTATTGAAAAAGCACTCATTGGTGGTCTGGCGACCTATACCAATTCCATTGAAAACTATTCTGGTTTCCCGAACGGGCCCAAAGGCGAGTACATTACCAACGAAATGAAAAAACAAGCTGAAGAGATGGGTGTGAAATTTAAACTTACTGCTGTCAAATCGGTTGATTTTGAAGGTGACGAAAAGATCGTAGAAACCTTTAGGAACAAATTTATAGCCAAGTCTGTCATCATCGCTACTGGTGGAAGACCACGCACGACAGGCGCGCAAAATGAGGATAAATTCCTTTTTGACAAAGGTATCTCTTTCTGTGCCACCTGTGATGCAGCCGCCAACACCGGAAAACATGTTCTGGTCATTGGTTCTGGTGACGCTGCTATCGAAGAGGGTATGTTCCTCACAAAATTCGCAGACAAGGTCAGTGTTTCTGTCATTCACGATGAAGGAAAGATGGACTGCAATGAAATCGCCCGTGAAGCTGCTATGGCCAATCCCAAAATGGCTTTCATCTGGAATACAGTGGTGGATTCCTTTGAAGGGGAAGACATGCTCGAGCGCATCAATCTGAAAAACCTAAAAACCAAAGAAATCATCCCCGTAGAAACAGATTCTTGCTTCGAATTCATTGGCTATCTCCCCAACACGGAAATCTTCCAAGAGAAAGTGAAAATGAGTGGTTCGCAATACATCATCACCAATGAGCGTATGGAAACCAACTATCCAGGTGTATTTGCCTGCGGCGACGTACGGGAGAAATGGCTGAAGCAGGTGGCTACCGCTGTAGGGGATGGAGCCATTGCCGGCTTTGCGGCAGAAAAATACATCGCAGAAACCGAGCAGTTCGAAGAAATACTTATGCAAAATGAGAAACCCGGCCTCATCTTTGTTTACAATGCCATCGATCCTGATTCCAGAAAGTTCTTATCAGTAATCGATAGCTATGAAAAATCCAAACAAGGTGCCATCGCCGTAAACCGTGTGGATGTGTATAAGTCTACTGGTCTGGCAGATCGTCTGGGCGTAAAAAATTATCCTGCTGTGGTCATTACCCATGAAGGAAGAATTTCAAGTATTTTGTATGAGGGCATCTGTGAAGAAGGTTTCTGTACCGCCACCTTTGATGAACTTTTCAAAAAAGCTTGTAAGGATTGCAACAAATAGACTATTACCCTTCTGAAGGGGGATGAGGTTTTTCCTCCTCCCCCTTCCTTTTTTCATCCTTGCTGCCATCCCATCCAAAAGGCTAGAAATTTTATATTTATATCAAGAAAAGACTACAACTTTCTTACTCTTTCCTTTATAATATCATTTATCGGGGTGTGGCTCAGCTTGGTAGAGCGCTTGACTGGGGGTCAAGAGGCCGCAGGTTCAAATCCTGTCACTCCGACCATACACAAAGGGGCTGTTGCAAAACTATTTTTAATAGTTTTGCAACAGCCCCTTTGTATTTCAATACTCTTAAAACCACAAAAATACTACCAACCAAGTCCCATCATAGATAGAAATACCATATACCAAATTATACTCTACATCAAAATACAAAAACCTTTTCAGCATCCATACTCAGTTGTCCCAATTCATCCATACCACTTTTTTCAGTACCAGGAATCATCATTTCCAGGCTCAGACCCCGAGCCTCCATACAACTCCCTCAAAGCTTGACCTTGCCCTTTTTAGACAAAATAGATTTCAGCATACTCCCGATATTGTAATAGCCACTAGGCGTATTTTGGCCCTGGATAGCATTCACAACACCATCACCCACCATAGAAATAATCAAATCTATTTCCTTGGATTTTTTTTGTAAACTCATCGCCAAGCGCAACGCATTGTAAGCACGTTCATTCCCATACGGTCCATCATTGATGATCATTAAATAACTCATTTGCACCACCCTTCTATACGTTCCTTCCCTATTGCAGAACCATTGTTTACTCATTGCAAGTGATTCCCAAACAATATATGACTCTAAACTATTCTAGCTCCCTAATGACAATCTGTCAAAAAGTTATCACCACTACCCAGTTAAACCCATTACCTGTAAATGAGAACACTTCTATGTGAACCCATTCATGACAGTCAAATAGCATACGAAATTTTCCCATAAAATGAGCTCGTTATGCCAAACAAATAAAAAATCTTTGAAAATATCTGCAATCTCCTCAGTTTCTAAGCCGCTTCATCTTTAAACCTATACTATTCCCGTGCTAGCGAAGCACTCCATGACTCTTTTGCGAACAGTATTGGAGAAGATTATCACTTCACCTAGCAAGCACACCATCTCGTCCGCTTTGAAGTAGTATCCAATCATTCCCATACTACTAATCCCTTCATTCAAGAAATTTATATTGTATAATTTTACATATAATTGCATATTTATTCAATTTATTTTAATTTTTTCGTTGCATTACTGTCAAAGTATGATAGCATATATCTCAATGCAGGAGGTAAATCATAGCAACAACTGTGTAGCGGCACGATGGTCTGAAATTCTTCTCAGACAGTTTTATACATAAAAATGTATAGAAAGGAATGCTATGCCAAAAAGAACCGATCTAAAAAAAATACTGATTATTGGCTCCGGTCCCATCATCATAGGTCAGGCATGCGAATTTGACTATTCTGGCACCCAAGCGTGCAAGGCCCTACGAGAATTGGGTTATACAATCGTATTGGTCAATTCGAATCCCGCCACGATTATGACGGATCCTGAAACAGCTGACCACGTCTATATCGAACCCCTCAATGCCCAAACCTTAACAAAAATCATCATCAAGGAACGACCTGATGCCATCCTACCCAATCTCGGTGGACAGACTGCACTCAATCTTTGCTCAGAATTGAATGATAACGGGGTGCTGGCACAGTATCAAGTTGAAGTCATAGGCATACAGCTTCTGGCCATCGAAAAAGGCGAGAACAGACTGACATTCAAAGAAAGCATGACCCAGTTGGGGATTGATATGCCCAACAGCGAAGTGGCCTATTCTGTAGAGGAAGCTGAAAACATTGCGGATCATTTGGGATACCCCGTCATCATACGACCGGCATACACCATGGGAGGAACAGGTGGAGGATTGGCGAACAATCCAACCGAGCTTAGAGACATTGCCGGACAAGGAATCATGGCCAGCAGGGTAGGCCAGGTTCTTGTAGAGGAATCCGTTCTGGGTTGGGAAGAGCTGGAACTAGAGATTGTTCGGGACAGCAAGAACCAAATGATTACGGTCTGTTTCATTGAAAATATTGATGCAGTTGGAGTACATACCGGTGATTCCTTCTGTGCAGCCCCCATGTTGACCATTGGGCAAACACTTCAGGAGCGTTTGCAAAAGCATGCATATGCTGTGGTCGAGGCGATTGATATTATCGGAGGAGCCAATGTACAATTTGCCTACCATCCCGAATCAGATCGCATTGTCATCATAGAGATAAATCCTCGAACCTCTAGATCTTCCGCCTTGGCTTCCAAGGCGACTGGCTTTCCCATCGCTTATATCTCAGCCATGTTGGCAGTTGGTGTAACACTCGATGAGATTCCCTATTGGAGAGATGGAACACTTGAGCGTTATACTCCCAGCGGAGATTATGTCGTTATCAAATTTGCACGCTGGGCTTTTGAAAATTTTCTTGCGGACAAAGACCAACTGGGTACTCAAATGTATGCCATAGGCGAGGTTATGAGCATAGGAAAAACCTACAAAGAAGCATTTCAAAAAGCCATTCGCTCACTGGAAATTGGATGCTACGGTCTTGGATTTTTCAAAAACTATCATCACAAGAGCCTATCTGAGCTTCTTCAACTTTTGGCTAAGCCAAACAGTGAGCGCCAGTTCATCATGTATGAAGCACTCAGAAAAGGGGCTGATGCCTCCCATTTATCCAAATTGACCCACATCAAGCCATACTTCATTGAACAAATGAAAGAGCTGGTCCAATTCGAAGAACAAATAAGACAGTATAAGAATCGTATCCTGCCGCAAGAGATACTGATCCAGGCCAAAAAAGACGGTTTCTCAGACCATTATCTGGGGATGCTCTTAGGTTTGCATGAACGTGATATCCGAGAAAAACGTACACTTCTAGGCCTTACGAAAAGCTGGGAGGCCATTCCCGTCAGCGGTGCAACCGATGCTTCCTATTATTTCTCAACCTACCAAACCACCAATAGCCATACAACCAGCAACCAGAAAAAAATCATGATTCTGGGCGGAGGACCCAACCGCATTGGTCAAGGCATTGAATTTGACTATTGCTGCGTCCATGCCTCTTATGCGCTAAAAGGTCTGGGATACGAAACCATCATGGTCAATTGTAATCCAGAAACAGTTTCAACGGACTATGATATTTCTGACAAACTATACTTTGAACCCCTGACCGTGGAAGACGTTCTGGGTATTTACATGCATGAAAAACCATTGGGAATCATGATTCAATTGGGTGGCCAGACTCCTCTAAATATGGCTTCTGAACTCAAAGAATCCGGAGTGAATATTCTGGGTACGAGTGTAGAAAGCATAAAAATAGCGGAAGACCGAAGCCAGTTTTCCCAATTGATGAAAAGCATGCAAATCCCCATGCCTGAATCTGCCATGGCGATGAGCCATGAAGAAGCCAGCGTGATTGCACAGCAAATTGGTTATCCGCTTATGGTCCGACCATCTTATATATTGGGAGGCAAAGGAATCAAGATTATTCACAATGAGATAATGCTAAAACAATACTTTATGTCCGTTGTTCCTGATTGCCCTATTCTGATAGACCGTTTTCTCGAACAGGCTCTAGAACTGGAGGCCGATGCCCTTTCGAATGGAAAAGAAGTTTTTGTTTCTGGAATCATGGAACACATCGAGCATGCCGGCATCCACTCAGGTGACTCTGCCTGTGTTGTCCCACCGGTTCACCTAAGCCAGCGACATCAAGATACTTTGATGGACTACATGAACAAGATTGCAAGCGCTATGCATGTTATCGGGTTGATCAATGTACAGTTTGCTATTTCCAACGATGTCTTATATGTCTTAGAAGCCAACCCCAGAGCTTCTAGAACGATCCCACTGCTATCCAAAGTATACAATATGCCTTTGGTACGTATAGCAATGGACATGGTTATCCATGCGGAAAATGGAAAAACATATGATATGTGCCAGTTGGTGAACAAACCCATATCTCATTTCGGAGTAAAAGAAGCCATTTTCCCCTACAAAAAATTCCCCCTTAGCGATCCTATTCTCGGTCCAGAAATGCATTCAACTGGTGAAGTTCTGGCTCTGGCCGATACCTTCGAACTGGCTTATTTCAAAGCACAAGAAGCAGCCAATGCCACTCTCCCCAAATCTGGGATTATGCTTATCAGTGTTCAAGATCAAGACAAAACAAGCATCCTTCCTATAACCCAAAAAATGATTGCCCTAGGATTTACACTTCTGGCCACAGAAGGCACTTATCATCACTTGACCAGTCATGGGATCGACTGTGAACAGCTCGCAGATGACGGCATAGAACTGATGCAAAGAATAGTCAACCATGAAATTGCCATGATTGTCAATACACCCTCAAACCATTTTCAAAGTAACAAAAGCATCAATCTACGCCAAATAGCCATCCAACAAAACATTCCTTATCACACCACCATCGAAGCGACCTATGCCGCTATAGAAAGCATGGCCACCATGATTCACAAAAAATGGTTACTTCCTATTCCAAAGACACTACAGGAATATCACGAAAATTTGCAGCCACTCTCTTTCTAAAATATATAAATTTTAAATCAAATGGAAACCCTCGCCTATGATCCTTTCTAGCAAGGGTTTCCATTCTTATAAATATCTTCCCATACCTGTGCAGAATACATATCCGTTCACCATTCTGATTGGCAGGCTTGGCAACATTCCCTACACTAGACTCTTTTTCATCACGGCAGCGGAAATCTATCTCTGATTACAAAAAAAATGTTCGCATAGAGCCATGCTGCAAAACAGTACCTAAAACATGGAATAATACACTTCTATTGTTGCAAAAAACCAGCCCATCCCGGCATCTTTTTAATGGGAAACGGCATCAATCATCTACCCATCCAATATTAGCAACAATATCCAAACATTAGGCATGATTGCCAAAGGTTATCCACCCATTTTCCTCTAATTATAAATAGGATAACTCAACTATCCAATCATATAGGAGGTCCGCATGGGTAAACTTGATCAAAGAACCGCTCTGGTAACAGGAGCAGCCATGGGTAATGGATTTGGAGGAGCCAGAGGTTTGGCCAAACACGGAGCAACCGTGTATTTGGCTGATATTTCTGAGAAGGTCCATGAAGCGGCCAAGCTTCTTCGAAGTGAAGGTTTCGCCGCCGAAAGTGTCCTTTTTGACGTAAGAGACAGCAAAGCAATCGAGGATGCAGTCCAACATATCATCAGCAAAGAAGGCTCTCTCGATATCCTCTTTAACAATGCCGGCGTCGTCAGACTAAAAACATTCTTAGAGATGACTGACGAAGACCGGGATTTCCATTTCAATGTGAACATCAAAGGCATCTGGAACTGTGCCAAGGCTGTGTATCCTCACATGCTCGAGAGATGCTATGGTAAAATCATCAACATGTCTTCTGTCACTGGTCCCATGGTGGTCGATGCAGGAGAAACTGCCTATGCTACTACCAAGGCGGCCATTTGGGGATTTACCAAGGCATTGGCCTATGAAGCAGCACCATACAATATTAATGTCAATGCCATATGCCCTGGCTATATCTTGACACCGATGGCCAAACAAATTGCTATCGAATCCAATCCTCAAGACCCTGATGCTGTTATCCAGGGCATCGCCTCAGCCGTTCCCAGCAAAAGGCTAGGTACGACAGATGAAATAGGGGATTTGGTTGCTTTTCTAGCCTCCGATGAATCCTCCTATTTGGTAGGAACACAAATTGTCATTGATGGCGGAAGCACCCTACCGGAGACCTTTGGAGCAGTAGGTCAGTACTAGACTTTGATATCTTTAAAGTGAGGTTCAAGGAGTATATCATAATCAAGATGTACTATCCCAAAAGGAGTTGAAAAGCATGTCACAGAAGAAACATGACTACCAGAATACATCCTGAATCAATCAATTCAACTTAACTAACCACAGATTTCGCATATAGCAACTAGATTTTTTGCCAAAAAAGGAGGCAATCATGCGCATCAACGGTAGATACGTTTCCTTGTATTATGAAATGGACCACGATATGGGAGAAATCGACATTGTTCCTGAAAAAACTGCACTTCTGGTAGTGGATATGCAACGCTTCTTTCTGACAAAACCAGACAATGCGCCAAAAACACCGGAAGAATTGGACTATAACCGATCTTGGAGCCCTTTTTTTGAGGCCATTGAGCATACGGTCGTACCCAACCATCAAAGAATCTTAGAGGCTTTTCGCCAAAAGAAAATAGAAGTAATTTTCGCCATGATTCAAAGCAAAACAGCCGATGGCAGAGATCGGTCATTGGATCATAAGGCCACCGGTTTCAATGAACTACTGTTGCCACCTGGATCAAGAGAATCAGAAATTATTCCTGAAGTAACACCCCTAGATGGGGAAATCGTACTCCAAAAAACCACGGACAGTGTTTTAACGGGAACCAGTTTACGGTTGATGCTGCACAATATGGGTATTGATACGGTGGTGGTAACAGGGATTTATACCGATCAATGCATTTCTTGTACTGTTCGCAGTTTGGCAGACGAAAGTTTCAAAGTCTGGCTTATTGAAGATGCTTGTCGCGCAGCAACAGAAGAAATTCAGAACCACGAATTAACCGTCTTAAACAACATCTATTGCCATGTGATCAATACAGATGAGTTGTTGAACGCCATCAAGTAGTGTCTCTAAGAGAAGGGTAAGCATGTTTTGATCAATAGCTCTTGATCAGCGTGAAAACTTTTGGTGGCCACGGTTACAAACAAACATTGCTTTTGTCTAGCCTATTTGGTTGCTCATTCTAGAGTGCTGATACCACCGCACACACAAAAGTCGCAGAGTCAAACTCTGCGACTTTTCACTTTCTCTAAAAAACTTATCCTTCTGTGCTTTCAAATCATATCCGCCCATATCAACCCCAGAAGTCATCTGAACTAGAAACGATAAATGGCCGCCACTCCTGATTCCCCAGGCATTTTAAATGATGGAAGCACCACAACTTCTCCGCCTTCCAACAAGGTCAAGTAGATCAATTGGTCAATGAGATTACCTACCAATTTGTTGTCACGACCTGTCAGCATCACCTCTCCAGTAGACAAATTAAGATGGCCACCAATACCCATATTTTCCTCTACAAACATCGTCTTGATGCGTTTCTCAAAAACGGCTCTCCCGATTTGTATGATATCCGTTGATCCCAGAAAGCTGGCTTGTGCTTTTTTGAATTCTTCCAAAAGCAATGTCGTACGTTTTTCATGATTGCCTGCTATGATCTTCCAGGCATGTTCCCATAGTTCTTTCAAGTTCAACGCTTCATAAGAACTTTTAACACCTGTTTCCAATAGATTGGGGTTATTGCTGATTTTCCTAAAAATACTATGATGCTCTGTCAAGGAAACCAAAATGAGCGGCTTCTTCTGATTTTGTTTCAAAAAATCATATACTTCACGATCCACGACCCTAAAGAAACGTTCCAACTCCTGATCTGCTTCTTCTTTTTTACCTCCATGGCTGTAAAATCTAGCGCTTCCTTCAGCTCTTCCACTCGTTCTTTGATTAAGGAACGTTTCACCATATTCTTCACCCAAAGCTTCCTCAATGGTACGAGGGATAGTATCGGGTAGCTCTATTTCCTGTACCCCATTTTGATTTCCTTCATACAAAGCAAACGTCTTGGCAGTCAAGCCCAAAAGGTAAAATGAATCTGATGCTTGGAAATTCGCAATCAGTGGACGAATATCAAAATAATCACTCACTGTGGCTTCTGCCATAACAGGTGATCCTAAATGATAAATAATACAACGTTGGGCATTGGAAAGAATGGCTAAGCCATCCTGTGTTTTATTCCAAAAAGAACGGTCATCCAGCAAGCGCCAAAATGGTTCCATATATCCCTCTGTCTGCTGGACATCATCTAGCTGAATAAGATCCTCTTCAACACTCTGCAGTAACTTTTTGAATACCACAGGATCTTGCTTGTTATCCGGGGCGTGACGATGCGTCGGCTGATAAATTGAAATGCAAGGACCACCTTCTTGAAAAATCATCTCGTGCGGAAACTCCTGAGCAATTTCATACAACATATGCGACCTCCTTCCAAACATAGACAAACTGCCAAACTGCTTTGATAAAAAAAACCGACCTAAACAAATCCGGTCGGTTGGTGGATGATAAGAAAATGAATGTGTCATCTACCCAACCCATTCACCTGTACCTATTCATATTATATCACCTTTATGCCCCTCTATAGAGACATTTTCAAATTTTATCAGAATCGAGTGTCACATCTGCGACAGCTTGCGTATTTATCTCCAGCGCTGCACGGTCTAACTTCTCCACAGGAATATTTAAAAATCGGTTGATTCTCATTCCGATCAAGCGATAGGCATCATGAAAAGCTTTTTTCTTTTCCTCCACACTTCCTTCTATCTCTGTAGGATCCTCCATGCTCCAATGCGCATACACGGGCTGGCCTAAAAAAACAGGGCATTGCTCCTTCATTTTATCACAGAGCGTAATAACAAAATCAAATGATTCTCCAAGATACTCATCCATATGCTTGGTCTTTAAAACATTGCGGTCGATGCCCTGTTCTTCCAATACGTCTTGCGCCAAAGGATGAACAACGATTGCTGGGTCCGAACCAGCGCTGAATGCTTCAAAATCCGGAAGATTTTTCCCGTTTATGATGGCTTCCGCCATCTGACTTCTGGCTGAATTATGGACACACAAAAATAAGATTTTTCGTTTCATCGCAATTCTCCTGACTTTTCTTCCATGCTATCAATCTTCCTGTCCCTCTGCAATGAGCCAATGGGAATCTTAACCATTTCTGAACCATACCTTTACATACAGGCCTCGAACAAACATGTTTTACCATTGATGCTTCTCATTTTATGTTCAGCCCCTTATACACTACTATGCTCTTTTATCTTTCTTGAATGGGGTCTCTGCTAAAAGAAGTACTGCTATTAAAAGCATGGGGATCAGCGATATCCACTCTATCCAGGGTATATTAGGCCTACCCATAGATAAAACCAGCAATGCATAACCATAAATCCAGTGAATTAAAATGGAAACACCAATGCTTTTATGGGTATGATGATATGCATAAGTAAACACCATGGATAAAAGCATCAATTGTACAACAGAAGGAATAAATGACATCTGCAATCCTCGTTGCACGGTTCCCAGAATAAGAAACAACGGATATTGCCATATTCCCCAAATTAAACCAATCATAGCCGAAGTAAGTAATGGTGAGAAAAATCGTTCCATTTGCGGTTGCAAAAATCCTCGCCAACCGAATTCTTCCGAAAGAGGACCCAAAATAAATAGCGGCAGAAGTCTTGCACTCTGACGCCTAAACAAATTCAAATCAAAACAAGTTGTTGAGAATCGACTCAAAAGAACTTGACCTAAAACCAAGATACCCAGCATCATCAACAATGTCAGCAATACGTCCCAGCCAACACGAACATCAAAGGTACGCTTTAGCACTTCTTTGATTCCTTGTTTTCCATCAGATCGTCTAATCAAGACCAATCCTACCATACTAGGCACAAACCAGCCCAACACAAACCAAACAGTGTACCAAAATGACCTAGGCATGGCAAACGGAACCATTGCCAAAGGTCCCCAGAAAACCAGGAAACTCAAAGCCAACACCCATCCAATAAATAGAATAATTAGTTTTTTCTCTTTATCCATGAAGCCTCCATAGAAACATCTCTTATGCTATTGTGCTTTTTCTTGATACAATTCAAACTCCGATTCTCGCCCCAGCATCTTGAGAATTTGGGGAATGCTTTCTCTCGTCGCTTCCTCCCCTAGCCGAATGAATTCCTCTACTTTAACTGCATCATAAAACCGAAAAATTTCTTTCCAGTTTTTAAAGGTAAATTCATGATGCCGAAATACCTTGATGGTCACATCCGCATACTCTTGAATGGTCCTCTCTCGGTTATGAATAAGAGGAATATACAGAGAACGATACATAATGCCGAAAATATGTGTGTTTTCAACCCGCGGACTGAGCTGACCATCTAGTGAAACTGCAATGACCAAACCATTTTCACCCAATTGCTTTCGGCATACATCTGCAGGAATACTGTCTAGGAGACCACCATCGACAAAATACTCGCCATCAAACATGACAGGCTTATAAATACCTGGAAAAGCAGAGGAAGCCACCACAATATCCTTCATACTTCCCTCATGAAATACTTTCAATTCCCCTGTACCCAAATTTGTAGCCACCATTTTAATCGGTATCTTGGTACTGTTTAAATCGATATCGCCACATAAGTCCACAACAATATTGCGAAAATTCCTTTGGGACAAAATGGCCTTTTTACTGACGGTGGGACGAAACCAACTCAATCGCTTTAAGATCTCAGCAAACTTACTCTTGATGATATCCGTTGGAATCTCCATAGCAATCAAGGAGCCCATCAACGACCCGGCGCTACATGTGGCCAAACAATCAATAGGAATGCCATATTCTTTGAGCACATGGATAACCCCAATATGCGCAAAGGCTTTTGCACCACCACCACCAAATGCAACACCCACTTTGTTTTTCCTTCGTATTTCATGTATCTGCATATGAACCTCGACTCAATTTGACTTGCCCAATGACTTATTATGAATTGTTTTTTCGCCTGTTGCAAGATTCTTCTGGCGGCTTCTTTTTTTTCCCATTTTTTTTACCAGAAGGCTTCTGCAGAATTATTTTTAACTCATGGCCAAAACCTACGTCTACATAAAAATTTTCCCTTAACACATAAGGATATCTTGATGTCTAGAAAGCATCGCTCTGTCTCACAGCCCTGCTACAACTGCCTTATCGCTCTTTTTTTACTTGATCATTCATTTGGTCTTCTCCTAAGGCTAAAACTTCTAGATTAGCGATTTAATTATTTCACCTGTTTTTATTGAATTTTTGTTCATTTCAGTGCATGATGGATAGGTTGAATAATCAGGAAGAGGGAAAATATGAACAACAAACGAATCATCAACATCGCCGTGATCGCTCACGTTGACGCCGGAAAATCTACTTTGGTGGATGCGTTGCTCACACAAAGTGGTGTTTTTCGCGAAAATGAACTCGTACGAGAACAGGTCATGGACAGCAACGATTTAGAAAGAGAACGTGGCATTACTATCTATTCTAAAAACTGTTCCATAGAACACGGCAATCTCAAAATCAATATTGTCGATACGCCTGGACACGCCGATTTCTCATCTGAAGTCGAGCGCATCATGAAAACAGTAGACACAGCCATCTTACTGGTTGACTCTAGTGAAGGTCCAATGCCACAAACGCGTTTTGTTCTGCAAAAAGCTCTGGAACATGGCCTCAAACCCATCTTGTTCATCAATAAGATAGACAAGCGCGATCAGCGGGCCGAGATCGTGGTAGACATGACCTTCGATTTATTTATTGAACTGGGTGCAACAGAAGAACAATTGGATTTCCCTATTCTCTATGGAGTGGCCAGAGAGGGTATCGCCAAACGCAATATGGAAGATGAAAGCACCAATCTAGATCCTTTATTTGATCTACTCTTAGAACATGTTCCACCATATCCTCAACGCTTCGATGAACCCCTGCAGATGCAAATCTCGAGTCTGGGATACGACGAATACATCGGTCGGTTGGGCATTGGTAGAATTACCAGGGGAACCATCATGCGCAATGAAACCATCACCATAGCCAAACGTGACGGTAGTGAAAAAAATGCCAAAATATCCAAGGTTTTTGTACATCAAGGTCTTGACCGCATTGAAGTAGAAAAGGCAGTAGCCGGAGATATGGTTATTGTGGCCGGTATCCCCGATATCTCAATCGGAGAAACTCTTTGTGACAAAGATACTGTGGAGGCAATGGATCTCATTGATATTGAAGAGCCTACACTGGCCATGAACTTTTTTGTTAACGATTCTCCTTTTGCCGGAAGATCAGGGAAATATGTAACGACCAGACATTTGGATGCCCGTTTGCAGCGCGAACTAGAGGTAAATGTGGGCTTACGTGTAGAAGCCTTAAGCGACTCAGATGGATTCAAAGTGTCCGGACGTGGGGAACTGCATTTATCCATCTTATTGGAAAGCATGCGACGCGAATCCTATGAAATTGCCGTTTCGAAACCAGAAGTTTTGCTCAAAAAAATCAATGGTGTTGTTCACGAGCCAGTTGAACGTGTACTTATCAATCTACCTGATGCCTACAGTGGAACGGTTATCAATAGACTAAACATGCGAAAAGGCAGCATGGCCACCATGCACGCCAAAGAAGGCTACACCACCATAGAATATTTGGTACCCACACGGGGCTTACTGGGCTACCGAAGTGAGTTCATCAATGAGACCCGCGGAGAAGGCACATTGGTTCGCTCCTTTGACAGCTATCAGCCACACTTTGGAGACATTCCCAAACGTAGCAATGGTGTTTTGATTTCTCAAAATGGCGGTAGTACCATGGCATATTCCCTGTATAACTTAAGCGAAAGAGGCCAAATGCTGGTAGCACCGGCAACAGAAGTCTATGAGGGTATGATTATTGGTATCAATTCCCGGCCTGACGATATGGTTGTGAATCCCTGCAAAAATAAAAAGCTCACCAATGTGCGTGCTTCAGGAAGTGACGATTCCATCAAACTGCAAGCACCCAAGCGGTTTAGTTTAGAAGAAGCTCTGGAGTTTATCGCAGATGATGAATTGGTTGAAATTACACCCACCCACATCCGCATGAGAAAAAAAATCCTTATGGCCCAGGAGCGAGCCAAGTACAACAAAAATAAAGGACTATAGAAGCAGTGAAGGCATGGGCCAAATGGTCCATGCCTTCTATTTATCCCTTCATGTATGCCAACATCTTGCTGGCTTCTCTCTATTAGCCTTCTATGCGTCTACTTCCTTACTTACTCTGCTGCTGGCAATATACTCGCATCCCTCCCAAAGAGGTATATCCTCCAATATTTCGTAAACTGATCCCGGATGAATCGCTTGATAATGCGCCAGAATAATACCCATATCTACCATCTGAATATCAAAAGGCAAAGCTTTGCCATATCCTTTGGTTCGTTTTACAAAGAAATGAACCAAATCATCACAAAACCAAACCCGCCAAGGCTGCTGATTGCTGGCACTGGGAGCCCACCGAAGGTATTCACATTCTTCTCTGCACGATTCATCTTGTATAATCTTTTTGTTAGGCCCACAAACAAACAGTTCATCGATGCTTTTACGCATATGAGATTTGGCCATCTGGCGCATCATCATGTCCTGCAGAGTGCGTTTTTCACGTGTATAGCCAACGGGTGATACAATAGGAATAATCCAATCGTCATCAATAAGCTCTACCTTCACTTTATGTCGCTCGAATGTTCCTCCTAACCAGCAGGTTCCCAGACGATTACTCTCCAGAAACAAAACCAATCGTTCAAAAACATAACCGCAATCTATCAGAGCATATCGTTTGGGGGAACATTGTGCAATAAGGTAAGCCGGAGCATTTCGAATGACACCGTACGTTCCGAATATTTTCTGGCCTTCCACAGATATCGCTGATTGTAAAACGATCTTCACCCTGTTACCAAAAGGACCTTTTCCATTGTCTTGTTGCGCCAAATAATGTTTGACTTTTTCCTCATCCATTTGGGTCAGGAGTTTATCCATATAGGTTCTCACTGATTTTCTCTGTAAAATCGCCTGTTTCATGCGTATGCTCTTTTCATTCATCATGTTCCAGGTGTCCATAAATGAATACCCAGAATACGCAAATCCTCAGGTAAATCAGTGTCAGAATCAATATCGACTTGTTTATTCAATGTGAAATGAAGATGCCAAGTGGTCCGGCCTCCCGGAGTACTGCGTCCAGGTTCCACATATAAGAATGTATAAGGAATGGGGGCTCCTTCCTCATCTAAGGCATATGCAAACTGGCTCTCTGCCAGTCCAAAAGCATCGCTGGCAGAATCACCTACCTGCACATCCAAGCCCAACAATTGGTAGACTGGGGAAGTAATGTTTATTTCATCGGCGACATTGACAGAGTTAAAAGGAAATCGATTGTGGTCATATTGATATTGGATCCCATCATAAGCCATCAAGGTACGATAAGCATAATCACTGTCTACCTCCTCGGTAACCAGCTCCAGTGGTTGGCCTAAATTATCGATTGCTTCTTTGTTTGTCCAAACTGCACTAATGATGTGCTTCGGCTCATCTTGTTCCATTTGTACCCATAAAGGAGAAATGGATACAGCCACGATGGTATCCGATTGAAGAGTACACTGGATATCATATTGCTGATCCTGGTAAGTGATGTACTCATAGTTTACACCACCAGTGGTAGATGTGGTTCGTTTCCCTTCTCCAAACAATGCCTCAGTCGTACTCACCGAATCTCCCAGTGTGAAACCATATACTGAAATGATATGATCCCCGTAAGGCTGCAGATAAATTCTTTGTATCTGATTGGTCTCGGTCAATTCCACGCCCAGATGAAAGCCTCTGAAATACCCCTGCACCTTCGCATTATCATAGTAATACAACCGATTGCTGATTTTTGGCTCAGGCAATTCTCCCAAAGCTTCAATTGGAGCCAGTTCTTCACCTATATAATCTAAAAGCAAAGTAACATCTTTGTCTTCTGTAGAACCGCCAAGGCCCATGATCTCACAGGCAGCCAATAAGAATACCATGATGCTCATGAAAAGCACTTGAATCAATTTCTTTTTCAAAATTATTCCTCCTCATATGCCATATCTATCAACCAATGAAAACTTCATTGGTTTTGACATAGAAACATGTCGCTACTACTGAAGAAGCCTACCATCCATCAAGAAAATGTTCCTTCTGTCATGTCTCACCTAGCCAAATTATAGTTTTTATCAAGAAATTCACGTAGGACCCTAACAGCTTTTTCATTTGCTGTTAAAGCTCCAAGGTCAAATTCCTCCTTATACTTTTCAATGTAGGCAGCAAAAACTTTATCTACCAATTCATCCACAGACTTAATTTTCGCATAGCTGGCAGCATATCTTAATGCCTGGAACTCAAACGCTTCTTTGCGATGCTCAATATCTTTCCGGTCCCTCTTGATTTCAATCAGCACAATATTTCCGTTGTTATCGACTGCAGTCAAGTCACTCCTTCCATTCTTTTCATTTCTGACTTATCTACCGACAATAAGCATGGACTCTTCTTCATCACAGATCATATCAATACTGTTTCTTAAAATTTCTTCTATATCATTTTCAGTCATATTCAATTCTGAAAAGGTAACCGGTTCAATCCTGTCAGCTTGCTTCCCCTTAATACTGTACATGATCTCCCCCCTCCTAAAGTTTCAAATCATTCAGCAAATCCCTAAGTTTCTTAAGTTCTTCGACACTTAAGGTTACACCTTTGCCCATTTTCCCATGTTCAGGAGCCCAATCTCTAATATCATATTTAGGTTCCCTGTCATTCCAGCTAATCAAATTCAGTTCCTTAGACCAGCCTTTATTGTTTTCTGAAAGAGTGCCCACGGTTTCTTTGATTTCATATTTTATATCTGCCATGTAATTCAATCCTTTCATTATTCCGTTATAAATTCCCCAGGTTCTTCTGCAACTCTCTCTGACCAGATAACTTCTTCATACACATTTCCAGCCATTTTCTCTGCTTGCCGCATGACGATATTCATAGCTTTTAAAGCTTGATCTGGCGGATAGTCATACTTGCTTAGAAGCCTCTTAATCACACGTCTCATGCTGGCTCGTGCACTTTTACGGACACTCCAATCAATGGTGATGTTATTTCTTATGGCTAAAGTCAATTCATGAGCGATTTTCTTAAGCGTTTCATCTTCCATGAGTTCTTTTACGATATCATCCGCTGTCAGTGCATCATAGAAAGCAATTTCATCGTCACTTAGACCCAGCTCCGCTTCTTCCTCACGCATCTTTTTGATGTCATGGGCCATTCTAATAAGCTCTTCAATCACTTCTGCATTTGTAAGTGCTTGGTTTCGATACTTATTTAAAGCCTTTGTCAGCCTCTCAGAGAACTTTTCTGACTTCACAAGGTTTCTCTTTTCCATGGTTTTGATGTTGCCTTCTAATAATTTTTTAAGCATCTCTACCGCTAAGTTCTTTTGTTTCATTCCCTGTATTTCTTTTAAGAACTCTTCAGAAAGGATTGAAATCTCCGGCCTCTTGATTCCCATGGCATCGAACACGTCAATAACATCTTCTGAGATGATAGACCGCTCAAGCATTTGATGAAGTCTTGCTTCAATTTCTCTTTTTGATAACGGTGTTTTGTCTTTTTCCTTCAGCTTAACAAGGCTAGCTTTAACTGCTTTAAAATAACTGACTTCAAGAGCCTTTTCTTTCCCCTTATCCGTTGCCGCACATAGGGCATGAGCCTTACCTAGCTCAAGAGCTGTCTTTTTAAATTCCTTTTGTTCCTCTTCCTTCTTTCCGAGAATGAAGTCCATACCACCAACAATGGTCCGCATTCTTTCCATTTGCGAGTTACCCATGTACTTCGAGTAATCATAGCCATGCATCATATCTCTTAAAATTTCCAGTTTCTCAAGCATAACAGCAACAGCAACATTGGTATCAATACCGGTATTTTGACGATCCGTATTGGTGTATTGCTTTAAGGCGCTCTTTAAGCTTTCTAAAATTCCGATATAGTCAACCACCACCCCGCCAGATTTTTCCTTAAAGACACGATTAACCCTTGCAATGGCTTGCATCAGGTTATGCCCTTTCATAGGCTTATCGATATACATGGTATGCATGGATGGCACATCAAATCCAGTGAGCCACATGTCCCTTACAATAACGATTTTTAACTCATCACTATTGTCCTTCATGCGTTTTGCCAGTAAATCCCTACGTTGTTTGCCACCTAGATGTTTCTGCAGTTTTTCATTGTCTGCCGCACTGCCGGTCATGACAACTTTGATCTTCCCTTTATCGATATCATCATGATGCCAATCGGGTCTTAAGGCTGTTATGGCATCATAGAGTTCCACACAGATTCTGCGGCTCATGCAGACCACCATGGCTTTTCCATCGATGCTCTTCGCTTTTTCTTCGTAGTGATTGACGATATCTTCAGCAAGCTTTTTGATTCTGTTTGGAGATCCAACAATGGATTCCATCCTGGACCATTTGGCTCTGTTTTTATCCTTCTCAAATTCTTCCTGGCCTTCTGTAATCTCTTCAAATTCATCATCAATTTTCGTCAGTTCTTCTTCATCTGTTTCCAGTTTAATAATGCGGTTTTCATAATAAATACGTACCGTTGCTTCATCTTCTACAGCCTGGGTCATATCATATGTATCAATGGTATGACCAAATATGGCTACAGTTGACCTGTCTTCTAGATCAATTGGCGTCCCTGTAAAGCCGATAAAAGAGGCATTGGGTAGTGCATCTCTTAGATATTTCGCATAGCCATAGCTCACTTCACCAGTTTTAGAATCCACTTTGGCCTCTAGTCCATATTGGCTTCTGTGTGCTTCATCTGCGATAATGATGATGTTTTTTCGGTCAGTAAGTACTGGCATCTCGCCTTCTTCTGGTTTGAACTTTTGGATGGTGGTAAAGATAATACCGCCGGACTCTCTATCATTTAAGAGGTCATAAAGCCCATTTACCTCAGTGCTATTCCCACCCACATAATTTGTTCTTTGGTTATCTGAAAGTTTTCTTACACTTGCTTGTTTCGGTGTCTGACGCAGAATATCTTTTGATTTGGTAAAGGTTGTAAAGAGCTGATCATCCAAATCATTTCTATCAGTGATGACCACGATGGTTGGATTATTAAGTTCTCTCACAAGTCCACCGGTATAGAACACCATGGAGAAACTCTTGCCAGAACCTTGGGTATGCCAAATAACACCGATCTTCCGATCGCCGTCTTCCTTTGTCGCTTCTTTTGTTTTTTCAATGGCTTTCTTTACAGCAAAATACTGGTGATATGCCGCCAAAATTTTGATGATGGACTTTTTATCCCCTATCTTCTTCCCATCGATATCCTTCTCAGATTCTTTTGACTCCTGGAAGAGAAGAAAGTTTTTAATGATATCTAGTAATCTGTCCCTTTGGAACATACCATTGAGTAAAACTTCATACTGAGGCTGGGACAATGGTGCAATATCTTCTCCATCAACGGTTCTCCAGTTCATAAACCACTCTTCGTTGGAGGTAATGGTTCCAGCTTTTGCATTGATTCCATCTGATATGATACAAAAAGCGTTATAGTTAAAAAGGGATGGAATGTCTCGTTTATAGGTCTGGATCTGATTATAGGCACCATCAATCCCTACATTTTCATCACTGGCAGACTTTAATTCGATAACCACAAGAGGTAGTCCATTCACAAACACAATGAGGTCAGGTCTTCTCTCTTCATTTTCAATGATGGTAAATTGATTGATGACCACGAACTCATTATTACTCATGTTTTCAAAGTCTATGATGTAGGCTCTCTTGGTGCGAATATGCCCACCTTCATTAAAGGATACTTCTATCCCTTCTGTCATTAACTGATGAAAATATCGATTGTTTTCTTCCAGCATTGGGCTGTTGAATGTAATCAGTTGACGATAAGCTTCATCAAGGGCCTTTCTGGGAAGATCTCGATTGATCCTAAAGAGTGCGTCTTTGACTCTTGATGAAAGGATAACCTCACGATAATCTTTTCTTTCTTCATAATCTCCACCTAAAGAAATGTCTGGGCCAAAGGCATAATCGTAGCCAAGACTCTGTAATATTTCTATAGCTGCTTCTTCCAGCATCGCTTCTGTAAAAATACCATTTACACTACTCACCACTACCACCTCCCAGACAATCTTTTATTTCCAAAGCAGTCATTTGATTAATTTCTATTGTTTTATTGATCACCCCGCACCTCCACTTCTCCATTCATCTAACTGACCTTGAATGAGTGATTATTTGAACAGCTTCTTAAGTGTCTTGAATATATCAAATGATGTCCGATTATATACTTTGTTATAAACCGCTTTCTTGGGATTCCTCAGAAATCCATATCCCCGCGGCATCTTTATCCCTGCCCGATGCACCACTTGCCTTTTGATGCTGGTTCTTGCAGAGATTCTTTTCTTTAAACTAGGTTTTCTAAAGCCAAACTTCACGATGCATCACCGTCCTCATCCAGGGGAACTCTGATTTCACCGGACATTAGTTTGGGAAGAAGGGTATCACGAAGTTTTGTTAAAGCTTCATTTTCCTCGCTTGCTACTCTATATTTTTTGAAAATCTGATCAGTAATACTTATATACTTTGAAATCAAAGTAATATCTTTTGGCAGAACAATTTTAATGCTACATAAATTTTTCTGATTAATCTTGAGTTGAACTGCCCCAGTCACTGCACTTCTAATATTTATACTTTTAAGCAAGATATATAGAAAGTTTACTGAATCCTTTAACTTTCCAGTAAGTACATGAGCATGATTATTTACCCAGAATTTTCCCCAAACATATTGTAATACTGGTGATCCGTCTTCATTTACAACAGTTCCATCTTCTCCCAACAAAACGTATATTCCATCAAATATATACTCATCAACATAGTCCATTAATGAAGCTGCACCATAGTAAGGATATATTTTCTCTCGTTTTTCCCGCTCATTTTTCGACAGTGGGATTCTTTTTGAATCATGTATATCAATAACTTCTCCTAGTTCTTTTACTTCCCATCCCTTAGGGATCATCCCAAGATCGCTTTCAACCATTTCTCCACCACTGGACTTATATGGTTCACTATCTTCGTTGGGAAATTCAAAATCTACAAACCACTGTTTAAATATTACTTGTGCAATATTTTCAAGCAATTGACTAATCCGTTCATTAATTTCTATTTTACGAGAAATTGAATCACACAGTTTAACTATTAATTCTTGCTCTTCTATCGAAGGTAATGGTATCTTTAAATTTTGTAATAGTTTTGTATCAAACTTGCCTGCTCCAATTCCTGTTACTTCAAGAATACTACGAAGTAATTGCTTGCTGCCAAGAAGCCAGTAGAATATATACTCGGGTAAAACTGTCTCAGAATCAGCCTGTATACATTTCAAATCCTGATTAAATGCAACTTCTTTTTCCACCAGACCAATAGGAATATCGTTAAACAAGCCACTTCCTCTCACTAATAACAGTATTGATTTAACAGGCGCTAGTCTTGAACCATTCTTTAATCCAAGTTCTGAAATTGTTATATCTGAACTATAAATAAAGTTAGATTTTAAGTTTCTCGCACTTATCCATGGAATACGACCATCCCAAAAATCTTTATTTTTTTTTGATGGTGTTCCTCCAGATGTCCATTTTGTAATCGAACCAAGTTTAACAAATTTTACATCTTTAAAGCTCATAACCAATCCCCCCAAGATTCTTTCTAATTTCATCTTCAAGGTGATGTGATTTTGCAAATAATTCTGCCAGTTCAGCAGTCATATTCTCCATTTTTTCATCAAATGATATGCCATCATCTTCTACATCTTCAATGCCTACATACCTTCCAGGTGTTAGTACATATTCATGTTCTCTGATGTCTTCAATTTTGGCTGATTTACAGAAACCCTTGATGTCTTCATACTCCCCTTCAATGTTTCTCCATTCATGATAGGTTTCAGAAATCTTGCTGATATCTTCCTCTTTTAGCTCTCTGTGTCTTCTATCAATCATTTCTCCTAGCTGTCGTGCATCAATAAAGAGGACTTCATGTTCTCTCGATCTAAACTTCGGATTATCCTTCTTATTTCTGTTCAGAATCCATAGTGAAACTGGAATGCCTGTTGAATAGAACAGCCTATCCGGAAGGGCAACAATGGCATCGACCATATCTCCTTCTAATAATTTCTTTCTAATCTCACCTTCATTAGATGTATTGGTACTTAGGGAGCCATTCGCAAGAACGATCCCCGCACTGCCATTTGGCGCTAAATGATAAACCATATGCTGAAGCCATGCGTAGTTAGCATTTCCTGCCGGTGGAATACCAAACTTCCATCTCACATCATCTGTAAGTTGATTACCTCCCCAGTCACTAATATTAAATGGTGGATTGGCAAGGATGTAGTCTGCTTTTAATGTCTTATGAAGGTCGTGATGGAAGGTATCATCATGGTGTGGTCCTAGATTAGCATCAAGTCCTCTAATAGCCAAGTTCATCTTGCAAAGCTTCCAGGTTGTAGAGTTCATTTCCTGACCATAGATAGAAAGGTTTTCAACTTTCCCTTGATGATCTTCCACAAACTTTTCACTCTGTACAAACATACCGCCCGATCCACAGCAGGGGTCGTAGACTCTACCTTGGTAGGGCTCGATCATGTCAACCAAAGTCTTAACTACACTGGTAGGAGTGTAGAATTCTCCACCGCCTTTTCCTTCTACGCTTGCAAACTGCCCAAGAAAATATTCGTATACTCTACCCAATAAATCCTTTTCCCCATTTTGATGTAGCTTGATGGTTGAAATAAGATCAATCAGTTCTCCAAGCCTTCTTTTGTCAATTTCTGGCCTTGCATAGCGCTTATCCAGAACACCCTTAAGAGATGTATTCTCTTTTTCAATGAGAATCATGGCATCATCAATGAACTGACCAATTTTAGAGTCTTTTGCGTTGTCTTTGATAAATGACCATCTCGCTTCTTTAGGAACCCAAAAGATATTCTCTGCTTCATACTCATCTCGGTCCTCTTCAAAACCTGCATCTTCTTCTACAAGCGCATCAAACTTAGTTTCAAATTTATCGGATATGTACTTAAGGAAAATCAGTCCCAGTACCACGTGTTTATATTCACTGGCGTCCATGCTGCCTCTCAGCTTATCTGCCGCTTTCCAAAGTGTCTCTTCAAATCCAATGTTTCCTGTGTTTTCAGCCATTATATTCCCTCCAAATGTTTAATAGTTATGATCATCAAAGACTTCAAATATTTCACTTTCAAAACCTTCTTGTTCCGGTTCGCTGCTTACCCAATCAGGTAAGACTTCATAATAGTGGGCCAATGCTTCAATCGTTTTGTGTAGAACTGATTCATGCTGCACTTTTTCAAGTAGTTCTACGATGAGCTTATAGGTCTCCAAGTATGGATTATTGTCTACTACATCCATCGCGGCCTTAAACTTAGATACCAGCTTAACCTTTTCTATATCTCGCTCTATGGCATTCATTTCTTCTTTATCATAGATGGGAACTTCAACAAGATCATTAATCTCTCCCAAAGAAAACTGCTGTTCATGCTTTTTGATTACAGGCTTCAGATCTCTTTTCAGCTTTTCCTTCTGGATTTCTAACTGCTCAATTTCTGAAAGCTCACGTCCAAAGTAGGACTGATCAATACCAAAGAGTTCTTCTAAAACTGGTAGATATTTCTTTGGAATATTCTGTCGCCCTTTCACCCACATGTTTATATTTTGTTTTTTAATGCCAAGTTTTTCTGCAAGTTCTATATGTTGAAGGTTATAGAGGTTTAAAATATATTCTAATCCTATCAAGTTCTCACCTCCTGATGCAGGGCTATAATCCCACCTAATATTTATTGTACTTCATTTTATTGTCTCGGTCAATATGAAGTGTGAATGTTTTCTATTTTTTTGACAATAATCCTGTAAACTCACCCCGTTTTTGTCAGTTATCTTATCAACTCATAAGCCCAAAAGTCAATCTATCCACTCAAACTTACGCTTTACTATTCTTAGATAAGTTCCCACAAAACAAAAACCGTGACTATCCTTCCGGCTTGGAGCCAGATCTCAAATCACGGAAAGTGCTTATTTACTCACATTTCTACATTCTTACTTCTCTACCCTTGACATCAATACTACCGTCTCCACATGGCTCGAGTTGATGGCATTGATATCAGATATTGATTTTGCAACCTTAAGTTCGCGGGAAAATATCATGCTTAAGTTGAGCCTTTGTCTGTTTGCGGGAAAATACCAATTGATTCATATTTCATAAGAATGGATGAATTTATTTTTTCTTTGAAGACGCCTTGATTTTTTGTGTTTCGATTTTAGTAATGTAGCTGTCTGCCTTATCAGCATAATTTTCCTTTGTCATTTTAATTGTCTGCACTATCGTGAGGGCATCATCAAATCTTTTTGCCTCGATATACAAATCTGGAAGTCTGAAGTGCCAACCTGAACCTTCGAACTTCAAGCCCCCATTTGTCCATATATTCTCCCAGAATTTGATGAGTGCATCAAAATTCTTATCAGACTCATATTTTAACTCCGCCTTCTGGATTGCAGCAAGTTGATCATCTTGTCCCTTTAAGATTTTGTAACCTTCTGGGTCAATCTTTTTCAAGTTAGTCATGAAGGCTTTGTTTTCACGCTCAAAGAAGTCATCACTCTTTTTCTTTTCACGATCAACGACTTCTCTCCAGTTGCTCTTATCTCCATGACCAAGTATTTTATTGATGCTCAATATATTGAAAGAATATTCAAAACTATCGTCTTCGATGGCTGTACAAGGATGCTTATGCATATAAGAAAAATATTCATTCTCTGTCAGTTCCAGCTTTCCTGCGCTTGTTAATTTATATTTGCGCTCTATGCCTTGTCCGAGTAAATTCTCCTCGGAAACATTAGAAACCACTCTTTCAACAAGATCTGACTTTTTACCACTCGTCGACAAACCGTGTTCGATCAATATTTCCTTCAACTGTGCGATAGTTAATTTGGAAACTGAATCCTTGGCAGATGCAAACTCGATGTATCCACGCACCTCAAGACTTCTAAGCATTTCACCTACATCTCTGATACCATACTGAAACCACCAAAATCCCGGGTACCCATTCTTTGGACCAGGGTAAGTGCCATATGTGCAGTACTCCAATAAAAGAATTTCTGCGACATATAGTCCATTACGAGATGGAAAGGATGTACACTTCCGCTTCTCAAAGTTAATTACTTCCTTCTCATACATAGTCCCCTCATGAGATTTTTCGGTGTAATACGAATCCGGCTGATAATACTTCTTTTCAGAGCTTTTTAAGACTTTCTATCTTTCAATCCTTGACATCAATACTACCGTCTCAACGTGCGGTATCACATAAGTCTTATATAATTTAACAAATCGTGCTACCAAACCTAAGGGGACATCTCTCAATTTCTATCCCCTTGTTGTTCTTTTTTAAGCATTCAAATTGGTGCCCCAATCAGTAATGTTCGCTTGAATCTTCATCTGATTCACTTGCTTCTATACCAGTTATTTACGTCCATTATTCGCTTGATTCTGCGGTTAGAAACTTCCTGCCCTTCACATTGCAGATCTTTTTAAACCTATGTATCCCGTTGCTCTTCGATCATTCTCAAAATTTTCGGACTGTACTCAATATGTGCAAGTGATGAATTGAGCAATTTGTCTAAATTTTTATTGCTATGACCATATTGAGCGTAGTTCATGAATGAATAGATTTTCAGTCATTTCAAGGGTTTCTTTTCTCTCGTAACACTCAACACAATACCCAGTATAATAGCCGAACGAAATGCCGTTTCCCAATCTACATCACCTAACCCGTGTACAATAAAGCTGTACAGATATGTAACCCCTGCTGTTACAACAAAAACTAAAGTCGCTATACCTAAGAAACGTACAAGTATCCTTTTAATTTTCATTAGTCTTCACCTTTCCTCGGCATAAAATAATACAGCATTTTTTGACACAAATATCTCTGTCACTGTTTGAGCATCTCCACTTTTGTTTTTAACTTTTTTCTTACCATAGCCATCCAACTCTTGAGCTTTTCAAAAGTTTCTAACCTTATCTCTATAAACGTCCATCGCCATAGCTATGTTGAGATATCCTATGCCTAACTTCCGCAATTCAATGATCTTCTCTTTTTGTTCATTCGTCATTCGCATTACCTCCAATCCTTTGATTGATATCTAGTAATGTGATAGAAATCTAGAGAAGTCAAGTTGTAGTAACTGCTGCACATTATATTCAAAATGTATCCTAATAATGTTTTAACAATTATGTCATTTTGTATCTTTGTCAATTAGATTTTGGATATACATATAATATATTTGACTTTCACTATCTCGATAAAAGAACAGGCTTTTCTGATACTATCATTTGAGTTGATAATGAATTCCTTATACAGATTACCACCAACTTTATAAATTGTTGTTCTATATAAATATCTCATAATAACCTAATGATTTTTCTTTTTAAGAGATACCATATTTAGATTATTACGGAAAAAACTCATGCTGATTTATTTTCAAAAGCAAAAGCTATGGTTGATGAAAATAAAGATTTTGACCAAGATACTGTTCATGTCTGTGATGTTTATGGTTATACATTAACAGGTGCTCTTGAATACTACTGTCCTATCTGCAAGGTGCATATAGAAATGTTTATCACATTTATAATAAACTATTATTTAATGGGCTTCTTCTCTATTATTAGAGTTAGCAACCCTTTATTTAAATCTTCACGCCTATTTTTTCACCCATAAAAATCTTTGTCTCAACATTTTCTTTAGTATTCTTAAGAAGATCTTTATCTATTTTAAGCTTTCCTTTTTTAATAAAAATAACTACAGTAGAACCTCCAAAAGTGAAATACCCCTTTTCTTCACCTTTTTTTACATAATCTTCTTTATCGTGGTTTTGGAAAATAGATCCTACAAAAGTTGCGCCGATTTCAAGATATAGAATTTCATCAAAATTATCGGTATTTGTTCGAGTAATTACCCTTTTATTTTGACAATAAAGATGTGTTATTCTCTCTAAAGCGATAGGATTGACATAATAATAATCCCCTTTTATTTCATTTATACTCATAATTTTCCCAGAAACGGCCTCCCCCTCGTTTTCTGGTTTTCTCCGTTGCGTTTCAGAATATGCCATTCTCACATTTGGAATGAACCGTCTTTTGGAGAGCAGATCAATTTGAAATTCAGTGCTTATGGTATCTCAATCTTTTCAATGTTCTCAATGAGCTTTGAAAGTACTTCATCACTCACATTCCCCGATACATTCATGCAGAATAACTGATCCTTAACTACAAACCAGTAATCCCTGAACATAACTTCTTCATTGATCACTGTTTCCATGTAATGCACTTCAGAAATTTCCCTATACTAACCATTGTACCATTTTCCAGATTTCTACGCACAAGCGCATCATATGCAATCTGTCCAGCATTTCGATGAGTCACAAAAGACAGAGTTTTGAGTTCCTCCTCCGAAGTCACATGATCGGGGAACTTAGAAAAATATTCTTTATCGTCATATTCAATTGCATACTGCTGCAATATATGCAGGAGCTACGCTAAAGTGTGAAAATTTCATATCGTCTGGAATATCAGCTAATTGATAGTATGTATCAATATCCTTTAGATTTTGCGAATCTAATTCATCGTATGAGGGAGCGTTTCGTATCTCAATTTCTGCTAAAATTTCATCGATCGAGTCAAAATGTACTGGCGCCAAAGTATTAGCATCCGGTGTTAACTCGCTGCAGCCGGTCAAGGAAATGATAAATAATACAAGTATTATAATTATTACCTTTTTCATTTCAATGGGCTTCCCCCGATTTAGTTTACAAGCCAACTCATTTTCCAATCTTCTTCATTTCTTTCCATTTTATATTATTCTGACATTTGGAGTGGACCACAATTTCGGGGAGCAGGTCAATTCAGAGGTCTTTTGTTAGCACTCCTCGGTAGTAGTTTCTCTGTAAGCTTTGAGTGCGTATATGATTGTTAGTAGAGAGAATATAAGCATCAATAGCGTAGCCCACCAGTTGGCCAACGTGCCATGAGGACCTGGGTCAACTATTTGAGTCAGAGCAAGGGTTGAAAAAACAAGTTGTAATACTATGAAAATAGAATCTAGGACTATTAATCCCATAAGGGCGAATCTTTTACCCAGGATAAACAATGTTGTGAAAATACCAATCAGCCCATATATCAACAGGACCTGTACTGCGCTTCCAATGTCGTTAAAGCGGTACTGATCCATCCCTGCTATATACCCTCCAAAAAGTAAACGAATAAGCTGCGTTACAACTAGAATCCTACCGCACTTTGTGAGTCCCCTCATGTTAGGCATTCTTTATTGCAGATTCGTCGAACCCCTTTACCATTAGCCAAATAGCCAAGAAAATCTCGTTTGTGATGATTAGTACGAGGAAGTAATCGAGAACCGGAAAACTTTGGCCGAAGAGCTTAAGTCCAGTAGATATCGCAAGCACAGCTGTTCCTGCGATACCCCACACAGAGATAAACCGAGGAATCAACTTGCTTACATAGAATAGATAGTAGAAAACAAAAGCACCAAGAATAAACGGCCAGATTTGGATTTTGTCATATATCATTCCTCTGTTAGCTGGAGACGTGAGAAAAACGAATCCTGCGATAATCATCAGAAGGCCTTCTATAGATCTTAGGCCTAGATATATCCCAGAAGCGATTTTGTTAAAGGGCTTAAATAATGGGTACATCAGAACGGCAATCCCGATTACGGACAAACCGCTAATCATGTCGGCAATTAATACGGGGACCTTTGCTTGAGTCATTCCACTCACCAAAACACCGTATGCGAGAAGAATCATAATTCCTATATAAACTGCTCTTTTCTTGTCAGAAATATTAATTTTCATAATTTTCTCCTTTATTTTATTTACGCCATCTCCACGCATACCAAACAATCAAGAAGGCAAACCCGGTACCATCAACCGATACTTGTCTGGATATGACGTTCCCCCGATCTCCATACCACCAACAAGAAGAGATTTATCCTCTTTTTGCTTAGCCGGATGTCATGTGGACAACCGATGCAGGCGGTTTGTATCCTAGCGCACTATGATGGCGAATGGTGTTGTACATTCATACTCAGATGCATCCATATTCCCACGCAGTATACAAGCTGCATCCCATATTTGCTTTTCGAATCCTACATTTGCAGTATTGGCTACTGCCATAACTTCATCATCCTCCTCAATTAAAGTTCTGTATTTATTAAAGAGCTCTTTACTTTTCTAAAGCTCCGCCATTTTTAACCCACTCATCTACTTCACTGATCTTAAACTTCCAGAGCCGACCGATCTTATGGGCAGGCATCTGTTTTTTTTGCAGTCCATCTGTATAGCGTGTCTTTGCTTACGCCAAGATGTAAAGCTATTTCTTCAAGTGATGACCATTTTTCGGCTGTTGTATAAACTGTTCACAGGACGTAGGACA